>NZ_JBSWWT010000004.1:0-219749 GCF_056160225.1 Microbulbifer sp. ABF4_143
GAGCGGCATCTGCGTGGCGGGACGTTATAAGCCCGCAAACTTGTCCACACACCTTTTGGTTAAAGCCTGTCAGCACCTTTGGCTTGTCTGGCTGTCACGAGAGTTACGACAATTCACCTGAGTTGACCATACTATCCATTCCTAGCCCCTTACCGCCTTGGTGCTGGCAGAGTTGAGAGTTCCTCGCGGTTTTCTCTTCCGGGCAGTGCCCGCAGGTTACATTGTCCCGGCAGCTTCACACCCGGAGATTACTCTCCACGCATGTGCCGGTAGGAAACCGATGGCAGAACATCGGGTTACATCGTTCTGAGAAATGACCTCCTGTGATTTTTTTCAGAGTGTGTAACAGAAATTTATACGACTTCACGTCGCAAATAACGCCGCCAGCAGCGGCGGCCGTAGCGTTTTTTGCGCGAAGCGCATTGCGTAGGCCGTCCGGCGGAGGCGCGCAGCGCCGGAGCGTACTGCCTGGCCTGGTTATGATTTGGGCTTAGCTCCATCTTTCTTCCTACTCTCAACTCTGCCCTTAATAGATAAATATACTGTCTTGATCACGGCAAACAAACACGCAATAGAACCAATGAGGCACGGAAAGAACAACAGTGGAACCTTTGCGACATAGCCCATATAAGCAAATACGCCCAACAAGAAACCGACAAAAATCTCTGTAAGTAGTGACTCCCAATCGACCGACTCATTTAGCTCTACGGTTTTTGCCCCATAGTGCCTTAGACCAAGCTTCCCTATTTTTCTAGGCATAAAAAATCATAACGCCGCGCTCTGCGGCAAGTTTGGAGCGCAGCGGAAAACTTGTCCGACAGCAGCGCCTTGTTAGGTGATTTTGGGTGGATTAAATACATCGAGGTGCTCAATCATTGTTACCTTCTTGGCTATTGTTTTACAGCCTACGAAAATTTTGTGCTCTTTACAGTCTTTAAATACGTTGCCGCGATTGTTTAGAATTGATCGGGTAATTGGATCTTTGTATTTAGGCCTGGTAGACAGTAATTTGTCTAGCCCATTACTTACAAGAAAGTAACTAATCCACGATATAAGGTATTTATTCCTCTCCTCTTCTTCGGAAAGCGTGATTAGGTAATCTTCGAGATATTCTACGATAGTGTCTTGATGTATAAACCCGAAATCGCTTTTTAGCACTCCCTCTAGAATTGCTATTATTTTTGGAAACGCCTTAATTCGCAGACTTCCTAGCATGATCAACATGCTAATAACCTTCTGCAAGTTAAAGTCACCGACCTTTATTTTTAGTTTTCCGTCCTTGTCGACGATATCAGCTAGAAAGCGCTCAATAACACCAGTTCCTGTGCATTCTTTATCGATTCGGATTGTCGCTAAATACAGTTCCCGAAACTCTTTCCATGAGTATGACTTTTTCTTAATTGGGTGAACGGCATGATATTTAGACACCCACTCTCTAAACAACCCATCAGGAAGGGGGGAAATCGTCGTTTTTTCATCACTTAGCTCTAAGCTATATTCCTTTAGCGAAGCCTGAAGAAACTTGATAATTCTCTTTGAGTCAGATTCAGACTTGGTTAGTATCCGATAATCATCTTTGAACCTAACAGCTTCGCAATCCACCCCAGAGTCCCGAACCAATTTGGTAAAATTAACATCGACAGCTGAGGCAACAATCTCTGCGATCACATCTGAGACTACTGGCCCAATTGGAACTCCATTAGTACAACCATCATTGGCATTTTGAAATAAGCGATCTAAGCGGTTCCCGAGGAGCTTGTAGCTGTGCATGTTCGCGGGTTTGCGGATGAATTTCTTTCCGTGTATTGCCCAAGCAATACTGTGAGTATAGATAGATGGGTAAAAGCTTTTTATGTCGGCCTTAACTATGTATCTATATTTATAAGCTTCAGAGGCAATATCGTCATCAATCATCCCAATAAATTCATAAATGAGCCTGCCGCTTCTAAGATACCCGACTCTTCCCGGATTTCGTGAGTCTATTGGTATTGGAAATGTGTAAGAAGTAACCTGACTGTTTTTGGGAACCATCTTTTCTACAATCGTTAGCCAATTCGTAGAAATGTGGTAAGCAATATCATTGTGAATTTCAGGATGAATTAATCCAAAGTTGCGATCAGTATATTCAGTTTTTGGAAAATGAACATTCAAGCACTCAGTCCTTGGAACTTTGTACTTTTTACCTCCACCTGTAACTTTGGTGTAAACCTTTGGCTTGGCTGGTCTCTTATCAACGACAAAGCAAGGAGGAAGAACGTAACTCTCGGGGAAATAGCCTCTCTCACATAACCAGTGGTACACATCTGTTTTTTTGAGTGAACGAGCAAGCTGCTTAGTCGCTTTTCTGTGTTCTTTTATTGGATTGCTCAATTACAACTCCATTGCTTATTCTTGGCTTTCACCTAACAGTTTTATTCAAAAGCCAGTGGCTCTATATCACCCAGGCTCTTGTACACAGGCGCACAATCGCACATAGCTAAAAATCTACATTAAAATCAACAAGATAGCCGATATGACGTTTTGATCCCATGGCCAAAGCGAGCCTGTGGCTCAGTTATCTTATTGTTCATCCGGCTCCAAGTCTTAACACTATTCCCTTTGAAGTCAATTACTTAGTGTTCGATCAACTGTGAATAAAAGCCACTGGCTTCTGAACACGGCCTTGACATGGCTATCGTGGAAAAAATACTGTATATAAGTACAGTCTATGGGAGCTCCAATTATGGTTATGGATGACGTTCGCCCCAGAATACCCACCCGTCCAGTACGTTTTTTAGACAGGCTGAGGCTGCATATTCGCGAGAACGGGTTGGCATTCAGCACTGAGCGCACTTATGTTCACTGGGTACGGCGCTTTATCTTTTTCCACCAGAAACGGCACCCCCAGGAAATGGGAGCCGCAGAGGTGGAGCTCTTTCTCACGCATCTTGCCCAGCAGCGGGACTGCTCAGTAAACACACAGCGAGTTGCGCTTAACGCCCTCGTGTATCTGTATAAGCGCTTCCTCGGAATGGAGCTGGATGACATGGCTTTCTCACAGGCGAGGAAGCCCCGGCGCCTGCCTGTGGTTTATAGCGGCAGTGAAGTTTCGGCCATACTGTCCCATCTGCAGGGGGTGAGCCGGTTGCAGGTCCAACTGATGTACGGCGCCGGCTTGCGAGTTGCGGAATTACTTTCACTGCGGATCAAGGATATCGATTTCGATAGCAGCAATATCTTTGTGCGGGGAGGAAAAGGCAACAAGGATCGCACTACCATGCTGCCCCAGTCCCTGGTGCCGGACCTCAAGCGGCAGATTCAGCGGGTGCAGATTCTGCATAGTCAGGATCTGGCTGAGGGCCTGGGTGAAGTCTATCTGCCCGACGCGCTGGCAAGAAAGTATCCCAATGCGGCACGAGAAACGGCCTGGCAGTATTTGTTTCCCGCCAGCAAGGCCAGCCGCGATCCGCGTACCGGAGTCCAACGTCGCCACCATCTGCACCCGTCCGCATTGGCAAAGCAGATTCGTCGCGCCGTCCGCGCAACAGGCATTCACAAGCCCGCGCGCGCCCATGCCTTCCGCCACAGCTTTGCCACCCATCTGCTGGAGGCCGGTTATGATCTGCGCACGATTCAGGAATTATTGGGCCACACGGATATATCCATCACGGAGGTCTATACCCATGTGGTTAACCGGGGTGGCAGGGGCGTGTTGAGCCCGATGGATCGGATGCAATCACCAAAAGGTATCGCCGAGCCCGGAGTGGTTTATAGAGTGGCGCTCTAAAGAGGCATGGCCCTTAACCCGCTGCTGCGCCCCCTCTTCCGCGCCTCGGAACAAGACATACAAAAAAGCCCCGCAGTTGCGGGGCTTTTTCGTTGGTTTGGCCGGATGGGGCGGGCTTACATCATGCCGCCCATGCCACCCATACCACCCATGCCGCCCATGTCCGGTGCGGCCGGCTTGTCTTCCGGGATCTCGGAAACCATGGCTTCGGTGGTGATCATCAGGCCGGCGATGGAGGCAGCCGCCTGCAGTGCAGTGCGGGTTACCTTGGCCGGGTCGAGGATACCCATTTCCAGCATATCGCCGTACTCGCCGGTAGCGGCGTTGTAGCCGAAGTTGCCTTCGCCCTGCTTGACCTTGTCGACCACAACGGAGGCTTCTTCACCGGCGTTGTCGACGATCTGGCGCAGCGGCATTTCCATCGCGCGCAGCGCGGCGGCGATGCCGTGGTTCTGGTCTTCGTTGTCGCCGGTGACCTTGATGGCCTGGGTGGCGCGAACCAGCGCGGTGCCACCGCCGGGTACCACGCCCTCTTCCACTGCGGCGCGGGTAGCGTGCAGAGCGTCTTCAACGCGGGCCTTCTTCTCTTTCATTTCCACTTCAGTGGCGGCGCCAACCTTGATTACCGCAACACCGCCGGCCAGCTTGGCCACGCGCTCTTGCAGCTTCTCTTTGTCGTAGTCGGAAGAGGACTCCTCGATCTGGGCGCGGATCTGGTTGACGCGGGCTTCGATGTCTTTCACATCGCCGGCGCCGTCCACGATCACGGTGTTCTCCTTGGACAGGGTTACGCGCTTGGCGTTACCCAGGTGCTCCAGGGTGGTGCTTTCCAGCTCCAGGCCAACTTCTTCGGAGATCACGGTACCGCCGGTCAGGATGGCGATATCCTGCAGCATGGCCTTGCGGCGGTCGCCGAAGCCCGGTGCCTTGACGGCGGCAACCTTGACGATGCCGCGCATGCTGTTCACAACCAGGGTGGCCAGCGCTTCGCCTTCCACGTCTTCGGCGATGATCAGCAGCGGCTTGGAGGCCTTGGCCACCTGCTCCAGCAGCGGCAGCAGGTCGCGGATATTGGAGATCTTCTTGTCCACCAGCAGGATGAACGGATCTTCCAGCTCGGCGGTCATGTTCTCCTGGTTGGTGATGAAGTAGGGGGACAGGTAGCCGCGATCGAACTGCATACCTTCCACCACGTCCAGCTCGTTTTCGAGGCCGGAACCTTCCTCAACGGTGATCACGCCCTCTTTGCCCACTTTTTCCATGGCTTCAGCGATGATGGTACCGACGCTCTCGTCGCTGTTGGCGGAGATGGTGCCTACCTGGGCGATAGACTTGCTGTCGGCACAGGGAGTGGCGAGGCTGGCGATATGCTCAACGGCGGCGGCCACGGCCTTGTCGATACCGCGCTTCAGGTCCATCGGGTTGAAGCCGGCGGCAACGGACTTCAGGCCTTCGGTCACGATGGCCTGCGCCAGTACGGTGGCGGTGGTGGTACCGTCACCGGCGGTGTCGGAAGCCTTGGAGGCCACTTCCTTCACCATCTGCGCACCCATGTTCTCGAACTTGTCTTTCAGCTCGATTTCCTTGGCGACGGATACGCCGTCTTTGGTGACGGTCGGCGCACCGAAGGATTTGTCCAGCACTACGTTGCGGCCTTTCGGGCCCAGGGTGGTCTTGACGGCGTCGGCCAGAATGTTTACGCCTTTCAGCATTTTCTGGCGGGCGTCGTCACCGAATTTTACGTCTTTAGCTGCCATGGTTCTTGTTCCTCAAATTCTGTGTGCGAGTGAAGTTAGCGGCGGCGCTTAGCTTTCCAGCACGCCGTAGATGTCGCTTTCGCTCATGATGATCAGCTCTTCGCCGTCCACCTTGAGGGTGTTGCTGTCGGCGTAGCGGCCGAAAACGACAGTGTCGCCCACCTTTACAGACAGGGCGCGCAGGTCGCCGTTGTCCAGCAGCTTGCCCTCGCCCACGGCTACCACTTCGCCCTGGTTCGGCTTTTCTTTAGCAGCGCCCGGCAGCACGATGCCACCGGCTGACATGGCTTCTTCTTCCTTACGGCGCACTACGACGCGGTCGTGTAAAGGACGAATTTTCATGGATAAGCTCTCCATTGAGTCTTTTTAAGGTTTTCCAACGTGGAGGGCCCCTGCCGCACAGGCCTGGGACCACCTGCCCCGCTCTGACCGGCAGAGCCGGGGCAAAATCCTGGGACGCACCCTATCTATGGGCGCTCAGAGGGATTTCAACAGCGGCAGGTAAAAAAACTGTGAAGATAGGGGCGCGGCGGCAGCAGCGAGCGAAAATTGATCACTTTTTGTGCTTTTCGCGGTCCAGGGGCTGACCATCTTCGCGAGAGTAGTCCCCTTCGATAACGTCATTTGAGCCGTGCCGGCGGCGATGGGCGGGGCCGCCGGGCGTGAACCTGGCATTCACCACGGTCACATGGCGCAGTAGGCGGCCCAACAGCAGCTGGCGCAGCCCCGGGATCAGGCAGGCGAAGCCCAGCGCGTCGGTAAAGAAGCCCGGGGTCAGCAGCAGCGCGCCGCCCACAGCCAGAAAGATCCCCTCGACCATCTCCCGTGCCGGCAGCTCTCCGGCCTGCATCTTCTGCTGGGCGCGCATCACCGTGGAAAGCCCCTGGCGGCGCAACAGGGCCAGGCCCACCACTGCGGTGAGCAGCACCAGCCCGATGGTGGGCAGGGCGCCTATCTCCCGGCCCACGGTAATCAGCAACCACATCTCCAGGATGGGCACGACGATAAAGATCAACAGCAGCGGGCGCATGGAGTGGCTTTCCTTTCGCTTCTTCGCTTGTTGGGGCAAGCGAATCTGGGTATTTTCGATATGCTGTAGTAAATGGAGTGAGCTGGCAAATTCTTCAAGGGCGCCGCATTCAACAGGACGCGCCCGAGACACTATCCGGGCCAAGGAGGCTAACTATGGCAAGCGAGCAGCAGGACACCATGGGCGTTCCCACGGTCGGCCGCAGCCGCCATCTGCTGGACGAGATTCTCGGTGAGGCGGATATCCGTATCAACGGCGACAGACCCTGGGATATGCGCCTGCACCGGGCAGAGGCACTGGACGAGATAGTCGCCCGCAATAGCCTGGGGCTGGGCGAGACCTATATGCGCGGTGACTGGGATGTCCCGGCGCTGGACCAGTTTTTCTTCCGTATCCTGAATGCCGACCTGCCCCGCCACATCAAGCCCTGGCGCAATGCCTGGCGCATCCTGCGCAGTTACCTGATCAATCTGCAGAGCCGCCGCCGCGCCTTCGAGGTGGGCGAGCGCCACTACGATCTGGGCAACGACTTCTACCAGGCCATGCTCGACAGCCGCATGACCTACAGCTGCGGCTACTGGCGCGAGGCGCAGACACTGGACGAGGCCCAGACCGCCAAGCTGGACCTGATCTGCCGCAAGCTGGGCCTGCAACCGGGCATGCGCCTGCTGGATATCGGCTGCGGCTGGGGCAGCCTGGTGAGCTACGCGGCGGAGCACTACGGGGTAGAGTGTGTGGGCGTCACCGTATCCCGCGAGCAGAGCAACTATATCGCCGAAAAGTACCCCGATCTGCCAATCGAGGTGCATCTGCAGGACTACCGCTGCCTGGACCAGCCCTTCGACCGCATCGCCAGCGTGGGCATGTTTGAGCATGTGGGGCGCAAAAACCACCGCACTTTTATGCAGGTGGCCAAACGCTGCCTGAAGAAAGACGGCCTGCTGTTGCTGCACACCATCGGCAAGAACCAGCGCCGCTCCACCACCGACCCCTGGATCGACAAGTACATATTCCCCAACGGCGACCTGCCCTCCGCCGGCCAGATCGGCGACGCGGCGGACAACCTGCTGGTGTGCGAAGACCTGCACAACTTCGGCAGCGACTACGACAAGACGCTGCTGGCCTGGCACCAGAACTTCGAGCAGCACTGGGCCCGCTTTGCCGACCGCTACGGCAAACGCTTCTACCGCATGTGGCGCTACTACCTGCTGTCGTGCGCCGGCGCCTTCCGCGCGCGGCATATCCAGCTGTGGCAGTGGATGTTTTCGGACAGGTTGCAGGGGGGGATTCAGCGGGTGTCTTAAACTCGTATGTAGGAGCGGCCGCCGGCCGCTCCTACAGATGGATTATGTGCAGCGCGATCAGATACGCGCGCCGCCGTCGATATCCAGTACGCGGCCGGATACGAAATCGTTCTCGAGAATAAACGCCACGGTGGACGCAATCTCCTGCTGTTCGCCCAGGCGGCGCAGCGGCACCTGCTTGACCAGGCTCTCGAGGATTTCCGGGCGCATCTGCGCGACCATGTCGGTATTGATAAAGCCCGGCGCTATGGCCGCCACACGGATGCCATAGCGGGCCAGCTCCCGCGCCCAGGTCACGGTCATGGCGGCGACGCCGGCCTTGCTCGCGGAGTAGTTGGTCTGGCCCATGTTGCCGGCGCGGGACAGGCTGGAGATGTTCACGATCACCCCACCCTTGCCGCCCTCGGCCATGTGGGCCGCCGCGGCGCGGCCGCACAGGAAGACGCCGGTCAGGTTGACGTCGATCACCGACTGCCACTGGTCCAGCGACATGCGGTCGGTCACCTTGCCGTCTTTGAATTTCAGCAGCATACCGTCGCGCATAATACCGGCGTTGTTGACCAGCACCTGCAGGCCGCCGAAATCCTCGGCGATCCTGGCGAAACCGCTGTCCACCTCGTCTTCTTTGGCCACGTTGATCAGATAGCTGCGCGCCTCGGCACCGTGTTTCTCACAGGCCGCGACGCTCTGCGCCAGGTCTTCTTCGTTCAGGTCAATCAGCGCCAGGCGCGCGCCGCGCTCGGCCAGGTATTCGGCCATGGCGCGCCCCAGGCCCCGGCCGGCACCGGTGATGGCTACTATGCTGTCGGCAATTTGCATGTTGAATTCCTCGTCTGAATATTCTTTATATTTTTCTCTCCCCCGCAGGAGGGGAACATCGGGAAATGAGCGTCCAATTTACCACTGGTAACCGACCCCGACCGTCACCTTGGTGTCTTCCTTTTCCAGGTCCAGTGACGGCGTATTGTCGTACAGCCAGTGATAGGCGACCTCCATCAGCACTCCCTCCACCAGCGGCGTGCGCACACCGAACTTGGCGTTGGCCTGATAGTCGTCGCTGCGATCCAGGGACTGCAGCGTCTCCTGGTCGAAGTAGATCTCGGGCCCGAGCGAAAACTTGTAGCGGTAGTTCAGCGCCAGGCGCCCCGCCGCGTAGCGGTCGTCCTGGTCCTCACTCAGGGCGGAGTCGATAAAGTCCTCGTGCAGACTGCTGATACCGCCCTGCAGCGAGAAGGCCGTCTTCTCGGTGTCGAAGAACAGGTAACCGAGGCCGAGACCCAGGGTGGTACCCAGATCCAGGTTGCGGGCCTCTTCGCGCTCCAGCGCGCTGTTGGCGGCGGCGAACCACTTCTCGGCGAAGATCCAGCGCAGGTTGTAGCCCAGCTGGTATTTCTCCAGTCCCTCGACTTCCGCATTGCTCTGGCTCTGGTAGAGGGCGTTGATCAGGTGGTGGAAATCACCGTTGCGAATGTCCAGGTTGACGTTGGCATCCAGGTCTTCGCGTTCGCGGTTGCCGTTCTCGAAGACGCCGCCGGCGCTGACATTGCCGTGGAACACCACCGGATTGCCGACGAAGTTGACATAGGGCTCGGCGCGGTCGATGGCGGGGAAGTCCATCACCCAGCCGGAGCCCTCATCGCAGTAGAGTTCCCACTGCTCGCGGCGGTGTCCGGCCAGGGCACAGGGGCCCTCGCGCCCGGCGATCTTCAGGTCCACGTCCACATCCAGGGACACCACCTTCGACTTCTCGATCTTGATCTCGCCGAAATTCTCGGACTTCCACACCACGTGCTCCCGCTCCACGACCACCAGTTCCCCGTGCACCCTGTCGCCGTTTTCCAGGGTCAGCACGCCGGCGGCGGCATCGAGGGAGACAAGCGGGAGGAAAAACAGCAAGATAAACGTCAGTTGTCGAACAGCAGGAAACACGAATAAAGCCTTGGAGTTATCTGGAGAAATTTGTAGAGGAATTCGCTGTGGGGGAAAACGCACAACCAGAGGGCAATGATGCCATATCCAGGATTTGCCGTGTACTGGCGGCGGTGCCCCGCGGGCGGGTCATCACCTACGGCGACCTGGCGGAGATGGCCGGCTACCCCCGCGCCGCGCGGCTCGCGGGGCAGACGCTGCGCAAGCTGCCGCGGGATACCAGGCTGCCCTGGCACCGGGTCATCAACGCCCAGGGGCGCATCTCGCTGCCCGAGCCCGGCGCCCGGCGGCAGCGGGAGCGGCTGGAACGGGAGGGCATCACGCTGCTGAACGGGCGCGTGGATATGGCCAGGTACCGCTGGCGTCCCTAGCCGGTGGCCGCCTCGGATTCGCTCGTGCGGCTGTCGCGCCACCAGAGGTAGATCGCCAGCAGCACCGCCGGCGTGCCGAGCATCGCGACATAGATAAAGAACTGCGCATAGCCCTCGGCATCCACCACTATGCCGGAGAAGCCGCTGATGAATTTGCCCGGCAATGTCATCAGCGAACTGAACAGCGCGTACTGGGTGGCCGTGTAGGCCTGGTTGGTCAGGCTCGACAGGTAGGCGATAAACACCGCGTTGGAGATGCCGCCGCTGATATTGTCGGCGCTGATCACCAGTGCCAGCCAGGCCTTCTCCGGCCCCACCTGGGCCAGGTGGGCGAACAGCAGGTTGGTGGCCGCGACCATGGCCGCGCCGAGAATCAGCGGGCGCATGATGCCGTAGCGCACCACCAGCAGGCCGCCGAGGAAGGAGCCGATGATGGTGCAGAAGAAGCCGAACACCTTGCCGATTTCGGCGATATCGCTCTTGCTGAAACCGAGGTCCAGGTAGAAGGGGTTAGCCATCACCCCCATGGCGATATCACTCAGGCGATAGATGCCGATAAACAGCAGCAGCACCAGCGCAAAGCGGCCGTTGCGCTGGAAGAACTCAATAAATGGGCAGCAGACCGCGCGCACAAACCACTCTTTGAACGGGCCGTGCTCGCCGCTGCCCAGCACCCTGTCCACCCAGTCGTGCTGGAAGGGCTCGGCCTGCGCCTTCACCTTGCTGTGGTCCGGTTCCGCCACCAGCAGGGTGGTGACGACGCCCACGCCCATCAGTACCGCCATGGTGGTGTAGGACGCCGACCAACTGGCGAGCTCGGCGATATACAGAGCGCCGGCGCCGGCCACCAGCAGCGCCACCCGGTAGCCGAACACATAGTTGGCCGCCATGGCCCCCTGCAGTTCCTTGTCCACCGCCTCGATGCGGTAGGCGTCGATCACCACGTCCTGGGACGCGGAGCAGAAAGCCACCCACACCGCCAGTATCGCCACCTGGGTCAGAGCCAGCTGCGGATTGAAGCTGGCCATACCCAGCAGGCCCAGGGCCACGCCCAACTGCGACACCAGCATCCAGCTGCGGCGTTTGCCGAGCCAGCGGGTCACCCCCGGCAGGCGCAGGTAGTCGATCACCGGCGCCCACAGGACTTTGATGGAAAAGGTGATACCCACCCAGGCGAAGAAACCGATCGCGGTGCGGCTCACGCCGTAGTCCCGCAGCCAGGCGGTGAGGGTGGAGAAGACCAGCAGCAGGGGCAGGCCGGCGGAGAAGCCGAGGAAGAACATCGCCAGCACGCGGGGCTTCAGGTAAACCCGCAGCGCCTGCCCCCAGGTAAGTTTTTGTTGCTGCATGCTGATCCGATACGTCCTTGTTCTTGTGCCCGGCGCGGGCCCTTAGCGGCCGTAGACCACTTCCAGTTCCGCCACCGCCAGCTTGTTGGCATTGACGTTAAAGCCCACCTTGGCCGGTGTCGCGCTGTCGTCCAGCGGCAGCGCCTCGACCTTCAGCGCAAACAGGCGGAACTGATAGCGGTGGTCACCGTGCCCCTCCGGCGGGCAGGCGCCGCCGTAGCCGGGGCTGCCGTAGTCATTGCGGACCTGGATGGCCTCGGGAATCAGGCCGTTTTTCGGGTCCCCGGCCCCCTCCGGCAGCTCGGAGACATCCGCGGGGATATTGAACACAACCCAGTGCCACCAGCCGCTGCCGGTGGGCGCATCCGGGTCGTACACCATCAGCGCGAAGCTCTTGGTGCCCTCGGGCGCGCCGCTCCAGCTGAGCTGTGGGGAAATATTCTCACCGCCGCAGCCATTGAATACATGCGCCATCGGCATGCGCTCCCCGGGCTGAAGAGTCTTCGATGTGAGGGTGAATTCTGTGGCGGGAGGCGCGGCGCTGGACATGACGGCAATCGACCATAGTGTTGTGGCAGCCACCAGTTTAGCAGCCCACCGCCGGGCGAAGCCCGGTAGTTTTTGTCCCAGTGTCGCAATGCTCATTGAGAAATCTCCTCCTCGGTAAACAGATCGGCAATCCGGTTCAGATCCATATTACCGCCGGTCAGCACGACGGCGACATTCTTATTGCGAAAGCGCGCTCTGTGCTCCAGCACCGCCGCCAGCCCCACCGCAGCGGAAGGCTCCACAAGCTGTTTGGTGCGCGTCCACAACAGGCGCATGGCGCCGACGATAGCATGTTCGGATACTGTGACGATATCGCGCACCGTGCGCCGGATCACCGCGTAGTTGCGGCGCCCCAGCACCGTGCGCAAGCCGTCGGCAATGGTCTCGGGCGCCTGCGGTGTGGTGATATGCACACCGCCGCGCAGGGAGCGTTGGGCGTCGTCGGCGCCGGCGGGCTCTGCGCCGATCACAACGACGTCCGGCGCCAGCGCCGCCATCGCGAGACCGATACCGGCGAGAAGTCCGCCACCGCCGACGGGCGCGACCAGCACATCCGGAGTAACCCCCTGCTCGCGGCACTGCTGCACTATCTCCAGCGCCACCGTGCCCTGCCCGGCGATGATGCGGCGGTCGTCGAACGGCGGCACCACGTGGGCACCGCTCTGTTCCACCACCTTGCGCAGCGCCGATTCGCGCTCCTGTTGCGAGGGACCGCAGAGCACTATCTCCGCGCCGTAACCGGCCACCGCGGCGCGCTTTGCCAGCGGGGCGGTTTCCGGCATGACCACGGTGCAGGCCAGACCGCACCGCGTCGCGGCCCAGGCCAGCGCGGCGCCGTGGTTGCCGGAGGAATGCGTCGCCACCGTGCGGGTGCCCGGCGGCAGCTGCGCCAGCGCGTTGCTGGCGCCGCGCGCCTTGAAGGCGCCGACCTTCTGCAGGTGCTCGCACTTGAACCAGAGCCTGGCGCCGCTGAGCTCGTCCAACTGGCGACTGCTGATCAGCGGCGTGCGGTGGATTAGAGCGGAGATATTCTGCGCGGCGGTGAAGACGTCAGCGCTGGTGGGGAGATCATTGTGGTCGCTTGGCATAGGTTTCCGGGACGGGTTGAATGATTTTTTTTTTGCGGAAGCGCCCCAGGCCGCGCATGGAGCCCGCGCCTCGAGCCCGGGTAGCGTGTTCCCCGAGTCCCGGATACTCTAGCGCAACAGCCGCAGCAATTTGAACTTCCACGCATTGAACGGCGCATAGCGCATATCCAGGTCGAGGAAATTCCCGCGCTTCATCACCGCCTTGAAATGGCTGAAGGTGCGGAAGCCGTGCTCCCCGTGATAGGCGCCCATGCCGCTCGCGCCGACGCCACCGAACGGCAGATTGCAGTTGGCCATAAACATCATGCAGTCGTTGACGCAGGCGTTACCCGAGCTGCAGCGGGTGAGAATGCGGTCGGCCGCGGCATTGTCCTGAGTGAAGACGTAGAGTGCCAGCGGCTTCTCGCGTTTGTTGACGAATTCCTCCGCCTCGGCGAAATCGCCCAGCTCTATGACCGGGAGCACGGGACCGAAAATCTCCTCCTGCATCACCGCTGCCTCCACGCCCACCTTGCGCAGCAGGGTGGGCGCCACATAGCGTTCGTCCAGATCCACCTGCCCGCCGAACACCACCTCGCCGTCGGCGAGGTAATTCGCCAGGCGCTCGGTGTGGCGGCGGTTGATGATGCGGCCGTAGTCCGGCGACTGGCGCGGCTCTTCACCGAACATCCCGCGCACGGCTTTTTCGATTGCCGGGACCAGTCGATCGGCGGTGGCGCCGGTGCACAGCAGGTAGTCCGGCGCGATACAGGTTTGGCCGGCGTTGGTGAACTTGCCCCAGGCGATACGCCGCGCGGCGACCTCGATATTTGCGTCGTCGGCGACGATACAGGGGCTCTTGCCCCCGAGCTCCAGGGTGACCGGCGTCAAATGCCTGGCGGCGGCGGACATCACAATCTTGCCCACCCGGCCGCCGCCGGTGTAGAGAATGTGATCCCAGCGCTGTTCCAACAGCGCGCTGGTTTCCGGCACCGCCCCCTCGACACAGGCGATGGCGTCGTTGTCCAGATAACGCGGCAGCAGTTCGGCCACCAGCGCGGAGGTGGCCGGCGCCAGCTCCGAGGGCTTCACGACGGCGCAGTTGCCCGCGGCGATGGCCGGCACCAGCGGGGACAGCAGCAGCTGCAGGGGATAATTCCAGGCGCCGATGATCAGCACCACGCCCAGGGGCTCCGGCAGCAGATAGCTCTTGCCGGGCTGGGCCACGAGCGGTGTGGACACACGCCGCGGCCTGCTCCACTTCTTCAGGCGCTTCAGCGCCTGGTCTATGTCCCCGTATAGTCCGGAGACCTCGGTCATATAACCCTCTTGCGGCGCCTTGTGCAGATCCCGCTGCAGAGCCTGCAGCAAGCGGACCTCGTTTTCCGCCAGCATTCTGCGCAACTGGCGCAGCTGCTGGCGCCGCCAGCCGAGATCCGCTGTGGTGCCGCTGCGGAAATAGGTGCGCAGGCCAGCCACCAGTGCGGCGGCGTTCAGATTATTGCCAGAGCCGAGATTTGCTCCCATCTGAGGATCCAACGCAGACGCTTCCAACCCAGTTACCTCCCTCGGGCGTTTCCCACCAGAATGATCTTGTCGCGCACCGCCGCAAGCGGGCCCTTGCTGGCGCAATATCTTGGGAACTCCCGGCGCAAGTCAAGAAATGGGTTGAAGCAGTATTCCAATTTTGGCGCCAGTTCACGAATAGCGTGGCGCGCGGTTGGCGATCCGCGGCCGGCCGACTACAAGTCGAACAGCACCGCCAGCGCCAGCGCGGTGATCCACAGCAGCAGCACCCGCGACAGCAGCGCCTGCAGCCCCTCGAGCTGGGCCCCGCAGACCCGCTGACCCTCGGCCACTTCGAAGCCAGCGCTGCACTCGCTGGCATCGATACCGCCGAGGGCCCCCTCGAGATAGGCCTCCAACACTTCGGCAGTATCCCGCTCGCGGCAGGTCAGGCAGCGGCGCCAGGCGCGATAACAGCCGGCGAAGTTGCCCACAATCGCAAAACTGAACCCCATGACCCGCACCGGCAGCCACTCGAGCAGCCAGAGCCAGCGCTCCGCGGTGGCACTGCCCTGCTGGCCCCGCACCCGCTCGGCGTAGAGCGCGCTCAGGCGAAACAGCAACGCACCGGGGATACCCAGCAATACGAACCAGAAGAGCACCGCAAACAGGCGCTCGAAGGCGCAGTAGGCGGCGCCGCGAAACACCTGCTCGTGCAGCTGCTCGCCGCCCGCCGGCTCCTCGTGCAGCTCGCGCAGCAGTGGTGCCGCGGCCCGGCGCGCCGCGGGCAGGTCCCCCTGATACCAGTGGCGCAGGTAGTTGGACACCATCTCGTTGAAGTTGCCCCGCCCCAGGCAATACAGCAGCAGCGGCACGCCGAGCAGCAGTGTGCCCAGCCCCCCCAAAAGCGCCTCCGCCAGCACCATCAGGGTCGCCGCGAGCAGCGCCGGCGGCAGAATCGCGGCCCCCAGCATCAGCCCCGCGTCCCTCTGCAGCCGCTCGACACCGGCCAGGCGGCCGCACCACCACTGGAACCAGCCGTCCCGGTGGAGGGGGGCACCGGAGCCCCAGAACTGCACCAGCGCCAGGGCCAGCAACACGATTAACAGTGCCATAGTGATTCTCGAACAAAAGGTTTGACCGGCAAGAATAACGCCACAGGCGCGGAGAAAAAACCGCAGCGAGTGGCGGCGCGGCGGCCGCTAGCCACCCGCCACTTGGTCCAGTTCGCGGAAATAGCGTGGCCAGTCGAAGCCCGGACCGGGATCCAGCTTGCGTCCCGGAGCGATATCCGAGTGGCCGGTGATTCTGTCCCGGTCGATGGCGGGATAGGCGGCCATGATGGCCGCGGTGACTTCCGCCAGCGAGCGGTACTGGGCATCGGTATAGGTATCCGTATCCAGCCCCTCCAGCTCGATGCCGATGGAGAAGTCATTGCAGTTGCAGCGCCCCTCGAACTCGGACTGGCCGGCGTGCCAGGCGCGCCGGTCGAGGGGCACATACTGGGTGACGCGGCCGTCGCGGTCGATCAGTATGTGCGCGGACACCTGCAGCGCGGCGATCTCGGAGAAATAGGGGTGGGCGTCGATATCCAGCTGCCCGAGGAAGAAGGCATCGATATAGGGGCCGCCGTACTGACCCGGCGGCAGGCTGATACTGTGGATCACCAGCAGGTCGACCGCGCAGCCTGGCGGCCGGCTGTTGCAGTGGGGGCTCGGGACCTGGCGCGCTCCGGACAACCAGCCGGCATCCAGTTGGTATTTCACTCGGTGATCTCCGCTTTCGCCCGGGCGAGATCCCGGGCACCGGTAAAACACCATTCTATGGAAGCGTCGATCGATATGCCAATCCGCCGGCGGAGCGGAAAATCCACTCGGAATCGAAGGGGGAGACTCTGGCGGCGATCTTGTCAGAAGCGCTCAATCGAGCGTTTCTTTCTCGCGCTCGTGCACACTCTCGGCCACGCTGACCGCAATTTTGGTTTCGCCGATCGCGCCGACGACATACTCCAGCGCACGCTCGAACAGCGGCCCCTTGTCCAGCGGTGCGATCACCTCGTCGCGCAGCGCGTGGGCCAGCTCCAGACGGGAATAGACGGCGACCTTGGCACCGGCGCGGTTGACGAACATAAACTGGTCCAGGTCCTTGATAATCGCCGCCAGGCGGCAGCGCACCGGTGGCTTGTCCGCAGACTGCAGCTGGAACCAGCTGTATTTCAGGTGATAGGTCTGCCGCCAGTACTCGTCGCCATCGGTCAGCGGCGGCAGGTCCTTTTGCTCTTTCGCCGGGGCCGTCTCGGCCACCTGCTGCAGCTCTTCGACCGCCGGCAGATCCGTTACCGGGTCGGGCAGCGCCGGGCTCTCCGCGCCGGAACTGGAAAACGCTCCGATCCCATCGCCGGTTTCCAGTGGATCCTTATCCGCCCCGGCGGCCTCCGGCACCTCGGGAATCGCCATCACGCTGTCGGCCTCGCGGCGCAGCTCCTGCACCAGCCGCTCGCGCGTGCGGTGCTCGCGCTCGGACTCCACCCGCTCACCGAATGCCTGGCGCTCGCGGTACAGGGTATCCAGCCCCTGCATCAGGCGCTGGCGGTCACCGGCGCCAAGCGACAGCGACCTGGCGCCCTCGCTCAGGCGTTTGCGCAGGCCGGGCAGCAACTGCCGCATCTTGAAGCGGCTCTCCGGCATAGGGGCGACCACGCTCCACACCAGATCCCGTGCGGTCAGCACATCGCGACGCCAGGCGGCGCTGTCTGTGCCCTCCTTCAGGCAGGTGCGGAACAGGACGCTGCGCCACACCCGGCTGAGCCATTCGTGGACCACCTTCGGCAACCTCCGCTCGGCGGTCAGTGCGTCGAGCACCGCCGCCACCTGCGCTTTCGCCGCCTCGACCCGCGCACTGCCCTGGATCTCGTCCACGGTGCGTCGCTCCATGATCTCGGCGCGGCGCCGCTCCCGGGCGACAAATGCCTCGAAGGCGTGCAGCAGGCGCTCGAACAACTGCTCGTCGCTGTCGAATTCCCGCAACACCTGCTCGACGACGCGACAGATTTCCCGGTAGAAGGGATCGCTCTCGTAACGCGCCCCCGGCTGCCAGCCGATGGCCGCATCGGCCAGCGCGTTGAACAGCCTGCGCGCCGGATGCCCGCCCTTGCTGAAGAACGTCTTGTCGGCAATCGCCAGCTTCAGCAGCGGCAACTGCAACCGGATCAGCTGCACCTTGATCGGTTCGGCCAGGTTGCGGTCTTCCAGCATAAAGGAAAACAGCAGGTCCACCATGCGGATGACTTCGGTATCCAACTCGTTCAGCGACGCGCCCCGCTTCGCTTCGACCAGCCGCTGTTGCAGCAGACTGCCGACGTCCAACACCTGCCCGAGCGCTCCGCCCTGTAGCGGCACCGCCTGCAAGGCACCCAGGTGCTGGAGCAGGTCGGGCGTGGCCAGGGGGGCAGCACCGGATGTCGCCGGCAGCAGGCCGTAGCCACCGCTGGCGCCGTCGATATTCGTACCGCCGGCAGTACCGGCGCCCGCGGCAAACGAATCCCGCCCCGGTACGCCAGCCGGGGCGACGGGCGTACCGGGGCCGGCAAAGGCCGCGGCCGCAGGCGCGAATCCCGGAGCCACGGGCGCATCGGGGGCGGGCTCAGCCTCGCCCCGGGCACCGGCGCAGCCGGTGCTGGCGCGGGGATTTTGTCTGCGCTGCAGCAGAGGATCCTTCAGGTCCGGCAGGACCCCCTTGTCGATCAGCAACTGGTTACAGACCTGGTACAGATTATCCAGCTTGGCCGCGAGCAGCTGCTCGAACTTTTTCAGCACCGTGAGGCGGGCGCGCAGGTGAATATCGACGGGGCCCAGGGCCTGCTCGAAGGCGCGGCACAGGACTCCCGGCGCCAGCGGCATATTTTCGTCGTAGATTTTTGCCGGCAACAGGGTGTTGAGGCGCAGCGCCAGTTCGGCGATGGGGCTGGCACAGTCGCGCTTTACCGCGGCGACGATGGACTTCAGTGCCACCTGCTGCTCCAGGTCGTCGTTCTGTACCAGGCTCAACCCCTGCTCCGCCGGCAACTCTGCCGCCGTATCCACTGCTGCGGGCGCGTCGAGATCCACGAAGCCCTGCCGAACGGTATCGACGAAGCGATCCGCCAGCCGGCTGCGCTGCAGCCGCAACACGCGCAGGGCGTGGAAGAGGCCATCCTGCTCCTCCTGGCCGTGTACCCTCTCCGCGGTGGCGAACAGGGTGTCGTCCACACCGGCAAACACCTCTTTCATGCGCGCAAACAGCCAGCTGCTGGCGGCGTCGCGCACGCTGGCTGCAGCCGGGGGAAGTGTGTGATTATCCGATCCCGGACGCGGGTTGGGATGACTGTTGGAAAGTGCAACAACGCGGGGGAAGTCTTTAGTGTCCATTTCAGCCTCAATACGCCATAGCGGCGTCGAGATGCTCTAAATTTCCGGCGGTCTGCCCTGACCACTGCGGATCCAGCTCAACTCTCTACAGAATCAAAAAGAAAAAAGAGAAATCAGGCGCCCGCCCCGAAACGGCCAAAACAGGAGATAGATCACACTTATTCTGAGATTTTTGCGCCAAAAAAGACTATCGGAGAAATGGAAGAGGCACGCAAGCGCTCAAACGACAGTTACACGCCGATTTAATCGAAATATTTCCGGGAGATACAGCTCGGTCAGATAAGACAGCTAAAAAGAGAGGGGCGACAGTAGAAAAGGAGCGGGCGCGGCCGGGCCGCACCCGGCGCTACTGCTGTTCGCTGCGCTTCTTGCGCACATTGCCAATAACAGACTGCAACGCGCGCTCAAACAACATGCCGTCATCCAGCGGCAGCAACTGGGCTCCGCGCAACGCGTGCGCCAGCTCCAGGCGGGCGAACTCTGCCACCTTGGCGCCGTTGCGGTTGACGAAGATAAACTGGTCGATGTCGCGGATCACCGCCGCCAGGCGGCAGCGGAACTGCTCTTCCTCGGAGCGCTTGAGCTCGAACCAACTGCCCTGCGCCAGGCGGAAGGTCATCTGCCAGTGGGGATCGCTCTCGGGCAGCGGCGCCAATCCCTCCTGCTCAGGTTCCGCCGCGGTCACCTCCGCCTGGGCCGCCACCTGTTCCAGCTCCTCCATTTGCGGCACGGCGACTTCCTGCGCGGCGGCTTCCTGTACCGCAGCTTCCTCCACCTCCGGCGGTGCTTCCGGAGCCGGTTCGGCGGCGGCCGCCTCGCGCATTTCCCGCTCGACCCGTTCCTTGGCCAGACGCTCCCGCTCCTCGGTGAGTCGCTTCGCCAGCGCAAAGCGCTCCTGGTACACCTGCTTCAGACCGGCAAAGAGGCTGCGCGCCTCGAAGGGGTTCAGCGACACCGCCTCTACACCTTCGCGCAACCGTTCCTGCAGCGCCGGCAACAGGCCCAGCAGTTGCTGGCGGCTATCGGGCATCGGCGCCTGCACGCTCCAGACCAGATCCCGCGCGGTGCGCACATCGCGGCGCCAGGCCTCGCTCTCGGTGCCCTCCTTGACACAGGTGAGGAACAGGACATTGCTCCAGACCTTATCCAGCCACTGCCGCACCACTTCCGGCAGCTCGCGCTCCGCGACCAGCGCATCCATAACCGCGGCCACACGCGCGCGCGCCGCCTGGGTCTTGGCGCGGCCGTCGGCCTCGTCCACCACGCGGCGCTCGAGCATTTCCGCGCGCTTGCGCTCGCGGGCAATAAACCGGCGGAAGGACTCCAGCAACACCGAGAAGAGATTGACGTCCTGATCGAATTCGCTCAGCACCCGCTCGACCACCTGGCTGACCTCGCGGTACAGGGGGTCCGACTCGTAGTCTTCCCCGGCCTGCCAGCCAGTGGCCGCGTTGGCGAGTTCATTCAGCAGTTTGCGCGCCGGGTGCCCGCCCTTGCCGAAGAAGGACTTGTCGGCGATGGCCACCTTCAAAAACGGCAGCTGCAACCGCCCCAGTTGGGACTTGATCGGATCGGCGAGATTGCGGTCTTCGAGAATGAAGGAGAACAGCATCTCCACCAGTTTGATGATGTCGCTGTCGACTTTGGCCAGGGAGGCGGCCTGGTTGGCCTGCACCAGGCGCTGCTGCAACAGCTCGCCCACGTTCAGCAGCTGGACTTCATCGGCACCCTGGTACTGGGCGCTACTCTGCAGCTCACCGAGGTACGCGAGCAGGTCTCCCGAAGCCATCGGCGCCAGGCCGGCGCTCGCCGGCAGCAGCCCGGGAGTCCAGTTGCCGGGGGGCGCATGGCCACCGGCGACAGCGCCGGCCATGGCGGCCGGGCCACCGGCCTGCGGCTGCCCGGCGGTGCCGGGGCGCGGGGCGCTTCGCTGGCGGGCGATACGCCGCTGTTCGCGCAGCGACGGCAGCACCCCCTGCTCGATAAGCAGCTGGTTGCAGGCGTCGTAGAAATCCTTCAGCTGCAGCATGACCACCTGTTCGAATTTCTTCAGCAGGGTCAGCCGCGCGCGGATGTGGATATCCAGCGGGCGCACCGCGTCCACGAAGGCGTCGCAGATGGCGTCCGGTCCGAGGGGGTTGTTCTTCTCGTAGATCTTGACGGAATAGAGGGTGTCCAGACGCATGCAGAGCTCGGCGATGGCCTCGGCGTACTCGCGCTTGGCATTGGCGACCATGGTGTCGGCGGCGACCAACTGCTCCAGATCGTCGTTGTGCACCAGCGACAGGTTGTCCGGGGCGAAGACCTGCTCCTCCTCCGGCGCCTTTGCGCGAACCTGGAAGGCCTCGTCGATATTGCCCGCAAAGCGCTCGCTGATACTGCGCCGTTCGACCCGCAGCAGGCGCAGCGCCTGGAACAGGCCATCCTGCTCCTCCTGCCCATGCGCCCTCTCGGCCATGGAAAAGAGCGAATCATCCACCTTGGCAAACAGCTGCTTGGTCTGTGCCAGCAGCAGGTCGCGCGCCTTGTCCCGCAGTGCGACTACCGCCGCCGCCAGCGGCACCGGTTTGCGGGCGGAGAAGTCCAGCCGGTCGGCGCCTTTCTCCGCCAGGGAAACCACGTTATTGGACTCTTTCATATCCAGGCCGACCTCTGGGCACCACTACGGCACCCTGCGCTAACTGATAGTGACTGAAGTGCGCCGGCTGGGCCAGGCCAGCGGGCGCGGTGCAACCGTATGACTGTTTTGCTCGCCCGCTCAATGGATAAGATGCGGGTCTTTTTTGTCGGAAAACCCGATTCTACAGGCGATTTGGGGTGGCGAATCAAGCGCCGCGCACGCATTTGAGACATCCGTCACAGCTGTATCGACGCCGGACTGATAGCTGGCTCCGCTCGCCCCGAGTTTAATGACAGCGCTGGCGAAAACAATCCATCTCGCGGCGCTTTTGGTAAACTGCGCCCCCCCACAGCAGAGGTTCCCCCATGCAGCCGCAAGACACCGCCATCCCCAACCTGCTTCCCGATATACAGCGCGCCGTTCGCGCGGCGCTGGCGGAGGATATCGGCAGTGGGGATATCACCGCCGAGCTGATCCCGGCCGATCGCGACGCCAGTGCCAGGGTGATCACCCGCGAGGAGTGCACCGTCTGCGGCCGCGCCTGGGTGGAGGAGGTGTTCCGCCAGCTGGACCCGGAGCTGCGGCTAACCTGGCACTGCGAGGATGGCGACCGGGTGGCCGCCGATACGGTGCTGTTCGAGCTCGAGGGCAATGCCCGCGCCATACTGACCGGCGAGCGCACGGCGCTGAACTTTCTGCAGACGCTGTCCGGCACCGCCACCACCGCGGCGCAATATGCCGCCAGGGCGGCCGGCACCGGAGTCAAGATACTGGACACCCGCAAGACGATCCCCGGCCTGCGCAGCGCGCAGAAGTACGCGGTGCTCTGCGGTGGCTGCCACAACCACCGTATCGGCCTCTACGACGCCTTCCTGATCAAGGAAAACCATATCGCCGCCGCCGGCGGCATCGACAGGGCCATAGCCCAGGCGAGAACCATCAAACCGGAGGCGCTGGTGGAGGTGGAAGTGGAAAACCTCGAAGAGCTGAAGCAGGCCCTCGACAGCGGCGCCGATGTGATCATGCTCGACGAGTTCAGCGACGAGGACACCCGGACCGCGCTGTCCATGGCCAAGGGCAGAGCCAAGATAGAGATATCCGGCAGCGTCGACAGCGAGCGCCTGCAACAACTGGCCACCCTGGACGTGGACTACATCTCCTCCGGCAGCCTGACCAAGCACCTGCGCGCCATAGACCTATCCCTGCGCATCGATCTCTGACCCCTCCCCCGTCCCGATACCCGGAGCGCCTTCCGCGTATCGGGAAGGCTGCCAGCGCTCGTTTCGCCTAAGGTTAAACAGGTATGAAGTGGAAGCCTTTACATCCACTTGGCGCCATTCGGAACCAGGCCTCTCAACGGAGACAGAGACGATGAATCGCTGTGAAACCTGCGGCAACGACTACGACAAGACGATGGAAATCAAAATGGGCGGCACGACCCACACCTTCGACAGTTTCGAGTGTGCCATCCAGGCCCTGGCGCCCAGGTGCGACCAGTGCAACTGCCGCATCCTCGGCCACGGCACCGAGGCCGACGGCAAATACTACTGCTGCGCCCACTGTGCAGCCCGCGCCGGGCACTCGGAGATGGTCGACCGGCTGTAGCCGCCCGATTCAGAGAAGTGCAAGCGCCGCTGTTGTATACGAAGCGGAAAACGGGCCCTGCGGAAGGCTCGGCGCGGCCCCGGCCGCGCGGAGACTCGGTATCGCCCGCTATTCTGCCACCAGCCCGGATACCGCCGGGCGCGCCCGGTCCCGTGGCTCCGGCTGGCCGCCGTAATTGAACAGACATCCGGGTTTGAAACGCAGCAGCGGGAAGAGGCGGCCGACAAATGCAAACAGGCCGCGCTGCTCGATATAGCGCGCATAGGCGACATAGTCCGGGTCCCAGGACAGGTGCCGCTCCTCGGTGCGCGCGCGCATAAAATAAATGAAGTTCACCATCAACAGCAGCAGCGAGTGCCGCAGCGCCTCGTCTGCGGTGGAACTGACCATAAAGGGCATGGAGATCATCCACCAGGACAGGTTCTTGCTGATATAGGCCGGGTGCTTGGTATAGCGGTAGGGGCCGTTGGTGAGGATGCCGCGGTGGGTCAGGTTGGAGAAGCGGATGCCGAAGGGCACACTGGCCCACACGTAGATCGCGATCAACAGCAGGATCGCACTGCCCCAGAGCCCGTAGGCCCAGGGTGTATCCCAAAACCAGTAGCCCCAGGCCGGGCCCTCATCGTATTTGAGGTAGGTGCCGGAAAATGTGCTCCAGAAAGGCTGGTAGCCGATCAGCGCCACACCCCAGCCGAGAAAACTCGGCTCCGCCGTGCGGATATGGGCGTCGAACAGGCGCAGGGTGCACACATAGCCGACGGTCACAAACAGCAAATCGATGTAGTAGAGAAAGTTGAAGGTGAAATCGAACACCGCCTGAAAGCTTCCCGGCAGGCGGGAGAAGTCGAAATTCAGCAGTGTGGTCAGATTGTTGCCCAGGTAGACAAACATCAGCGGCAGGAAGAACAGCTTTACCAGCCAGCCCAGTAGCAGTTGACCGATGGCGCGACCATCGATGCCGGCGCGCCTGCCGAGCAGCCAGCTGCCCAGGTGCCAATAGCCGTCTTTCGGCTTACGCATATGGCCGTCGAGCCAGTAAAAATAGGGCACCGCCAGCAGCAGCCACCAGGGCAGCACCGCCTTCACCACCGCAAAATAATTGTCGTAGAAGGATCCGTGATATTCGGGAAACAGCCAGTAGACGCAGGCCACCAGGCCCACACTGGCGTAAAAGCCCAGCAGCTTCACCGCCGTGCGCCGACCGCCGCCCCGCTTGCGCGGCTGGGAAAAATCCAGCCCGGCGGACGCATTGCGATAGGGTTTCAGGAACAGCCACTCCAGCACGATGATCGGCAGCGCCAGTGCCACACAGACCACCACCAGGCCGAGGGTGCGCGACGGCAACTGCTGCCCGTACTCGCGCAGCCACACCACCGCCAGCAGGGAAATCGCCAGTGCGGTCAGGTTGATCGCGACACTGGTCGGCGCTTTCGGGCAGGCGACGGTTTCCGCCGCCGCGGGCTTTTTATTGTGTTTCATGTTGCGGCCAGTTGATCAGTAGCGGCTTGGATCGGGCCCACGCTTGTAGGAGCCTGCTCACGGGCGAATGGGACACCCGGAAGCTTCGGGGAGATTCGCCTGCAAGCGGGCTCCTACAGGGTACTTCCGGGCTCCCGAGTTTCAAGCAAAGTTACTGATTACTGTGCATGGCTTCAATCAATTCGCCATTGGCTGTGTCCCCGGAAAGCTCCCAGAAGAAGGAACCGCCCAGGTTCTGGTCGGCGATATACTGCATCTTGCCGGCGATGGTGGAAGGCGTGTCGTAGCTCCACCAGTTGTTGCCGCAGTGGGCATAGGCGGTGCCGGCCACGGTGCCGTTTGCCGGGCAGCTGTTTTTCAGCACCTTGTAGTCCTCGATACCGGCCTCGTAGGTGCCCTGGGCCGCGCCGGAGGCGGAGCCGCCGGGGGCGGACTGGGAAACACCGGTCCAGCCGCGGCCGTAAAAGCCGATCCCCAGATTCAGCTTGCTCGCCGGAATGCCCTTGTTTTTCAGCGCCTGGATGGCGTTGTCGGCATAGAAACCGGCGATCGGGATACCGGAGTAGCTGGTCAGTGGCGCGTGCGGGGCCGTGGGCCCGTTTTTCTCCCAGGCACCAAAGAAGTCATAGGTCATCACGTTGTAGAAATCGACATACTGGGCCGCGCCGGCGTAGTCCGCGGCATCGATCTTGCCACCGGGATTGCCGTCCGCGGTGATCGCCGCGGTGACCAGCTTGTCGCCGAAGCGCGCGCGCATCGCCGCCATCATGTCGGTGAAGGCGGAGTAGCCGCTGTTGTCACAGCTCAGGCCGCAGGCGTTGGGGTACTCCCAATCCAGGTCTATACCGTCGAAGACATCGGCCCAGCGCGGGTCGTAGACCAGGTCGTAGCAGGAGTCGGCAAAGGCCTGGGGGTTCTGCACCGCCTGGCCGAAACCGCCGGACCAGGTCCAGCCACCGAAGGACCAGAGCACCTTGATATGCGGGTACATCTGCTTCAGCTTGCGCAACTGGTTGAAGGAACCGCGCAGGGCGCCGGCATCCCAGGTATCGGCGACGCCGTCGACACTCTCGGCGGCACTGTAGAAGCGGTCGTAGTCGGCATAGGAGTCGCCGATGGTACAGCGGCCGTTCTGCACATTGCCGAAGGCGTAGTAGATATGGGTCAGCTTCTCCGCGGAACCGCTGGTCGCGATATTCTTCACATGGTAGTTGCGCCCGTAGACACCCCAGTTCACGAAGTAACCGCCGAGGCGCTCGCCGCCGGAGCTGGAGCCGCCACTGGAACTGGAGCCGGAACTGCCCGAAGAGGAGGAGCTGCCACCGGAGGAGCTCGAACCGGAGCTGGAGCCACCGCCGCTGCACTGGTCTATCAGCTTCCAGACACCGTGCTCGCCGGACTGAGCCGGGTCCTCGCCCTGGGTCCACCACTTGGCCTCGTACTCACTGCCCTGGTGCTGTACGCGGTCACCGCCCACATAGACCTCGGACGCGGACCACAGCGGCAGTGTGCCGCAGTCGCCGCCGCCGCTGCTGGCCCCCCCGGAGGTGGAGCCGCCGGAACTGCCGGAAGAGCCGCTCGAGGAACTGCCGGAAGAGGAACCGCTGCCGCCGTCACAGGCCCCCAGATCCTCCCAGGCTTCGGGCCAGGCCCAGCCGGCGCTGCCGCCCGGCTCGTAGGCCCCACCCTGGCTGCACCAGCCGCCGACCTTGCAGCGGTAGGCCACACCGTCATTCTGCACGATATCGCCGCTGCTGTAGGCGGCGCCGTCCACATAGACCTGCACACCGCCGCAGTCGTAAGCGTACAGCTGCCCTGCCAGCAGGCCGAGCAGCGCCGCGGCCGCCAGCCGTAAAGATGTCGTTATTTTCATGCTTGTCACCGTTATTTTTTGCGTTGAGTCCGAAACGGGCCAACGGCGAACGAGCCGAAAACACCTACGCCAGCTACTGCGCCGCGACCCCACAACCGCTGTACCCCTTCGATACCGCCCCAGCGAGCCGTGTCGATACGAAAGTACAAATCGTTGCGCTGGCGGCGACGCCCCGCTGTGCGCGGGGAACTGCGCGGCGCCCTACTGCATCTCGCGCAGACAGCGCTGTCACTAAAAAATGATAACGCTGTCATTTGTACGAAGCAGAAGATAACCGCGATTGTCTTTTCGCGCCAGGCGGCGGGCGCCAATTTGTGCCGATAATCGCACAGAAAATGAGAGAAAATTGCGCCTTTTGCGGCAAAAGAGCGAAACTGACACGACAATTTTCCAATAGGAGAGAGTCGCGCCGACTGTCGATCAGTGGTGGTGTCCGTGTCCCTGGCTCTCGGCCGCGGGCGGATCCATCTGATGATCCCCGTGATTCCCGTGACCAGCGTGATCGCCGTGTCCCAGCGCGCCCCAGATGGTCCAGAGCCCGAACAGCAGCAGCGCGCCGGCAAACAGCAGGCGCACCGCCGGCCTCTGCACGAAGCCGCGCACCCGCGCCGCCGCTGCGCCGGTGGCCAACATCGCCGGTACCGTACCCAGCCCGAACGCCAGCATCGCCAGCGCCGCACGCAGGCCGCTGCCCTGGGCCAGAGCGAAGGCCAGCGCGCTGTACACCAGGCCGCAGGGCAGCCAGCCCCACAGGGAACCGAGCGCCAGCGCCTGGGGGGCCGTGCGCACCGGCAGCAATTTCGCCGACAGCGGCTGCAGGTAGCGCCACAGATAGGCACCGCCCCGCTCCAGCCAGACGAGGCCGCGCCAGATACCGCCGACATAGAGCGCCATCGCAACCAGCATCACACCCGCCGCAAAGCGCAGCGGCGTCAATGCCGGCAGGGCCGCCGCTCCCAGGGCGCCGGCAATGGCCCCCATCAGCGCGTAGCTGCCCAGGCGGCCGGCGGAATAGCAGGTCAGCAGCCCCCAGGCGGTCTGCCGCCCCGGCACCGCCATACCCAGAGCGCCGGCGATACCACCGCACATACCGATACAGTGGCTGCTGCCGAGAAAACCGATGGCCAGCGCCGCGGCCAGGAAGCCCCAGTCCCCCATCAGTCTCTCCCGCCCTCTTCGGCCTCGGAACTCCCGGGCTCGTCATCGTCGAACAGGATACGCCGCCCCTCGGTTTCCAGGTCGTCGTACTGGCCGTTGTTCACCGCCCAGAAAAACAGTTTCACCGCGCCACCGATAAAAAGGATCGCGATCGGGATCAGAAAATAGAGGCTGTCCAAGGTTAACTCCAACTCTCCGAACTCGCGCAAGCCTGCCCCGCCGACGCTTGCTCGCGCGCTGGCCCCTCCACACCGCCGCGGGAAAGGCGCAGTGCATTCAGTACCACAATCAGCGAGCTGGCCGACATGCCGATCGCCGCGGCCCAGGGCGGCACCAGCCCGCACGCCGCCAGCGGCAGCGCCAGCGCATTGTACCCCAGGGCCCAGGTCAGATTCTGGCGCACTATGCGCCGGCACTGGCGCGCCAGGGCGATGGCTTTTGGCAGCACCGTCAGGTCGCCGTTCAGCAGTATCGCGTCGGCCCGGGACTGGGCCAGATCGGCGGCGGACATCATCGCCACAGACGCGTCGGCGCCGGAGAGCACCGGAACGTCATTCAGGCCGTCGCCGACCATCAGCACCCGCTCGCCGCGGCGCTGCAACTGCTGCAGCTGCGCCAGCTTGTCCTCCGGCGAGGCACCGGCGCGGAAGTTGGCTATGCCGGCCGCGTCGGCGAGGCGCGCCACCTCGGCGGACTGGTCGCCGCTCAGCAGCGCGACCTGCAGGCCGCTTTGGTGGAGCTGCGCCACCGCGGACTTCGCCGAAGCGCGCAGCCGGTCGCCCAGCGCAATCCAGGCGAGAGGCCCGGCCGTGTCCGCCAGTAGCAGCCACTGCCCCTCTCCGGCGGGCGCTGTCACGGCGGTCCGCGCGGCGAAGTCGGCCCGCCCCAGGCGGTAGCGCTCGCCGTCGATGACGCCCTCCAGGCCGCGACCGGTGTGCACTTTCAGTTCGCCGGCACTGAGATTGCCCCGCCAGGCGCGGAACGCCTTTGACAGCGGGTGGTTGCTGTGGGCTTCCAGCGCCGCCGCCACATCCTTCACCCGCTGTTCATCCCAGCCGTCGCGCAGCAGTTCGATATGCACAATTCGCGGCTCACCGCGTGTCAGGGTGCCGGTCTTGTCGAACACGACGCGGCTGATACGCGGCAGTGTCTCCAGCAGGTTGCCGCCCGCCACCAGCAGCCCCAGCTGCTGCAGGCGCAGCGTCGCGGACGCCAGTGCGGCGGGGGTGGCCAGCGACAGCGCGCAGGGGCAGGTCACCACCAGGACCGACAGCGCGACCCAGAAGGCGCGCTCCGAGTCTATCTGCCACCAGACGGCGAAGGCGCCCAGCGCCGCCGCCAGCACCAGGCCCACGAACCAGCCGGCGACCCGGTCCGCCAGCGCCACCTGGCGCGGCTTGTCCAGTTGCGCCCGCTCCACCAGCCGCTCGATGGCGGACAGCCGCGTGGACTGGCCGGCGGCGGTGACGCGCACCTTCAGGGTCGAGTCGCCATTGACGCTGCCGGCGTAAACCCGGCTGCCGGCGGTCTTCTGCTGCAGGGCCGATTCGCCGCTGAGCAGGGATTCGTCCACGCCGCTCTCCCCGTCGATAACCTCGCCGTCGGCGGCGATGGTATCCCCCGGGCGCAGCAGGATGCAGTCGCCCGGCGTCAGCGCCGCCACCGGCACACTCTCTATCCGGTCGCCGTGGATCCTCGCCGCCGTCAGCGGCAACAGCTGTGCCAACCCGCCGCTGGCGAGCCCGGCGCGGTGGCGCGCGCGCATCTCCACGGTGCGGCCGAGCAGCAGGAAGAAGGTGAACATGGAGATGGATTCGAAATAGACCTCGCCGGTCTCGAACACGGTGGCGTAGAAGCTGGCGGCGTAGGCCAGCCCTATGGCCAGGGACACGGGCACATCCATGCTGAGGCTGCGGGCGCGCAGGCTGCGCCGGGCGGCGGCGAAGAAGGGACGCGCGGCGTAGAAGACCACCGGTGTCGCGACCAGCAGCGAAACCCAGCGCAGATAGCGCTCGAATGCCGCGTCGATGCCGGTGTCGGCGCCGAAATAGAGTGCAACCGCGAACATCATCACCTGCATAGTGCCGAGGCCCGCAACGCCGAGGCGGCGCAGCGCGGCGCGGTGCTCGCGCTGGATCATGTCTTCGCTGTTGGCGGCGGTGGCCGGCGCCGGGCGGTAGCCGATACGTTCCAGTTCGGCAAACAGCCGGCTGGGCTGCAGGACGGCCGGGTCGAAACAGATCTGCGCGCGCTGGGTGCTGGCGTTGACCGAAACCTTGTGTACGCCGTCGAGCCGCCCCAGGTGTTTTTCGATCAGCCACACGCAGGCGGCGCAGCTGATGCCGCCGATCAGCAGTCCGGCGACTTTCAGTTCGCCGTTCCAGTCGCGCACATACTGCCGCTGGACCTCGGGCAGGTCGTAGGCCGCCCAGCGCTCGCCCTGAATCTCGCGGGATTCCGGGCGCTCGCTGCTGCTGTCGCGGTAGCGGTAAAAATGCTCCAGTCCGCCGGAGACGATGGCCCCCGCCACCGCCTCGCAGCCGGGGCAGCACATGGCCCGCTCGGCGCCGTCAATCAGCACCGAGTGGTTGCTGCCGGCGGGCACCGGCAGGCCGCAGTGGAAGCAGGGGGTCGCAGTCATCGGGGGGGATTGAGCGGCGCAGCCTCGCCCAGGTCGAAATTGATTTCACCCTTCAGGCGCCACTCCGCTTTCTGGTGCTGCTGCGGGTTCAGTTCCGGCATCAGGCGCAGGTACCAGCGGTGCTGCAGCGCGCCCGGCACAGTGCCGGTGTAGCGGCCGGCGGACACCCGCTCCAGCAGTATGTGGCGATCCAGATCCGCCTCCACCGGGTGGCTCAGGGTCAGCAGCAGTCGCTGGGGGTACTCCAACTCGCCGGTCAGCTCCAGGGTCAGGCGGTTGTTTTGACGCTCGGGGCCGTTGTGCGGGCGCTCAGGGCTGCCTTCCGCGCGCTCGAACTGCACCATGGCCGCCAGCCCCAGGGCCCGCGCGCGCTTGTCCTGGTCGGCGGTGAAGTGGTACATGCGGCTGTCTTTGTAGTAGGTGTCGCTGACGGTGTCGTCGGCGTGGCGCACCGCGATCGAAACCATCACGAAGCTGACCAGCACCGTCAGGATCAGCGGCGCCAGGATTACCCAGACCCAGAATTCGCGGTACCAGGGTTTTGACGTGTTTGCGTTCATCTCTCCACCAAATACTTGCAGGCTGTGTCCGGAATCCCGGCGATTACTGTTTCGGGCCGATAAACACCGTCCGGTGCCTGTCCATCAGCTCCGGCCGGTCCACCGCCTGTACGACGATATCAATATCGTGCTTGGTGGTCTTCAGCTGCGCCCGGGGCACACTGACGCGGATCGGCACCGAGTAGATCTCCCCGGCCTGGAGGTAGATTTCCCTCGGCATGCGCACCGAGTAGTCGTAACCGGCCACGCCCTCGACGCGGATGGAGAACTCGTGCGCGGCCTGGTCCATATTGTTGATCTTGATCGTGTAGACGTTCTGGATCAGCCCCTGGGACTCCCGGTACAGGCGCGCGCCGCGATCGCGCAATACTTCCGCCTCGATCGGGCTGCGGGTGAGCAGCTGGTAGGAGAAGAGACCGACCATCGCCATCAGTACCAGCGCATAGCCGAACAGGCGCGGGCGCAGGTAGTTGGTCTTGCCGGTTTCCAGTTCGTCCTCGGAGGTGAAGCGGATCAGACCGCGCGGGTAGCCCATCTTGTCCATGACGCTGTTGCAGGCGTCGACGCACAGGCCGCAGTTGATGCACTCGTACTGCATACCGTCGCGGATATCGATATCCACCGGGCATACCTGCACGCACCAGTAGCAGTCGATACAGTCGCCGAGCCCCTCGGCACGGTAGTCGATGCCTTTCTTGCGCGGTCCGCGGGTCTCGCCGCGGCGGGCGTCGTAATACACCGCCAGCGTATCCTGGTCGTACATCACCGACTGGAAACGCGCGTAGGGGCACATGTACTTGCACACCTGTTCGCGCAGGAAGCCGGCGTTCATATAGGTGGCGAAGGTAAAGAAGGCCACCCAGAAGGCGCCCTGCGGGTGGGCATTGAAGGTCGCCAGATCCACGACCAGGTCGCGTATGCCGTAGAAGTACCCGACGAAGGCCAGCGCGGTGGCGAGGGAGATAAACAGCCAGATCGCGTGAGTGCCGCCCTTGCGCAACACCTTTTCGACACTCCAGGGCGCCGCGTCCAGTTTCATGCGCTTGTTGCGGTCGCCCTCGCACACCCGCTCGGCCCAGATAAACATCATGGTCCAGACCGTCTGCGGACAGGTAAAGCCGCACCAGACGCGCCCGAGCCAGGTGGTCACCGCAAACAGGGCGAAGGCGGCGATGATCAGCAGAAAGCCGAGCAGGAAGCCGTCCTGGGGACCGAAGGTGCTCCACAGGATGTGGAACTGGCGCGCGGGGAGATCGAAGTGCACCGCCTGGCGCCCCTCGATGGTCAGCCAGGGGATGAAGAAGAAAGCCAGCAGCAGCGGCAGGCCGGTGTATTTGCGGATACGGGTGTAGACGCCGCGAATGTGGCGAATATAGATTTTGTCTTCCGATTCGTAGAGCATGCGATAGCGCACTTCGCCATCGCCGTCCTGCTCCTCGCGGGTGGGAATCAAATCAGTCACGGGAAAACCTCACTTTACCAGGGCGCACGCTGCGCGCGGGTAGATTAGTCTGGCCAGTCTATGAGGCTTTTCTTCTTCGTCCCTGCAGCGCCCGGATCCCGCGCGGCCCGACCCGGGCCGCGCGAATTGTCCGGCGATACGAATCGCCGGGTCAACAGCAATCGCTCGTGCCGATTACTGTTCTACGTCCTGCTGACGGGACAGACTGTAGACATAGGCCGCCACAAGGCGGATCTTGTCTTCACGCAGCTTGTCCTTCTGCGCCGGCATCAGGTTCTTGCGGCCACCGCGGATGGTGTGCTGTATCTGCTCGCGGCTGCCGCCGTAGAGCCAGATGTTGTCGGTCAGGTTGGGGGCGCCGAGGGCCTGGTTGCCCTTGCCGTCCATACCGTGACAGGCCATGCACACGGTGCCGAAAACCTTCTGGCCTTCGACGGCCATCTCCGCGTTGTGCTCCAGGCCGTTCAGGGCCAGCACATATTCGGTGACATTCTTCACGCCGTCCTCGCCAATGACCGGCCCCTGGGGCGGCATCTGCCCCTCGCGGCCCTCGCGGATGGTCTCGAGGATTTTTTCCGGCGTGCCGCCGTAGAGCCAGTCGCCGTCGGTCAGGTTCGGGAAGCCGAAGTTGCCGCCGCCGTCCGCACCGTGGCACACCGCGCAGTTGTTGGCAAAGATACGCGCACCCATTTTCAGCGCCTCGCGGCTTTCCGCGATCTGTTCGATGGGCATCTCCACATACTTGCCGAAGGTCTCGTCAAACTTCTCCTGCGCCTTGGCCTGCTGGGCTTCCAACTGACCGACGGACGTCCAGCCGACGATACCCTTGAAATTGCCCATACCCGGGTACACCACCAGGTAGATCGCAGTCCACACCAGTGTTGCCACAAACAGCATGAACCACCATTTGGGCAGCGGGTTGTCGTATTCTTCGATACCGTCGTAGACGTGACCCGTCGTGGCGTTCTCCGGGTCCGCCTGGTCGTCCACCGCCACCTTGCGGTTGGCGAACAGCACCCAGGTGATCAGTGCCAGATTGGCTAGGGTGAGCACAATAACCCACACACTCCAGAATGTACTCATTGCTTGTCCTGCCCCTGTTTTTGTTCCGTTCCGGACTCATCCCCGGAATTGTCTTTATCCTCGCGAGCGGCTGCGTCTTCCTCGTCAGCGAACGGCAGCCTGGCGTCCTCCTCGAAGCGCTTCTTGCGCTTGGGCGAGAAGGCCCACCAGCAGATGGCCAGGAATGCCAGGGCGCCGAGGACAACTGCGATCTGTCGCAAAATATTGATATCCACGCTTGAACTACCCCTTAGCGCTTCTGCTGCACCAGGGTGCCGAGCTGCTGCAGGTAGGCCACCAGCGCGTCAATTTCCTTGACCTTGCCGCCGACGAACGGTTTGGATGCGTTGGCGATATCCTCATCGGTGTAAGGCACGCCCACCGCGCGCAGGGCTTTCATCTTTCTCGCCGTGTGCTCGCCTGTGACCACATTGTCAAACAGCCACGGATAGGCCGGCATGATGGACTCCGGCACCACGCTGCGCGGGTTGTACAGGTGCGCGCGCTGCCACTCATCGGAGTAGCGCCCGCCGACGCGGGCCAGGTCCGGGCCGGTGCGCTTGGAGCCCCACAGGAAGGGGTGCTCGTAGACATATTCCTGCGCCATCGAGTAGTGGCCGTAGCGCTCCACCTCGGCGCGCAGCGGGCGGATCATCTGCGTGTGGCAGACGTGGCAGCCCTCGCGGATATAGATGTCGCGCCCCTCCAGTTCGATCGGGCCCAGCGGCTTGAGCCCGGCGATGGGCTCGTTGTTGGCCTTGGTGAAGAACTGCGGAACTATCTCCACCAGCGCGCCAAAGCTGATCGCGATCACGATGAAGACGATCATCAGACCGATGTTCTTTTCTACGATGTCATGGTTTTTCACGATCTGACCTCCTAAGCCGCCGCTGCCGACTTGACCATATTGTCACTGTGGGCTTCGTTTTCCTTCTCGGTAATGGTGCGGTAGACGTTGTAGGCCATCAGCAACATACCCAGCAGGAACAGGGAGCCGCCCAACCAGCGCACCACATAGCCCGGGTGGCTGGCGATCACGCTCTCTACAAAGCTGTAAGTCAGGGTGCCGTCGGCGTTGAAGGCGCGCCACATCAGGCCCTGGGTGATGCCGTTGACCCACATCGCGGCGATGTACAGCACGGTGCCGACGGTGGCCAGCCAGAAGTGCGCATTGATCAGCTTCACGCTGTACATCTCTTTGCGCTTCCACAGTACCGGCACCAGGTGATACAGAGCGCCGATGGAAATCATCGCCACCCAGCCCAGCGCGCCGGAATGCACATGGCCCACGGTCCAGTCGGTGTTGTGGGACAGGGCGTTGACCGTCTTGATGGACATCATCGGCCCCTCGAAGGTGGACATGCCGTAGAAGGACAGAGACACCACCAGGAAGCGCAGAGTCGGGTCGGTGCGCAGTTTGTGCCAGGCGCCGGACAGGGTCATGATGCCGTTGATCATGCCGCCCCAGGAGGGCGCCAGCAGGATCACGGACATCACCATGGCCAGGCTCTGGGTCCAGTCAGGCAGCGCCGAGTAGTGCAGGTGGTGGCCGCCGGCCCAGACGTAGATGGAGATCAACGCCCAGAAGTGCACGATGGACAGCTGGTAGGAATACACCGGGCGCCCGGCCTGCTTGGGCACGAAGTAGTACATGATGCCGAGGAAGGCCGCGGTCAGGAAGAAGCCCACCGCGTTGTGGCCGTACCACCACTGGATCATCGCGTCCTTGGTGCCGGAGAAAATCGAGTAGGACTTGAAGGGGCCTACCGGGATTTCCAGGTTGTTGACGATATGCAGTACGGCAATGGTGATGATGTAAGCGCCGAAGAACCAGTTGGCCACATAGATATGCGAGGTTCTGCGCTTGGCGATGGTACCGAAGAACACCAGCGCATAGGCGATCCACACCAGCGCAATCAGAATATCGATCGGCCACTCCAGCTCCGCATACTCCTTGGTGGAGGTGTAGCCCAGCGGCAGGGTGATGGCCGCGGCCACAATGACCACCTGCCAGCCCCAGAAGGTAAACGGCACCAGCCAACCGCCCCAGAGCGGCGTCTGACAGGTGCGCTGCACGACATAGTAGGAGGTGGCAAACAACACGCTGCCGCCGAAGGCGAAGATTACCGCGTTGGTGTGCAGCGGGCGCAGGCGGCCGAAATGGGAAAACGGCTGCCAGAAGTCGTTCAGTTCCGGCCAGGCCAGCTGTGCCGCGATCAGCACACCCATACCCATGCCAAAAATACCCCAGACCACAGACGCTATGGTGAACTGGCGCACGATGTTGTAGTCATAGTCCGGCACAGGGCCGGTCTTTGCCACCGTTGTCGTCATGTCGTTACTTCCGTTGCTTTTTAAAATTCGTTGCTCAAAAACGCACGGAAGCCGAAATAAACATTTCGGCTCTGTGCCCTTCACGATAGCCGTCGCAAGCTGCGGGGCGACGATTTAAGCGCACCGTTCGCCGGCGGCGCTTGATCTACATCAATTTTCTGCCCTTGCCCGCCGCGATGCGCAGGCGCAGGGCGTTCAGCTTGATAAAGCCCTCGGCGTCCTTCTGGTCGTAGGCGCCCGCATCCTCCTCGAAGGTGGCGATGCGCTCGTCGAACAGGCTGTCGGCGGAGCGGCGGCCCACGGCGCTGACACTGCCCTTGTACAGTTTCAGCCGCACTTCGCCGTTGACCACCTGCTGGGACTCGTCGATGGCCGCCTGCAGCATGCTCCGCTCCGGGGACCACCAGTAACCGTTGTAAATCAGTTTCGCGTAGCGCGGCATCAGTTCGTCTTTCATATGTGCCACTTCGCGGTCCAGCGTGATGGACTCTATGGCGCGGTGCGCCTTCAGCAGGATGGTGCCACCGGGAGTTTCGTAGCAGCCGCGGGACTTCATGCCCACATAGCGGTTCTCGACGATATCCAGGCGGCCGATACCGTTGGCACCGCCGAGCTTGTTCAGTTTCTCCAGCAGCGCAGCCGGGCTCAGGCGCTCGCCGTCGATGGCCACCGGATCGCCCTTTTCATACGTCAGGGTGATATAGGTGGGCTGGTCCGGCGCCGCCTCGGGGCTGACGCTCCAGCGCCACATATCCTCCTCGGCCTCCGCCCAGGGGTCCTCGAGGATGCCGCCCTCGTAGGAGATATGCAGCAGGTTGGCGTCCATCGAGTAGGGGGACTTCTTCTTGCCGGAGGAGAAGTCCACCGGAATCTTGTGCTGCGCGCAGTACTGCATCAGCTTCTCGCGGGATGTCAGGTCCCACTCGCGCCAGGGCGCGATCACCTGAATGCCCGGCTTCAGCGCGTAGGCGCCCAGCTCAAAGCGCACCTGGTCGTTGCCCTTGCCGGTGGCGCCGTGGGAGATGGCATCGGCGCCGGTCTCGTTGGCGATCTCGATCAGGCGCTTGGCGATCAGCGGGCGGGCGATGGAGGTGCCAAGCAGGTACTCGCCCTCGTAGATGGTGTTGGCGCGGAACATCGGGAAGACGAAATCGCGCACGAACTCTTCGCGCAGATCGTCGATATAGATTTCCTTGACGCCGAGCGCCTCCGCCTTGGCGCGCGCGGGCTCCACCTCCTCACCCTGGCCGATATCGGCGGTAAAGGTCACCACCTCGCAGCCGTAGGTTTCCTGCAGCCAGCGCACGATCACCGAGGTATCCAGGCCGCCGGAATACGCCAGCACCACCTTTTTGATTTCGCTCATAGCCATACTCGCTTCCCTTAATTGCTGCCCGGGGTACTCCACCACTGCAAAGGCACCGCGGCGCGATACGCCGCGGTGCGGGGATTCAGTGTCGGTCTGGGAGGATTATTCTTGGAGATGTGCCCAGGATCGGCAGCTGCGCCGCCTTATTCGGGGCGCGATTGTAGCGCCTCGGGGCGCGCAGGACTAGCGGCAAGCAGTTTTCAGCCATCCTGATCACTTTGTATACAGCTGGCGCATCGCATTTTCAGCGCGCTTCCGGTAGCATGCGCGCCACCACTAGCCACCGGCCACAGACCAACACCGATGACGGAGCAAATCACTCTTCGCGCCCCCGACGACTGGCACATCCACCTGCGCGACGGCGCCGCCCTCGAGCGCACCGTCGGCGACGCAGCGCGCCAGTTCCGCCGCGCCATCGTCATGCCCAACCTGGTGCCGCCGGTCGTCGACGCCGCCGGCCTCGACGCCTACCGCGCGCGCATCCGCGCCCGGATCCCCGCCGGCAACCCCTTCGAGCCGCTGATGGTGATCTACCTCACCGACAGAACCAACGCCGAGGTCATCCGCCAGGCCCACGCGGCCGGCGCCATCGCCGCCAAGCTCTACCCGGCCGGCGCCACCACCAACTCGGATTCCGGCGTCACCGATATCGCCAATATCTACCCGGCGCTGGAGGCCATGCAGGACTGCGGCATGAAACTGCTGCTGCACGGCGAGGTGACTGCGCCGGACATCGATATCTTTGACCGCGAGCAGGTGTTTATCGAGAAGACCCTGTCGCACCTGGTGGAGGACTTCCCGACCCTGAAGATAGTGCTCGAGCACATCACCACCGCCCACGCGGCCGAGTTCGTGCAGAATGCCCGCGACGGCGTCGGCGCCACCATCACCGCGCACCACCTGCTGTACAACCGCAACCATATGCTGGTGGGCGGTATACGCCCGCACTACTACTGCCTGCCGATCCTGAAGCGCGGCTACCACCAGTCCGCGCTGATCGAGGCCGCCACCAGCGGCAACCCGAAGTTCTTCCTCGGCACCGACTCGGCCCCCCACAGCCAGGGCCGGAAGGAGACCGCCTGCGGCTGCGCCGGCTGCTACACCGCCTTCGCCGCGATAGAGCTCTACGCCGAGGCCTTCGACCGCGCCGGCAAGCTGGACAAGCTCGAGGGCTTCGCCAGCGAGTTCGGCCCCGACTTCTACGGCCTGCCGCGCAACGAGGGCAGCATCACCCTGGTGAAGCAGCCCTGGGCGCTGCCGGAGCGCCTGGATATGGGCGGCGAGCCGCTGATCCCGCTGGCCGCCGGGGAGACACTGAACTGGAAGCTGGCTTAACCAAGACGCGGAATAGAATAGAAAAATTCGACGCGGAGGCCCTGGCCCCGGGGGCTTTTTGCGGGACCGCCGGAGGCATAAATGCCGACGCCGAGCGTACAGGCATGTATTCACAGCGTGTCCCGCGAAAAGCCCCCGGCATCGGCGCCTTCGCACCTGAGACACGACTAAAGAAGGAAAAAGAGTGACCCCCGCGGAAGAACCCACAGGACCGAAAAGCCCCCTCGCCCAGCGATTCCGCGGTTTTCTGCCCGTGGTCGTGGACCTGGAGAGCGGCGGCTTCAACGCGCGCACCGACGCACTGCTGGAGATCTCCGCGGTCATCCTGGATATGGATGACGAGGGCAGGCTGTTCCCGCAGGAGACCCACAGTTTCCACCTGGAGCCCTTCGAGGGCGCCAATGTGGAGCAATCGGCGCTGGACTTTATCGGCATCGATCTGGAATCGCCGGAGCGCGACGCGCTGCCCGAGGAAATCGCCCTACCGGAGCTGTTCCGCAAGATCCGCACCGCGGTAAAAAAACACAGCTGCACCCGCGCCATAGTGGTAGCCCACAACGCCCACTTCGACCTCGGCTTTATCAACGCCGCGGTGGAGCGCTGCGGCATCAAGCGCAACCCCTTCCACCCCTTCTCCTGCTTCGACACCGCCAGCCTCGCAGGGCTGGCCTACGGGCAGACGGTACTGGCCAAGGCCTGCCAGGTGGCCGGCATCCCGTTCGACAACAGCAGTGCCCACTCCGCCGAATACGATGCGGAGAAAACCGCAGAGCTCTTCTGCGGCATCGTCAACAAGTGGAAGGACCTGGGGGGCTGGCCACTGCCGGAAGCGCCCGACTCCCCGGCGCAGACCTGAGTGACGCCGGCCGCGCAAGCCGCGGCACCGGCTACAACCAAGGTCGCATTCCCAGCGCAATCACCACCTCCTAGGCTGTCGGGTCCGCCAATAAAAACAACGGTGTATGCAATGACGACCCCAAAAACCGGACGCGGGCTTCTCCGCCGCCTGCTGGTCGCCGCGGCCGCGCTGTGCGCGGCGGCAACCGGCCACGCCGGCAGCTGGCAGAAAAATGTCGCTATCGGCGGCTTCGACAAGGTGCATATCTACACCCCCGAAAGCCGCTCACCGATCGGCCACGGCAGGGCGCTGCTGATACTGCTGCACGGCTGCGTACAGCCGATCGACAACTACCTGAATGCCAACCTCGAGGACGCTGCCGACGCGTTCGGCATGGTGGTGGCCCTGCCGGAAGCGATGCACAAGGCCGGCTACGGCTGCTGGTCCTACTGGACCGGCAGCAGGTCGCGCTCATCCGGCGACTACAAGAACCTGATAGCGCTGGCCCGGGCCATGTCCGGTGACGGCGCCCGCGACATAGACCCGGACCAGGTGTATATCGCCGGCCTCTCCTCCGGCGCCAGCTTTGCCAACACCGCCGCCTGTCTGGCCCCGGACGTGTTCGCCGGTGTGGGGGTCAGCGCCGGGCCCAGTATCGGCACCAGCGCCCACGGTGCCCTCGGCCCCTGCGAACAGGCCGATGTGCAGGCGCGCTGCAACGGCTACGCCGGCGACTACGCCAGCCACTTCGAAACCCAGATTGCGTCCATCGCCCACGGCGACGCGGACACAGCGGTCAACCAGTGCTACAACGCGCAGAACGCGGAAGGCATGGCCCGTGTCTACGGCGTCGAGCGACTGCCCGGCAGCAACACCATCGCCGAGGGCGGCCGCACCGCCGAGGAAATCCTGTGGCGGGACGGCCGCGTTTCCATGCTGTGGCTGCACGGCGTGGATCACGCCTGGTCCGGCGGCGACGGTGCAAGCGGGGGTCACATCAGCGCCGCCGGCATCAACTATACGCGCTACCTGGGGCAATACTTTCTCGACAACAACCGGCGTGCGGAGCGCAAGCGCGCGAGCGCGGCGAAGCATGCGCGGTAGCGGCGGGCCTGCGCCCGGCGCCCGCCTCGAGGCCCCCAATAAACGATCGGGTGATTTTTTGTGCAGATTGCTGTAGAATGCCCGGTTCACGTACAAAACCGGAAATTATTGTGGCCAAAAAAGCTTCTACCGCTACCAAACGCAAGCAGCCCAGCGCCGTAGAAACCCGCGAGAGCATCGAGGCACAGGTGCAGGCTTTTCTCGCCAAAGGCGGCGAAATTCAGCAGGTACCGAAGGGTGTAAGCGGGCAGACCAACACCTCCGGGCCCAAGCACATCACGCTGGGCAAAAAGCCCCGCGCCTGATTTTCCCCATATCCAATGTAGGAGCGGCCCATGGCCGCGATCGGTCTCTGCCAGTAGCGCAGATTAATCGCGGCCATGGGCCGCTCCTACAGTGATCCCGGGCTACCCCGCCTTAGCGGATCCCCCCCGCACGCGGGAGTGAGCGTGCGGAGCCGGAGCTCCGCGCGCCCGGCTAGGGCATCTCCTCGAGCTCCGCCCCCTCCTTCACCGGCGGCATCAGGTCTTCTTTGGTAATGCCCAGCGCCATCAGCACATTCGCAGCCACGTATACGGAAGAATAGGTACCCACGACGACGCCGACGATCAACGCCAGCGAGAAGTTGTGGATCAGTTCGCCACCGAAGAACTGCAGCGCCCAGAGCACCAGCAGGGTCGTGAATGAGGTCATGAAAGTACGGCCCAGGGTCTGACTGATGGAGATATTGATGATCTCCTCGGAGCTCGCCTTGCGCACCTTGCGGAAGTTCTCGCGGATACGGTCCGCCACCACGATGGTATCGTTCAGCGAGTAGCCGATCACCGCCAACACCGCCGCCAGCACCGTCAGATCGAAATCCAGCTGCATCAGCGCGAAGAAACCCAGCACGATGATCACATCGTGGGCCAGAGCCGCCACAGCGCCGATTGAGAATTTGTACTGGAAGCGCAGGGCCACATAGGCCATCACAACCACCAGCGCGAACAGCATGCCGAGGCCGCCGTCGTCGCGCAGCTCCTCGCCGATCTGCGGGCCGACCACTTCCACACGGCGCAGATCCACATCGCCACTGCTGTTCTGGCTCAGCAGCGCAACCACCTGGTCTCCGATCGACTGGGTGGCCTTCTGGTCGCGGGCGCTGATCTGGGTCTGCGCCTCCGCAACCGCCGGCGGCAGCTTGATCAGCAGCTCGTGGTCTGAACCGAAGTTCACTACCGTCGCGCCCTCGTAGCCGGCGGCTTCCAGCTGGCTGCGCACGTCTTCGATACGCGGCGCCTGCTCGTAACCCACTTCGATCTGGGTGCCGCCGGTAAAGTCGAGGCCGAACTTGAGGCCGTTCATTACCAGCGCGGCGATGGATGCCACCACCAGTGCGATGGACACAGCCGCGGCCAGTTTGCGCCAGCGCATGAAGTCGTACACGCGCTTGCCCATGTATTCGGTGATCTTGCCGTTTTCTACTTTGGTCTCGCTCATTGCCAACCCCTTAAATCCAGAGTTTTTGTACACGGCGACCGCCGTAGAACAGGTTAATCAGCGCGCGGGTGCCCATGATGGCGCTGAACATGGACGTCAGAATGCCGATCGACAGCGTCACGGCGAAGCCCTGCACCGGGCCCGAGCCGATCGCGTACAGGATCACCGCGACGATCAGCGTGGTGATGTTGGCATCGACGATGGTGCTGTAGGCGTTGTCGAAGCCGGCACTGATAGCCGACTGCGGCGGCATGCCGTTCCTGAGCTCCTCCCGTATGCGCGAGAAGATCAACACATTGGCGTCCACCGCCATACCCACGGTCAACACGATACCGGCGATACCGGGCAGCGTCAGAGTGGCGCCGAGAATCGACATCACCGCCACCAGCAGCACCAGGTTCACCGCCAGCGCGATATTCGCGGCCAGGCCGAACACGCGGTAAAACAGCAGCATACAGATCAGCACGGCGATCAAACCGATCTGCACCGACTTGACGCCCACCTGGATATTGTCCGCCCCCAGGGACGGGCCTATGACCCGCTCCTCGACGAAATACATCGGCGCAGCCAGCGCGCCGGCGCGCAGCAGCAGCGCCAGTTCCTGGGCCTCCGCCGGACTGTCCAGGCCGGTGATGCGGAACTGGCGGCCGAGCGCGCTCTGCACCGTGGCCAGACTGATAATCTTCTTGTCGTCGGTGCGCTTCTGCACAACGATCTCGTTGCCCTGCTCGTCCACCTGGGTTTCCGGCACGAAGCGGCTCTCGATAAACAGGGTGCCCATGCGGCGGCCGACGTTTTTCCAGGTGGCGCGGTGCATCAGTTCGCCGCCGCGGGAATCCAGGGTGATATTCACCTGCGGGAAGCCGCTCTCGTCGTAGCCGACGCGGGCGTCGGTGACCCGGTCGCCCTTGATGATGACCTTGCGCTCCAGCCAGGCGCCACCGTACATCTGGCGCTGCTGCTCGTTGCGGTACTCGAAGTACTCCTTGTTGGTCACCAGGGTGTCCGGGCGCGCCTCCATGCGGTATTCGAGGTTCGCGGTCTTGCCGATGATGCGCTTGGCCTCGGCGGTGTCCTGCACACCGGGAAGCTCCACGACGATGCGGTTGCGCCCCTGGCGCTGCACTATCGGCTCGGCCACGCCCAGCTCGTTGACGCGGTTGCGCAACGTGGTCAGGTTCTGGGTAACCGCGTAGTCCTCCAGCTGCTTGATCTCCTGCTCGGACAGGGTCGCGCGTACCTCGAGATTGTCGCCGCTGCCGCCTTCGGTCAGCTGCAACTGCGGAAATTCCTTGCGCAGCGTGGAAACGGCCAGCCGGCGCAGATCCTCGCTGCGGAAGCGGGCGACGATTTCGCGGTCGTCCACCAGGTCCACGCTGCGGTAGCGGGCCTTGGCCGCGCGCAGCTTGGCCTTCACATCCTGCGCGTAGCCCTCCATGTTCGTCTTGACGATGGTGTTGGTGTCCACTTCCATCAGGAAGTGCACGCCGCCGGCCAGATCCAGGCCCAGTTTCATCGGGCTGGCGCCCAGATTGCTGAGCCACTCCGGCGTGGTGGAGGCCAGGTTCAGGGCCACCACATAGTCGCTGTGGCCGAGCGCCTCCTGAATCGCGCGCTTGGCGGGCAGCTGATCCTCGATGGCGTTGAGACGCAGCAGTATGGACTTGTCGCCCACTTCGCCGCCGAAGTACTCGATGCCGGCCTCATCCAGCGCCTTCTGCGCCCGCTCCAGCACACTTTCCCCAACGCTCATGGCACTGGACTGGCCGGAAATCTGCACGGCGGGATCCGGCTTGTAGAGGTTGGGCGCGGCGTAGATCAGGCCGAGGGCCACAACCGCGAGAATCAGGAGATACTTCCAGAAGGGGTAGCGATTCATGCTGCTCTCATTGTTCTAATGCGGCCTTTGGGGCCGGTAAATCTTGGCAATGTGGTCGGATATGCGGGCGCCACCTTCGGATTGCAAGGCGTTCGAACCCCCGAGTGGGGGCCGATTATACGGGGATAGGGTTGGGGTACAAACCGCCGGGAGCGCCGAGCCCCGGCTCGGCTTGCGGGCACAGGGTTGGCTCCAGCCGCTCCAGGTATTCGCGGCGCCCTTGCCCCCTACCCGCCCAGCGGCGGCACTTCGCGCCCGAGGCGGCGGTAGAAATCGGCCACGAAGGACTCCAGTTCGCCGGCGGCGATCGCATCCCGCAGCCCCTGCATCAGCCGCTGGTAGTGGCGCAGGTTGTGGATGGTGTTCAGCTGGGCGCCGAGTATCTCGCCGCAGCGGTCCAGGTGGTGCAGATAGGCGCGGGAGAAATTCTCGCAGGTATAACAGTCGCAACCCTCTTCCAAAGGCCCGGTGTCGTGGCGGTGTTTGGCATTGCGGATCTTGACCACCCCCCCGGCGGTGAACAGGTGGCCGTTGCGCGCGTTGCGGGTCGGCATCACGCAGTCGAACATATCCACGCCGCGGCGCACCGCCTCGACAATATCCTCCGGCTTGCCCACCCCCATCAGGTAGCGGGGTCTGTCCGCCGGCATCTTGTGTGCCAGGTGGTCCAGCACCTTGATCATCTCCTCCTTTGGCTCGCCTACGGACAGGCCGCCGATGGCGTAGCCGTCGAAGCCGATCTCGGTCAGGCCGCGCAGGGAGATATCGCGCAGTTCCGGGTACATCCCCCCCTGCACTATGCCGAACAGCGCCGCCGGACTGTCGCCGTGGGCTTTCTTGGAGCGTTCCGCCCAGCGCAGGGACAGCTCCATCGACACCCGCGCCTCGGTGGGCGTGGCCGGATAGGGGGTGCACTCGTCGAAGATCATGACGATATCCGAGCCCAGCGCCCGCTGTACGCGCATCGACGCCTCCGGATCCATAAACACCGGACTGCCGTCCACCGGCGACTTGAAGGAGACCCCCTCCTCGGTGATCTTGCGCATCTTGCCCAGACTGAACACCTGGAAGCCGCCGGAATCCGTCAAAATCGGCCCGGACCACTGCATAAAGTCGTGCAGGTCGCCGTGCGCCTCTATCACCTCGGTGCCCGGGCGCAGCATCAGGTGGAAGGTGTTGCCGAGGATGATCTGCGCCCCGATCGCCTCGATATCCCGCGGCAGCATGCCCTTGACGGTGCCGTAGGTGCCCACCGGCATAAACGCCGGCGTCTCCACCACGCCGCGGGGAAAGCGCAGACGCCCGCGGCGGGCTTTGCCGTCGGTGGTATCCAACTCAAACTGCATAAAGCACTGGCGGCTCAATGGAAACTCCTGAATCTTCTGCGAAACCGGCGGGGTTGGACGAACACAAGGTTCGCCCCTACAAATTCACCAGCCGCTAACATCGGGATTGCGGCTGATCAGCATCGCATCCCCGTAACTGAAAAAGCGGTACCTCTCTTTCACCGCCTCACGGTAGGCGTTCATCGTCTGCTCGTAGCCGGCGAAAGCGCTGACCAGCATCAGCAGCGTCGACTCCGGCAGGTGGAAGTTGGTGATCAACCGGTCCACGACGTGGAACTTATAGCCCGGGTAGATAAAGATGTCCGTCTCTCCGACCGCCGGCTGCAACTCGCCGCCGGCCGCCGCGCTTTCCAGTGCCCGCACGCTGGTGGTTCCGACGGCGATCACCCGGCCGCCGCGGGCGCGGCAGTCCGCCACCGCCCGGCACACGGATTCGGGCACATTCATCACCTCGCTGTGCATCTTGTGCTCGAAGACATTGTCCACCCGCACCGGCTGGAAGGTCCCGGCGCCCACATGCAGGGTCACGAAGGCGGTCTCCACCCCCTTGCGGCGCAGCGTATCCAGCATCTCCTCGTCGAAGTGCAGTCCCGCCGTCGGCGCCGCCACGGCGCCGGCCTCGCGGCTGTAGACCGTCTGGTAGCGCTCCCGGTCCTCCTCGTCGTCGGGCCTATCGATATAGGGCGGCAGCGGCATATGGCCGAGGCGCTCCAGCACCGCCAGCGCGCCCTCCTCCGGAAACCGCAGTTCGAACAGCGCCTCGTGGCGCGCGCTCATCTCGAGAACCGTGTCGTCCTCAAGCAGTATCTCGGTGCCCGGCTTCGGGGACTTGCTGGCGCGGATATGAGCCAGCGCGCGGCGCTCGTCCAGCACCCGTTCGATCAGAATCTCCAGCTTGCCGCCGCTGGCCTTGCGCCCGAACAGCCGCGCCGGAATCACCCGGGTGTCGTTGAACACCAGCAGGTCGCCGGCGTCCACCAGATCGGCCAGCTCGGCGAAGCGGCGGTGCTCGAGGGCACCGCTGGGGCCGTCGAGGCACAGCAGGCGGCTGCCGCGGCGCTCTTTCGCCGGCGCGCGGGCGATCAGTTCATCGGGCAGATCGAAGTAGAAATCCTGGCGGCGCATGGCTTCAGTCTAGGTGGTCAACAATCGGGCGCGAAGAGTAACGGAAAGCCGCGCCGCCGCCAAATCCGGTTGACCGCCATCCGGCCATCGCTATAATCGACCCCCTCGCCGGGGCCCCGAACCGCAGTGCCCCGAGCCGCTGCCAGAGTGGTGAAATTGGTAGACACAGGGGATTCAAAATCCGATAGAACCCCTTAAAAATCAATGACTTACGCCGGCCATGTGTCGGCGTTTTTCATCCTAAATAGTCCCACCTTGTCACACTTCCCGAGTCGTCAGGCTTTCTGAGGGCTTCCTCGCGCCCGGAAAAACCACCCCCGGGGAATAACCGGCACCTCTCCCTGAAAGCCTGAAACACCCACTGAAAGTTCAACTGAAAGTTCACCTGTTAGTTACCGCGAAGAGGAACTCAAATGAAATCTGAGACCCTGTATCAGCGTCAGTGCGAGCGCGAAGCAAACCAAGTCACCTACGGCATCGAGCGTTACCGGAAAGCAGTCGACGTTAAGAACGCGACCGACATGACCCCGGGCCGTGTGTTGCTCAAGCGCGCAGTTGAGCCACTGGCTAACGCCATCAAAGAGATGGTCGAAAAGGTGGAGTCTGGAAAGGCTGGCCGTGGTCGTCCTGCACGCTCCGCTCGCTACCTCCAGGCCATCCAGCCGGAGCCTGCCGCATACATTGCTGCGCGTGCGTGCATCGACGGTGCCGCATCCACCGGCCGTGTACCGCGCATTGCGATGACCATCGCCAAGCTGATCGAAGAGCAGTATATGTTCGATGAGCTGCGGGCAACTGAACGCAACCTCGCGAATGCAATGGAGCGTAAAGCCCGCAAGTGGTCCACCGAACATCACCGCCGCGCCATCATGCGTCTGGGTGTTCAGGTCGCTGACGTGAAGGGCCTCGACTGGAGCGATCACGACAAGTTGGCGCTGGGCATGAAGTTGATCGAGCTGTTCATTGAGTCAACCGGGCTCGCTCGTCAGGTGATGGTGCGTGAAGGCCACAACCGGACCTGCTACCGCCTACACCCCACTCAGCAGACCTCTGAGTGGCTGCAGCGGATGCACGAGCGCTGCGAGCTGCTTGAGCCACGCTTCACGCCGATGATTCATCCGCCCCGCCCGTGGACCTCCCCGATCTCCGGCGGATACCTGACCCGCGAATGCCGTGTGGATTTCATCGGCGGTATCTCTGCGGAGATGCGTGACGATGTTTTCTCGATCGACATGGAGCAGGTCTACAGCGCAGTGAATGCTGTGCAGGCTACTCCTTGGCGTATCAACCGCGCTGTTTATGATGTGCTGATGAAATGCTGGAAAGCCGGCGACACGATTGCTGGGCTGCCGCCGCAGGACGGCGAGCCGGTGCCCGACCGCCCCGCCGACATACCGAAAGACCTGCCCAGCAGCCAGATGCCTCCCGAAATGCGCGAGCGTTTCGATGCGTGGCGCCGTGAAGCTGCTCAGGTGCATGAACGCAACGCTGCGCTGATTTCCAAGCGCTTGTCCATCACCTCTAAGATCAGCATGGCATCCGAATTGGTGGACGAGGAGGCTATCTACTTCCCGCACAACGTCGACTTCCGGGGTCGCATTTACAGCATCGTCCCCGAGCTGTCTCCCCAGGCTGACGACTTGGGTAAAGCGTTGCTTCAGTTCGCCGAAGGTAAACCGCTGGGCGAGAACGGCGCGTACTGGCTGCATGTTCACATCGCCAACTGCTTTGGCGTCGACAAGTGCAGCTTCGACGAGCGCGTGCAGTGGGTGCAGGAGCACCGCGAGCAACTGCTGGACTCTGCGCTCAATCCGCTCGACGGCGACCGTTTCTGGCTGACCGCTGACAAGAAATCCACTTGGTGTGCCCTGGCAGCGTGTTTCGAGTACGCCGGCTGGTGCATCGAGGGGAACGACTACGTCTCGCACCTGCCGATTGCGATGGATGGCAGCTGCTCCGGCATTCAGCACTTCAGTGCAATGCTGAGGGACGCCGAAGGTGGAGCTGCGGTGAATCTGACTCCTGCTGAAAAGCCGGCCGACATCTACACAGCTGTCGCTGAGCGGGTCGAAGAAATGCTGCTGCAGCGGAAGGAGCAGCTGGCTATAAGCTGGCGCGGCAAGGTGATCCGCAAGATCGTCAAGCGTCCGTGCATGACATTCGCGTACTCAGTAACTAGCCGGGGGATGCGCGACCAGATACTGGACGAGATGAAGAAGCAGGCTGAAGGTGGCCAGTACCTCCCCGGCTGGGAGAACTACGAGGCTGCTTCCTACCTGGCTCCGATCGTTGAGGACGCGATCCGTGCGACCGTGAAGCGTGCTGCTGCAGCTATGGACTGGCTGAAAGTTGCGGTGAAGAAAGTTGTCGAGCAGGACCAGCCGGTGAACTGGATCACCCCTGATGGCTTCCCGGTGCAGCACCGCTATGTGAAGACCAATGGCAAGAAGTTCGACGTGTGGTTTGGCGGCGTGCGTATGCGTGTTCAGCTGCGGGTCGACACCACCAAGCAAGACCTGCGCAAGCACCAGTCTGCGATCGCGCCAAACTATGTTCACAGCATGGATGCCACCCACCTACGCATGGTGGTCAACCGTCTGGTGCGTGAAGGCATCACCAAGCACTTCGCCATGATTCACGACTCGTTCGGCACCCATGCCTGCGACGTGGATGACCTTCACACTGCGATCCGCGAGGAGTTCATCAAGCTGTACTCCGTCGACCGGCTCGCAGAATTCCGCGAGCAGATGCTGGAGGCTCTACCCGAGGAGGAACACGGCGAGGTTCCCGCTTCACCGATGGCCGGGTCGCTCGACCTGGACGCCGTCCTTCTGTCTGACTTTTTCTTTGCCTAATTAGTTGACATACCGGAACGATTGACAATCCGACTTCATTGTCCGCTTGTCGAGAGGATACTCATATGAATCACTACCTGATCAACGGCTACCGCATCGCTGCCCCGCACATCGCCGCCGCCCGCCAGATCGCTAGTCAGTTGCGTCGCGAAGGCGTCCGCCCGGGCGGTCAACTGATTAACCGGCACCCCTCGCAGAAACCTAACGCCCACTGTGAGGTAACTCAATGACCAACACGCAAGCCCTTCGCGATCGGCTTGCCTTCGGTGCGGACCCGGAGCGCCTGCGTCGTGCGGCGTTCCGTGTTCTCGACCGGACGCAGGACGACCCCGCTGTACAGATCAGAGGCATCGCCCTGGCCCTGGCTGCCATCGTCAAAGCCACCGGCCTCGATATGCGCCAGCTGATCGTGACCTCCGAACAGATGATCAACGACATCGACTCCCCGTTTGCCGCCCAGATGAAGGCGATCGAGGAGTACGCCAAGCACGAAATAGGGAGGCTCAAGTGAACGAGTACCTCATTGAGGTCGCCCGCATCGAGTGGGCGGACCAAGGCTGCATCGCGACCGACACCGCGATCGCACTGAACAACGCCGGCATTGACCCGGACGCACTGACCGAACAGTTTGAACAGGAGGCCATTGATGGCTAAGAGAACCTACCCGCGTTACACCACTCCGCGTGGTGTTTTCATTTATCCGCACCTCGTTGAGCCGGACACCAAGTTCGTGAAGGATGGCGGCGAGTATCACACCAAGTTCGCCCTACCGGCTGACAGCGAAGAGACCCAGGCATTTATCAATCGCCTGGAGGAAGTGCGCCAGCAGTACATCGATGAGAACCCCGACGACATCAAGCCTGCCCAGCTCAAGAAGATGAAGCTGGCCGACTTCTACGAAGAGGAGGTCGACGACGAGGGCAACGAGACCGGCCGCCTGATCTTCAAGTTCAAGCTGAAGGCCCGCGTCAAGACCGAGAAGAAGGAGTGGACCCAGAAGCCGCGCCTCTTCGACGCCGCCGCCAACCCGATCGAGGAAGAGATCAGCATCTGGACTGGCTCCGAAGGCAAGTGCAACCTCGAGCTTTTCCCCTACTTCATGGTGTCCAGCAAGGAGTGCGGCGTGAGCCTGCGCGTGAAGGGGGTCCAGATTCTGAAGCTGGTGTCCGGTGGTGGCGAGTCTGCCGAGGACATGGGCTTCGGCGCTGAAGACGGCTACACCAACGAGTCCAGCGGTGCCGCCAACGGCTTCGAGCCGGAGGAAGGCGACGATGGCGAGGACGAAGAAGAGTTCTGAGCCGGTAATTGCACGACCAACCGCGAGGGCGATCTCCGAAAAAGGGGTCGCCCTTTCTGTATTCGTGCCTCCGGTTCCCGCCTCCCGTCCCAGAGTATCCCGCTGGGGCACCTACTACACCAAGACCTATAAGAACTGGATGGCCGCTGTGGAGAAGGCGATACCACCGGCCGAGTCCGCGCTCGCAGGCAACCTCCACGCAGAGGTAGAGCTGGTCTGCCATCGCCCCCAGACAACCAAACGCCTCAACCCTCGAGGTGACATTGACAATTACCTCAAAGCGATCTTCGACGCTGTAACCAAAGCGGGCTACTGGCGGGACGACGATCAAGTCGTTTCCGTGTCCGCCGTTAAACGATTCGCTGTGGAAGGAGAAGAGCCTCACACCTACATCAGTATCGAGAAGTATCAACCTTGAGCTGGAAGACGTTGCGCTCCGTGGATTATATCGTGATCCACTGCGCCGCCACGAGAGCCGACCAGGACATCGGCAAGCGGGACATTGAATCGTGGCACCGCAAGCGTGGTTGGCTGGCTATCGGCTACCACTTCGTGATCCGCCGCGACGGAACCATTGAGGAGGGTCGACCTGTCGACCGCCCCGGCGCCCATGCACGCGGCTACAACCACATCAGTCTCGGCATCTGTCTCGCAGGCGGGCTCGCCGACGACGGCAAGACTCCCGAAGACAACTTCACTGCAGAACAGAAAGCCGCCCTCCACGGGCTGGTAATGCAGCTGAAAGAAAAACATCCCGATGCGGAAGTGCTCGGCCACCGCGATCTCCCCGGCGTCGCCAAGGCGTGCCCGTCTTTTGATGTGCGCGCATGGTGGGCCAATCCCGATCAGGAATAACCGGCACCCCTCGCAGAAACCTGAACCGTCCCGCCTCCCGGTCAATGGAGGCGGCATCGGAAAGCCCACTGTGATTAGCGGTGGGAGGCTGGCCGATGCCCACCAATGCGTGGCCCAGACAGTGGGCTTTCCGATGCGGGAGGGCTGGATGCGTAGGGTTCGATTCCCTAACTGCGGCCTGGAGTGGCCGGGGGTAGCTCCCCAACACGGTTCGATTCCGTGACCTCCCTTCAAACAACCAACAAGCCTATGAGGAGAGAGGCCATGAACCAGAATGAGCGCGTACTTCGCCATCTGAAACAGGGCAAGTCAATTACCCCACTCGAAGCCATCGGTCTGTATGGCGTTTATCGACTGGCCGCTCGCGTGAAAGAGCTGCGCGATCTCGGCCACAACATCATCACCACCCGCAAGCAGGACGGCACTGGCCGCCCTTATGCGAGCTACCGACTGGAGGCCGTCAATGCGTGAATCCGAGTTCCGCTATTTCATCCGCCGGATGGAGAACCAGCACCCATGCACCGTGATGGGGCTGGCGTTCCGCGAAGCTGGCGCGGTGTCGTGCCTCGCCGCAATGCGTGAGCGCCGCCATCTGGCCGGACTGGTCCGCACCGTCAGTTCAGCCTGCGAGCGCGGGCTGGGGCTGGCGAAACCGGGTTGGAAAGTAATACGCGGAGGCAAGCGTGGGAAACGTAGTCGGAAGGGAGCCGTGCCCAGAGTGCAGAGCGCACGGCGGTGACACAGCTGGCGATAACCTCGCTAGATATGACGACGGCGGAGCTTACTGCTTCGCCTGCGGTTATGACGAAAGGGGAGCGAAAAGCTCCCCTTCTTCGTCTTCGGGCAAGGATAAAGGTGGCGGTGGAAAGATGCTCACAGAGCTGGAATACCGACCGCTGCTGAAACGTGGCATCAATGAGGAAACATGCCGCCACTTTGGCTACGCCATCGGTAGATACAAAGGCAAGACCGTGCATGTCGCCCAGTACCAGAATGGCGAGGCACGCGCGCAGAAGTTGCGGTTCGCCAACAAGGACTTCCTATTCCTTGGCGATACAAAAAAGGTGGGCCTGTACGGCCAACACCTGTGGCGCGATGGTGGCAAGCAGCTGTGCATCACTGAAGGCGAGATCGATGCCCTCTCGCTGAGCCAGCTGCAGAACAACAAGTGGCCGGTTGTTTCCGTACCCAACGGAGCGCAGGGCGCGGCAAAGACCATCGGACAAGAGATCGAATGGATCGAAAAGTTCGACAAGGTCATCTTCATGTTTGACATGGACGAGCCGGGCCAGAAGGCTGCACGCGAATGTGCCGCCCTGCTCTCCCCGGGCAAGGCGTTTATCGCCCGGCTGCCGATGAAAGATGCGAATGAGTGTCTACTCGCCGGCAAAGGCAAAGAGCTGCTCGACGCCATGTGGAGCGCCAAGGAGTTCCGCCCAGACGGGCTGGTATCCATCGACGAGATCATGGAACTGGCCCAGAAGCCTGTGGAGTGGGGCCTGCCCTGGTGCTTCGAGTCCCTAACCAAAGCCACTTACGGCCGCCGCGACGGCGAGGTGTACGGCTTCGGCGCTGGTACCGGTGTGGGCAAGACTGATGTGTTCACCCAGCAGATCGCGTTCGACATCCTGGAGCTGATGCAACACGTCGGCGTGATCTATCTGGAGCAGCCCTGCGTCGAGACCGCAAAGCGGATCGCCGGCAAACTTGATGGCCGACGCTACCACGTCCCTGATGCGGACCACACGCCGGAGCAACTGCGCGAGTCGCTTCAGAAGCTGCGCGGCAAAGTCACGTTCTATGACAACTTTGGCCGCACCGACTGGGATGTGGTGGCCGGGAAGATTCGTTACATGGTCCGAGGGCTGGGCATCAAGCTGATCTACCTGGATCACCTCACCGCCCTGGCCGACCCGGCCAACGAGCGCGAGAGCCTAGAAGTGATCATGGAAGAGATGGCCATGCTCGCGAAAGAGCTGGGCTGCATCATCCACTACATCTCGCACCTGACGACCCCCGAGGGTAAACCGCACGAGGAAGGCGGGCGGGTGACGATCCGACACTTCAAAGGGGCGCGGGCCATTGGCTTCTGGTCGTACTTCATGTTCGGCCTGGAGCGGAACCAGCAAGACCCTGATGAGGAGCGCCGTAAGATCACCACCTTCCGCATCCTCAAGGACCGCTACACGGGTCAGTCGACCGGCCTAACGTTTGGCCTCAAGTACGACAGCGACACCGGCATATTGTCCGAGTGCCTGCTGCCTTCCAAAGACGACGGCGATTCCGGCTTCAAGCCGGAGGAAGACGCCGAGTATTAACCGAGGAGAGAAAAATGTTTAGCCCGAAGCGCTGGCTTCTGGGCCTGATCGTTGCTGCCTCACTGGCAGCGGCGGCTGCCCAACCTGCCCCACCGCCCCCGCCGCCGATGTACGTCCCGGGGAAGGTTCAGAAGTGCAACCGCCTATCGCAGAAAGGCCGCCGCAAGCGTGCCAAATGGAACTGAGAGAGGAGGCTCCTATGAACACCTATATGATTGTCCCGGAAGCCGAGCTTCTACGTCTGAAGAAGGTCGAGCTGCTGTTTACTCTGCTGGTTCTGGATGCCGATGCTGAGCGCCGGGAGGAGGAAGCTGAGAGTGAGCTTACCCACTGATCCGAAGACCCGTAAGGGTATGCCCATATTCAGCGGGTTGATCAATTACTTCCCGCACGCCTGCGCCGCCGTTGCCGAGTTGAGCCGTATCGGTAACGACCAGCACAACCCCGGCCAGCCCATGCACTGGGCCAAGGAGAAATCCACCGACCACCCGGACGCACTGCTGCGCCACCTCACCGACATGGCGATCGATGAAACCCATCGTGACCCGGACGGCTGCCTCGCCGCTGTGAAAGCTGCATGGCGAGCGCTGGCCAATCTGGAAAGCATGTACGATCGCGGCGTCGACATTTTCTACCAGAAACCACAGGAAGAGGTGCCCCTCCAAGACTTCCTAATCAGCGTTGACGAAGCCAGCATAAATGGTCAGAAAATCAGTCTGGATGACGCAACTGAGGAGGACTGGAATGCACTCAGCCGCCAACGCGGTTTTGGCATGTCCGGCGGGCTGGAATAGAACGAGGAGAACCCCGATGAAATTCAAGAACCCCTTCAAGCGCAAGCTGACGGTCGACGGCGTACTGGCCAGCTTCAACAAATCCCTGAACAAGCTCGAGCAGGTCCGCGACGAGATGATCGCGGAGCAGGATCGTCAAGCGAAAGTGATCGCCGTTGCTGAGAAGCGAAAGCAGGAAGCCGCTGCCGAGCAGGAGCGTGCTGTACGCGCTCACTCCAAGCTGGCCCAACTGGTGAGCTAACGGCCCCTCTAAGCAACTCCCTGTAAGTCCTCTCTCATTCCCGCCTCTCCGGCTCGAGTTCCACTCGGGTCGCGATGCGGGCTTTTTCGTTTTGGAGCAGGAATGTTCGTATTCGATATTGAGTCGGACGGCTTGCTTGACACGATCAGCAAGGTCCACTGCATCAACGCCATCGACCGGGCAACAGGTCGCGAATACCGCTTCACCGACCACCAGTACTACCAAGACCTCGACGGTACCTATACCGACATTCCTTGTCCGCGTGACGGCACCGTGCGCGATGGTCTGCAGTTACTGATGCAGTGTCCGGTGACGGCGGGCCACAACATCATCGGGTACGACAAACCCGCTCTGCAGATTGTGTATCCAGGCTTCCGTAAAACCGAAGGGCAGCGCTACTTCGACTCGAAGGTTGCCTCCAAGCTGCTCTACCCGAACCTGAAAGACAAGGACTTCGCGGCAATGCGCAAAGGCAAACTGCCGCAGGATTTCAAAGTGGGCTCCCATTCTCTCTACCAGTGGGGCCAGCGGCTCGGCGGCGAAGTCAAGTCTGATTTCAAGCCAGGTAACTACATCAACCCGCACACAGGCACTCCCCACACCTGGGCAACCATACCGTTCACTCAGGACATGGACGAATACTGTATGCAGGACGTGCGGGCCAACGTCCACCTGATCGAGCATTTTGAGCGGCGCATCGAAGATGGCCTCACCTCGTGGGAAGCCGTCTGGATGGAGATGCGCGTACACGAGATTATCGCGTGGCAGGAGCGCGTGGGCGTGCCCTTCGATTGCGACGCTGCCCAATCCCTGGCTCGCGACCTGTACACCCGCCAGTACGAACTCGAGCAGGAGTGCAAAAAGGCATTCCCTCCCTTCTATGTTCGTAATGGCAAAGACGTGACACCGAAACGGACCATCCGCTACAAGGACAAACTCAAAGGCGATCTGACCGAGGGCGCCCCCTACACCAAAATCAAACTGGTGGAGTTCAACCCCGGCAGCCGCTCGCACATCGCCCGAAACCTCACCCAGAAATATGGCTGGGAGCCGACTGAGTTCACCGACACTGGTCTGCCGAAGATTGACGAAGACGTTTTGTCCTCACTGCCATTTGCCGAGGCCAAGCTGATCGGTGAATTCATGATGGTGCAGAAGCGCCTGTCGCAGCTGGCCGAGGGCAAGGAAGCCTGGATTAAGAAGGAGAAAGGCGGACGAGTTTACGGGCGCGTTGATCCGCTCGGCGCGGTAACCGGGCGCATGACTCACTTCGGGCCAAACCTGGCCCAGGTTCCGGCGAACGACGCGCCGTATGGGAAGCGCTGCCGCCAGTTGTTCACCGCCGAAGAGGGCCGTGCGCTGGTCGGCTGCGACGCGGATGCGCTGGAGCTGCGGGTTCTCGCGCATTTCCTTGCCCGGTTCGACGGCGGGGCCTACATCAAGACGGTCCTCGAGGGGCGCAAGGAAGACGGCACCGATATGCACTCCCGCAACCAGGACGCGATCGGTTTGCAGAAGCGCGATACCGCGAAGACTTGGTTCTACGCCTTCATCTACGGGGCCGGCAACTACAAGCTCGGCACTATCGTAATGAGCGAGTGGGACGAGGAGAAGCTGCTGCGTTTCTACGCCAAGTTCCCGCCCGGGAAGAAGCGCCAGTCGAAGATCGTCGCGATCGGTAAGAAGTCTCGCGACAAACTCCTGTCCGGCCTGCCCGCTTTCGGCAAGCTCGTTGAGGCAGTTCAGAAGTCTGCCAAACGCGGCTGGCTGAAGGGTCTCGACGGCCGTCGCGTTCCTATCCGCGCGATGCACTCCGCACTCAACACCCTCTGTCAATCCGCAGGCGCCCTTGTCATGAAGCAAGCCCTGATCTTCATGTTCGACGAGTTCGCGCGGCGCGACCTCGATGTCGTGCCGCTGCTCAATGTTCACGACGAAGTTCAACTCTCATGCCCGAAGGAGGACGCCGATGAAGTCGGTAAGATCGCCGCGTCCTCCATTGCGAGGGCAGGCGAGTACTTCAATTTCCGATGCCCCCTCGCTGGGGATTACGACGTCGGGCAGAACTGGTCCGAAACGCACTAAGTATTACAAGGACACTCCCCAGGCGCTTCATCGCCGCAACGGCATCCGCCGCCTGCAGGAGATGATGGTGGGAGGGCGGGCAGCCGTCGCTGCTCTCTCACCAGAGGCCCGCGCCCGCTATCGGGAGATGGCTCGCCGTCTTTACGACGCCGGCCAGACCGCTGGAACCGTCGAGCGGTTCATTGAGCGGAACCGCGAAGGCTTCGTCTATGTGATCGACCATCCCAGCTGGCCCGGTTACGTCAAGATCGGTCGTGCCTGCGATCCCAAGCAGCGGCTTAACGGCTACCAGACGGGCTGCCCCCGCCGCGCCTACCGGCTCCGCGAGTCGGTCTTTTTCCACGACTGCTATTTCGCCGAACACGAACTCCACTCACGCCTCAACGATTACCGCGTGAGTGGCGAGTGGTTCCGTGTGCCTGTCGACGAAGCCATCCGACAACTGCACTTACTACGGGAGATTATCTGATGATCGAGAAAGTCATCTCGTGGCTTACAGGCGCGCCGGTCGAGCAGATCGGTGACTACTTCAAAGAGAAGCAGCGTCTGAAACACGAACTGAAACTAGAAAAACTGCGCGGTAAGCAGGCCATCGCCCGCGCCAAGGCCGAGGCCGAGGCCGCAAAGATTCAGCAAACCGCCAACTGGGAGCTGGCAAGCATCCAAAACTCGGGCTTCAAGGACGAGTGGGTGCTGGGCCTGATCAGCTACCCGCTGGTTGCCTGCTTCATTCCCCTCCTGCAGGACGGAGTGTTGCAGGGGTTCAAGGTGTTGGGCCAAACGCCCATCTGGTATGTCGGCATCGTGGTCACCATCTTCCTCGCCGTGTACGGCATCCGTTGGAAGCACGCATCTGACATCAAGTTGCCGGAGAGCAAATGAAGCACACCGAGTACCAAGTTATTCAAACCGTGAAGCTGGCCGACAAGACTACCGCTGAGCACGTCCTCGACCGCGGCTATCAGGACTACGGGCGCAGTGCGATGGAGTTCCGCGTCCGTAAGCTGCGGGAGATGGGTATCGATGCGAAGCTGGTCGCGGTCACCACCGAGGAACTGGAGGTGAGCTGATGAATAAAGCTAATTGGAGGCTCCGTCTCTGGGTTCTCTTCCTGATGATCACTGGCCCCGTCAGTATCCCGATCGCCTTCCTCTGGTATGAGCGGAAGGAACTTTGCGGCGTCTTCACGCAGGTCTACCGGGACGGGCGCGCTGTCGTTCTAAGAGGGGAGTTCCGGTGAGTAAAGACCCAACCATCCTGGTCGACGCCGACATCGTTGCCTATCAGGTGGCGACGCGAAACCAGGAAGACTTCGACTGGGGCGACACCGGGAAGTCCCGGGTCGTCGACCCCGAGCGTGCCCGGAAGGACACCGATGAGGTGATCGCCGGGTTCTGCGAATCGCTGAACACCAACAAGGTGATCATCTGCCTGTCCGACCCTGATGTGAATTTCCGCAAGCAACTGGAGCCGACCTACAAGGCGAACCGCAGGAACGTCGAGAAGCCGGAGCTGCTGATGTGGGTGAAAGAGTACCTCGCCCGCGAATACCGCAGTTTCATCCGGCCCCGTCTCGAGGCCGACGACGTTATGGGCATCCTATCCACCAGCGGTGACCGGTTTATCCAAGGCCCCCGCGTCATCGTGTCCGAGGACAAGGATATGAAGACCGTGCCCGGATACCTGTTCAATCCGCGCAAGGACAAGGAGCCGCAGTTCATCGAGAAGCTGGACGCCTTTCGTTTCCTGATGACCCAGACCCTAACCGGCGATCCGGTCGACGGATACATCGGCTGCCGGGGCATCGGCCCCAAGTCGCCCTACGTCCAGGCCCTGCAGGATGCCCAGGCCCACGAGCTTTGGGACATCGTGGTCGACGGCTACGAGTCCAAGGGCCGCACGGAAGAGGACGCCCTACTTCAGGCCCGGCTCGCCCACATCCTCTGGGCCAGCTCGTACAACTTCAAGACTAAGAAGATCAGGCTCTGGAAGCCCTCCTGGCTGGTTAAGCACTGACCGGCCAGGAATAACCGGCACCCCTCGGTAGCACCTCTCGTACTTTGAGGGTTTTTTTGTTTACCGGAGACCCCATGAAGTCCCTACCGAACACCGTCACGGCTCTGGTTGAAGAACTGGACCAACTCTATCCGCCCCGCTGCATCGGCCCCGGCGAGCCGCTTGAATTGGCTCATCGGTATGCCGGCCGCCGCGAACTGATAGACGAGCTGAAAGACCGACTTCGGGCGACCGAAAAGCGAGCTTTGCGGGACGCCCTAACCCAGTAAGGAATCCCTATGTGCAAGGCCCCCAAGGTCAAGGCGCCGAAGCCGAACGGCTCGAAGAAGGAGAGGCCAGAATGGCTGCGGAACCCGTACCTAGACGGCGCCATCGGCCAGTCCTCTACCGTCAACCAGCTGCGTGCGGGCCGCTCGAGCCTGCGCATCGACCTGAACACTGGGCTGGGTATTCGCAATCCAGCCTCTCCCACCCCACCAACACCCTCCCCGCGTAACCCCACGCCGCGCCCTGTCCGGCCTATCAGCGCGCCCTACAGGGCTCCGGCTGTCCGCTCACCTCTGGACCTGCGGAGGGTGCAACTCTACTAGGAGGTCTGAATGGCGACCGCCAAAGAGCGTTGGGAAAAACTCAACGGCAAGCGTGACGCCATCCTCAAGCGCGCCCGCGACGCCGCTGATCTAACCATCCCAGCCCTCATGCCCCGCGAAGGGCACAATGAAAACTCTGAACTCCCCCAACCCTACCAGTCGCTGGGCGCGCGCGGCTTGAACAACCTCGCCTCCAAACTAGCCTTGGCCTTGATGCCCGCCGGCAACCCTTTCTTCCGCCTGCAGATCGGCGACGATGTGGCCGAGCTGGTTGAGGGCAAACAGGAGATTCAAGAGCAACTGCGCAAGATAGAGAATCGCGCCATGCGCCGCGTCGAGAACAGCAACCTGCGGGTTGTCCTGCACGCTACGTTGAAACAGCTTGCAGGGTGCGGAAATGCGCTGCTCTTTATGCCCGATTCCGGCGGTGCCCGGATGTTCCGGCTCCCCCAGTACTGCGTCGTGCGCGACGCAATGGGACATTGGCGTGAGATTGTTGTACAGGAGAAAGTCCACCCCACAACCCTGGAGGAAGATGTGGTCGAGGCCGTCGGCCTGACGGTCGACCCGACTGATGACCGAGATGTTGAGGTCTACACTCACGTCCTCCGCGAAGATGACAAGGTTGTGTGGCATCAAGAGATCAACGAGCGGAAGGTTCCCGGCTCCGAAGGCCGCACCAAATATCAGAACTCCCCCTATATTCCGCTGCGCTGGGCGGCCGTCGAGAACGAAGACTACGGGCGCGGCCATGTGGAAGAGTACATGGGCGATCTACGCTCGCTCGAAGGTCTCTCCAAGAGCATCGTCCAGTTCTCTGCGGCCGCCGCCAAGGTGATATTCCTCGAGCGCCCCAACAGTACCACCGACATCGAGGCCCTGAACGAGGCCGAATCAGGTGAGTTCGTGGAGGGGAACCCCGAGGACATCCACGCGCTTCAGATCGAGAAGTTCCCCGACTTCCAAGTGGCGAAAACCACAGTCGACGATCTGACACTGCGCCTGTCCCACGCCTTCCTATTGACTACCGGCACCATCCGCAACGCCGAACGGGTGACCGCAGAAGAGGTCCGCCTGCAAGCGCAGGAGCTGGAAGACGTGCTGGGAGGTGTCTACACCGTCCTCTCACAGGAACTGCAGCTGCCGATCGTGCGCCGCCTGATGGTACAGATGCGCAAGGCCGGGGAGCTGCCAGAGCTGCCGGAAGGTGCCCTGGAACCAGTGATCGTCACAGGGTTCGACGCGCTCGGCCGGGGCCATGAACTGAACAAGTACCGCCAATACTTCGCGGACGGTCGAGACCTGTTCGGCGAGGCGTTCATGGCCCAGTTCGACATTAACAAGGCTGCACAGCTGATGGCCACCCACCACAACGTGGACATCTCTGAGATAAAGAAATCCGAAGAGCAGCTTGAGCAAGACGCGATGCAGCAGCGTGCCGACATGATGATCGAGAAGGCCGCCGGCCCGGTGGCAGGCCAGATAGCCAGCGCAGCTGCACAACATTCCACCCCCTGAGTAATAGAGGAGAATCACCATGGCTGATGCCAAACCCAGCGGTCCGAACTACGCAGTACCGGTCGGCGCTGCTCGCCCTGAGCCCAACCACATCGAGTACGAGTTTCCGGTGAGGCTTGCGAACGGCGATGTCGTACTACGGCGCTACATGGCCAACGGCAACGTGCAGCAGACTCCGGTATTTGCCAAAGACTTCGAGAAAGACGCCCTCACAGAGGAACAAGTCGCGAAGAAAGTGGCCGCCTTGCAGAAGGGAGCTAAGTGATGGTCGACAGCGTCAATGTCGGCGGCCAGCCGAACCCTGACAGCGCCGCTAAGCAGGCGGAGCACGACGCCGCGATGGCCGCCAAGGCCGAGTCGGGCGTATCTTCCCTCAGTTCGGTAAACAAGCAGACCGGCGAGAACATTCACCTCAGCTCCCAGTCCGCCCCGCGTGAAAGCGATGACAAACCGAAGCGCCCGGATGACATCCCCGAAAAGTTCTGGGATGCGGAGAAGGGCGAGGTGAACGTCGCCGCCCTCCTGAAAGCTCAGCAAGATGCCGAGGCCGCCCTCCGCAAGGCCCAGCAGGAAAAACAGAAAGGAGGTCAGCAGGACTCCGAGGCAGCGGCCGAACCGCAGGAGCGCCAGGAGTCGGCCATTGAGCACGCAAACAAGGAGTTCGCGGAGAGGGGCGAGCTGAGCGACGAGACCTACGAGGCGCTCGAAAAGTCCGGCCTGCCCCGCGATGTGGTCGACTCCTACATCGCCGGTCAAAAGGCCATCGTTGCGCAGCTGCAGAACGCTGCCTACAGCGTGTTCGAGGGCGGACAGACGGACTACCAGAAAGCCGTCGAGTGGGCTGCGAATAACCTGACTGAGGAGGAGATCGCCGCTCTCGATGTGCAACTCACCTCCACCAACCCCGCCATCGTCGCCCAAGGCGCTAAAGCCCTGGCTGCCAGATACAAAGCCGAGGCAGACATTGAGCCGGCCCGCCACATTGCTGGCGACGCCTCGTCCTCGAATACCGGCAGCTACTTCAAGTCTTCCTACGAGATGACCAAAGCGATGGCCGACCCGCGCTACGCCAAAGACGAGGCGTACCGCCGGGAGGTTCAGCAGAAGATTGACCGCGCCGTTAAGGCGGGCGTAAACCTGTTCGGCTGATTTCCCCCAAGCTCACGCTCTCTCCTCCGTGAGTAAGTCCTCCTCGGTGCAATGCCGAGGGGGCGCCCCAATTTGGCTGCGTCGGCCTGATCACCCAGCGCGGCCCTACCGCCTCACCCTCGAAAGCGACGACTCGTCTGCGGACGACAATCTGAGCGAAGAGAAGAAGAAGGCAACCTCCCCTGATCCCCTACCTTCAACCAAAGGAGTTAGATGCAATGTCTGACGCAGTAGTCTCCCGTCTCGGTCAGGCCAACCTGTCCGGTGACGACAAGGCGCTCTTCCTGAAGGTGTTCTCAGGCGAAGTCCTCACCGCATTCGAGACCAACACCGTCCTGAAGGAGCGCACCCGCCAGCGGGTAATCAGCTCTGGCAAGAGTGCCCAGTTCCCCGCAACCTTCCGCGCAAGCTCCGGCTACCACACTCCCGGCCAGGAGATCGTAGGTAAGCAGATCGCGCACAATGAAGTGACCATCACCATCGACGATCTGCTGATCTCTGATGTATTCATCGCGTCCATCGACGAAGCGATGAACCACTACGATGTTCGCGCTCCTTATAGCCGCGAGATCGGCTTGGCTCTCGCCCGCGACTACGACAAGAACATCGCCCGCAACCTGATCCGCGCAGCTCGCGGCGGCGCGCTGTTCTCTGGCGACCAAGGCGGAAGCACCCTGGACGACGCCGACAGCAACACTTCCGCCACCTCCCTGGCTGGCTCCATCTGGGCCGGCAAGCAGGCGATGGAAGAGAAGGACGTGCCGGTCGACATGACCAAAGTGTACGCCGCCGTTAAGCCCGCTCAGTGGTACCTGCTGGCCCAGGAGCCGACCCTGATCCTGAACCGTGACGTGGACGGTGACGGCTCTTACAGCAAAGGCACCTTCTCCATGATCGGTGGCGTGGAAGTGGTCAAGTCCAACAACCTGCCGTGGGGCGTCGATGACTCCGCGAACACCGACATCCCGTCCGCCTACCGCGTGAACATGAACACCACCACCTGTGTTGTGTTCACCGAAGACGCTGCCGCTACCGTGCAACTGCTGGGCTTGGGCATGGAGTCCGAGTACGACATCCGTCGTCAGGGCACTCTGATGGTGGCCAAGTACGCCGTCGGCCACGGCCCGCTGCGCAACAAGTGCGCCTACGAGATTCGTACTGGCGCTCCTGCCTAATCGAATCTCTAAGCCGTCTATGCCCGGGGCTGGAAAATATCCGGCCTCGGGTTTTTCGTTATGCCGGCATAGCTCAGAAGGTAGAGCGCCTCTCTTGTGAAGAGGATGTCGCGGGTTCGATTCCTGCTGCCGGCTCCATGTCTCAACCTCCGAGGTCCTGATGACTACGCCAACTGCAGTCATGACCAAGCTCGATGCCGTCAACCAACTGCTGGCGAGCATCGGTCAATCCCCCGTCAATACCCTCACCGGCCCGATACCCAAGGACGCCTCCAAGGCGATCATAGCGCTCGATACAGTACTGCGAGAAGTGCTGACCAAAGGGTGGAGCTTCAACACCGACGAAGAGTACCCCCTAACGCCTGACGTCAATGGTCACATCCTGATCCCTGCGAATGCGCTATGGGTTGACCCCGAGCATCAATCGGACGACTTCGTGATGCGCTGGGACAACGGCGTTGCGAAATTCTACGACCGCAAAACGCGCTCCTTTGTTATCGACCAGACCGTCCAGTGCCGAATCATCTGGGCGTTCGAGTTCGAGGAAATCCCCCAGGCCGCTCGCCACTACATCACCATGCGCGCTGGTCGTATCTTCCAGTCTCAGATCGTCGGTTCCGACCTGCTCTTCAGATTCACCGAGCTGCACGAACGCGAAGCCTATGCCGCATTCAAGCGTTTGGAGAAGCGCAGCAAGCGCTACAACCTGATCGCCAACGACCCCGCCGCACACCGCCGCTACAACCCCCCGAGGTGATAACCGATGAGCCTAGTGTCCCGCCACATACCGGCGCTGTTTAACGGCGTGAGCCAGCAGCCCGCCACCCTGCGTCAGCCGGCCCAGGGCGAGGCGCAGGTGAACTGCTACGCAACCGTAGCCGAGGGCCTGAAGAAGCGTCCTCCGTTTGAACATGTCGCTCTGGTTACAAGTGAAGACCTGAGCACCGCCTTCGTGCATACCATCAACAGGGATGTTTCCGAGCGGTATGTGGTGGTCGTCACTGACGGCGATCTCAAAGTCTACGATGCGTCGACCGGCGAGGAGAAGCCGGTGAACTTTCCCGAGGGAAAGAGTTATCTGAACGTCGCCGGCAATGCCAACGCCTCTTTCTCGCTCGTTTCCATCGCCGATTACACCTTTGTGGTCAACAAAGAGGTCGTAGTTGCCACCAAGCCCACCCCAACCTCCACACCGCCCTCCTACAACAACTGGTACACGCCATCGATCTGGGGGCCGCGCATCCCCACACGCTATTACAGCCCCGACGGCGGCCGCGTCCTGCGCGGCACCGTGAACACCTTCAGCGATCTGCCGAAAGCCGACGACCCCGACCCGCCCAGCAACGGCGACCTCTACAAGGTGGTCGGGTACGACGAGAACAACTTCGGTGGCTATTATGTTGTGCGCAAGGGCGGCGTCTGGGAGGAGACCTACGGCCCCGGCGCGAACACATCGCTCGACGAAACCACAATGCCGTGGGCGCTTGTCCGTCAAGCCGATGGCTCCTTCGACTTCACTCCCTTCGCTTGGCAGCCGCGCCGTTTCGGCGACGACGAGACTAACCCGCCGCCCACCTTCGTGGGTCGGACCATCAATGACGTGTTCTACTGGAAGAACCGCCTGGGTTTCCTCACCGACGAGAATGTCGTGTTCTCCGGTGCCGGCGACTACGGCAACTTCTGGCGCAACACTGTCACCACCCTGCTCGACAGCGACGTGGTCGACGTGGCTGTGTCCACCACCAAGGTGTCCCTGCTCGAGTTCGCCGTGCCGTTCAACAACGGCTTGATGCTGTTCGCGGACCAGACCCAGTTCAGCCTTAATGTTACCGACCTGCTGACACCGACCTCCGTCTCCATCGACGAGGCGACAAGCTACGAGATGGACCGTGGCGTGCGGCCGGTGGGCATCGGCAGCGATGTGTACTTCGTCACCCGCTCCGGCCCTTACTCCAAGGTGCGCGAGTACTTCGTCTCCGAAGACTCGCTCACTACGGACGCCGCCGACATAACCGCACACGTTCCTCGGTATCTGCCGCGCAACATCTTCAAGCTCGCCGGCAATGGTAATGAGGACGTGCTGTTCGCCGTCAGCTCTGAGCCGGGCCACCAGAACCGCATCTACGTCTACAAGTTCTACTGGTCTGGCGACCAGAAACTGCAATCGGCATGGAGCTACTGGGAGCTGGACGCCAACGATACGGTCCTCTCGCTGGATGCAATCGAGAACAACCTCTACGCCCTGATCAAGCGGCCCGAGGGAACCTATCTCGAGCGCTGCAATCTGGACGACGGCGCCGTGGCGGCCGGTCTGGACTTCAACATCCTGCTGGACCGCCGCTACGAGGTGCAAGCGGGGGATATGAGCTATAACCCCGCCCTGGACGAAACCACCATCACCGTCCCGTGGAACACCTCGAACGCGGACCGCAGCAACATCCGCATCGTGTACGCCGCCGGCTCTGGAAACAGAGGCCGTCTGCAGCCGCCCAGCTCGTATAGCTACGCGGGCAACTTCCAGATTGTCATCCCGGGCGACGTGCGGAACTACCAGCCGGTCGTCGGTGTGAGCTACGAGTCGAGCTACCAGTTCTCCGAACAGTTCATCCTCGACAGCCGCGATCAGGCGATCACCACCGGCCGCCTGCAGCTACGCACCTTCACGCTGTACTACCAGGATGCCGGCTTCTTCCAGGTCGAGGTTAAACCCTACGGCGAGGCGTTCTCCGGCGCACTGGAGTCCGTGGTGCCCGCGGCTCTTGACCAGTTCACCGGTCGCACGCTCGGCGACGATGCGCTTGAGATCGGCGAGGCGAGCTTCCACACCGGGGCATACACCTTCTACGTCGACGGTAACAGCCACGACGTGGTCATCAAGCTGATCAACCCGTCACATCTGCAGGCGAAATTCAGCAGCTGTGAGTGGGAAGGTCTCTGGTTCAATCGATCACGGAGCATTGGATGAGTAAGTTCATGATTGTGCCGGCCACTGAGGTCGAGGCGCGCTACCTGGCTCCCCGGCTCCGAGCAGTTGATCGGCGAGAGGTTCTGGCAGCCAGCGGGCAGGAACCCCTGGCTGCCCTGCTCGAATCTCTCGAGGCGAGCGACCGCGACATGCGCTGGGCCGCGCTCCTCGATGGAGAGCCGACCGTGCTGTTCGGTGTCGCTCCCATTACCGAGAACATCGGGGGCATCTGGATGCTCGCCAGCAATGGCGTCTACCGGTGCCGAAAAGACTTCATGCGGAAGTGCTACCAGTACGTCGCACTGATGCACACGCGGTACGAATACCTGACCAATTTCATCGACGAGCGCAACGTGGTCACGCGACGCTGGCTCGATCGTCTTGGGTTTATCCGGGGCGAAGTTTTCGAGCGGTTCGGAGTGGGCCAGCAGCCGTTCGTCCAGTACACCTCCAAGAGGAAGTAAATCATGTGTGAGCCGACTACTGCCATGATGGCGATCGCCGCAGTGTCGGCAGGTGTGAATGCCTATTCGACACACCAGTCGGCGAAGGCGCAGGCCGAAGCAATGGAAATTCAGGCCGAGAACGAGCGCAGAGAAGTTAAAGAAGCAGCCGAAGAAGAGCTGGGCCAGCGCATCCGCGCCGCCCGTGAACAGCGCGCCCGCGCCCGGGTGGCTGCTGGGGAATCCGGCTCGATGGGTCAATCATTCGCAGCAATGCTTAATCAATCGCTGCAAGACCAGGATGGTGATGCCGCGCTGGCTGCAAAGAATGTCGCGCTCCAGCGGAGGGCAATCGATGACCGGCTTACCATTGGCAAATCCCAAATTCGAGACATCAGTGCCCTTGAGGCCGGCCTGCAGATCGCATCTGCGGGCGTACAGGGTTACAACACCGGGCTCTCCATAAGGGACGCCCGCGCAGGTCAAACCCGGTAATAGGAGAACCACATGGCACGTCCGGGTCAGCGACGCAAGACGAAGCGAGTGCAGGGCGAGGAGCGCTTCCGCCCCGTAAACCTGCAGCCCAGCCGTCGCTACTTTATAGCGGGCGGCTATGACAAGAATGTCCGAGCCGCCCGCGCCCTAGAGCGGGCCTTCCAGGTCGGCTCGGAGTTCGCTACAGATGAGATGTTCCGGCGCAATGCTGAGGGCCGCCGGCAAGCACTGCTGGAGCGCGGTTCAGGCGCAACCGAACGCGACGCCGCCAATGAGCAGGCCGGATACAACCGCGCATGGGACGAGTTGGACGCCGAGTTCGACTTCAACCTCGCGGTCAAGGAGTTGCCGGAGCAGTTGCGCGGCTTCGACTGGGAGAACCAGTCTGAGACTGATGTACAGCAGTTCGTGAGCGACTACATGGCTCGACAGTTCTCCGGCCTGGAGAACATGAAGGGCTCGGCGTATGCGGAATACCTGGCTCCCCGTCTGTTGAAACTTGAGACCGAGATCATCGCCCAGCACCGCGATATGCAGATCGCCAAGGTGCAGGAGGAACAGCGAACCAAGATATACGCAAACGCCGAAGCGCAGCTCGAAGCTGACGGTAAGCTCGACTATCAGAAACTCTTCGAGCGCACTGGTACTTTCTTCGACGGCGCCGCCAAGAAGGAAGTGTTTTGGGAAACCGTTTACGACTTGGCGATTAAGGCCGGTAACCCTGACTTGATCACCGATATGCCAGTTCAGATCAACGGCATCCCTACCGGCATCAAAGACCCGAAGCTGCAGGACGCCCATCGTCAGGCGATCGACGCAGCCACCCGCGCCGGACTTGCGAAGCAGGCAGCCGCCGAGAAGGAGCTGGAAGCCCGCAACGAGCAGCTGGTCTTCGACCTACAATCGCGGATCGCCGAAAAGGCGATGAAAGGCGAGAGCACTTTATCCGAGATCAACCAGCTCCGCGCGCTGGTCGGTCAGCCGGGCGGACCCTCGTGGTCCGACGTGCAGACCGCCACCACGTTCGGTCAGGGTCAGGCGGACGAGTTCGACTCCCGGTCGATGGACCTGAACAACGTGTCCCAGCTGTGGGCCGACATCTACGCCGGCAAGGCTTCGCTCTCCGACATCTTCCAGGCCCGCAACATTGGCCTGCTCGGTACCGGCCCGCAAGCCGTTGACACGATGGAAGAAATGATGTCCACCGTGAACATGGTGCGGCAGTCGGGCGACCGCGCCAGCGCCCCGTCGGTGAGCGCATTCCGCAATGAGATCACAGCCCGCTACAACCCGCAGACTCAGGGGATGTTCGCCCCGCTCGACCAGACCGTGCTGCACATCCGTAACTCCGCACTCGCCAAGTACAACCAGCTGGTACTGGTGGACGGCATAGACCCCGCCGAGGCGGCACAACAGGTGAAGGAGCAGTTCGACCCGTTGATCGATGCCAACGTCGATACCGCGAAATCACAGTCCGCCTTCGAGCGCGACGTGGGCGTGGTTTCAGCAGCGCAGATCAAGGCCGCCGCTGCGGGGCGGCTTGATGCCCGCCGCGTGTTCGCCGGCCAAACCCAGCCCGCCATTGAGGGCCGCCTGTTCGATCTGCTGGAATCCGGCGAGATCACTGACCAGGAGGCGGAACAGATCGTGGTTCAACTTTTCAATTGAGGCTGACGTATGGAACAGGAGCTTGAACAGCAGCTCTCCCCAGTAGATAAGCTGCGAATGCGCGTGCGGAGCCGGGACGAGGCTGTCGCAGACTTCCGGGCGCGACGCAAGCAGCTGGCCGCTGTGAAAGAAGCAGCTGCCGAGTCTCCCACCTTTTTGGGGGAAGCCGGGAAGGCGGTATGGGGTGCCGGTGTGGACCTAGTCGCTGAAGGCGGGCTGTTCGTCGCCGATGTAGTCCGCTCCTTGCCCATCGTTAAGAACGCAGTCGCTCTGTACACTGCGGAGAGCAACGACACCACATATTTTGAAGGCTTCGAGCTGGTCAACCAAGGCTGGGCTGAATACAAAGACGCCTACCGCGAACGCAAACGCGAGATCGCCCCGGAAAACGAGACGTTCGCTGGCAGCGCCGCTCGCGGTATCCTGCAGTTCATGGTGCCGTACCTGGGGATGTCCAAGAAGTTTGGCGCCGCCCAGACTTTCGCCCAAGCTACCGGGCGCGGCTTCGTGATCGACGCCGCCATGTTCGACCCAACCGAGGGCAACCTCTCCAAGCTCATCAAAGAGCTGAGCCCCGAAACCCAGAACGTGGTGCTGGACTTCCTCGCCACCGACCCTGATGACGACGACGCACTGAACCGTCTGCGCAATGGGTTGGAAGGCGCGTTCCTGGGCACCGCGCTCGAAGCCATCTTCAAGATGGCTCGCTTCGTCAAAGGCAAGAAACAGATCGAAGAGGCGCACGCGGCGGCTGACGCAACCTCCACGCCGATCACCGGCCTGTTCAGTGCCCGCGAGTCTGAGCTTGCACTGGCCGATGGTCCGGCTCCGGGCGCGCCCCGCGCCGAGGCTGTTTCTGCGGCCGATGAGGCGTCTCCAAGTTCGCCCCCAGCTGGCCCACAGCCCGAGGCTGGAACGTCCAATGCTGACGAGCTGCTACAGCCGCAGCGCGCCCTCGAAGACGACCTCCGCAACTCCCTGAAGATGACCGACGCGCAGCGCCAGCAGTTCAACAAAATGCTGCTGGAAGGTGACGACGACGGCGCCCGGGAGTTCCTGCAGAAGGACTTCAACCTGGAGACCGTCAACTGGGACAACATCGAGTCCGCCGACGACATCAAGAAACTGATCAACGTCACTTCCGAGGTGATTGCCGATCACATTGATAACGTGAAAGGCGGCGTGCAGTCCCATGTGCAAACCAAGCGCCTCGCCAATCTGGTTGGTGTTTCCGGTGAACAGGTGCATGAGCTGTTCAAGGACGTGCGCGGGGATAAAGGCATCGCGGCCCGCTTTCATGCCGCACAACGCACACTGCTCGCGTCCGTCAAGGAAGTGTTCCGGCTGCGCGATGTGGCAAGAGCAAACCCCGGCGACCTGAAAGCCAAGGCTGACTTCTTCCGGCAGGTGGAGCTGCACGCTGCCCTGCAGGCCGAGATCAAAGGCGCCCAGACAGAGGTCGCCAGGGCGTTGAACGGCATGGCCATCATTAAGAACGAGGCCGCCGAAGGCTTCAAAGAGTTCGACCAGTTGATGCGCTCGCTCGGCGGCAAAGGCCGCAGCGCCAAAGAGTTCGAGAAATTCATGGACGACCTGCTGGACGGCAGGTCTCTGGAAGACCTGAACGCGAAGATACGCGAGTACTCCCGCAGTGAGCGGATCAAAAACATGTTCGTAGAGTACGTCATCAACGCGATGCTGTCCTCGCCGAAGACTCACGTTATCAACTTCGTTTCCAACTCTCTGAACACCTTTCTGTACTCTGCCGACCGGCTGGCCGGCGGAGCGGTGCGTCGGCTCACCGCGGGTGATCAGGCCGCGTGGCGTGAAGCCAAGATCGACCTACTGCGCAAGGTCAGCTCACTGGACGAGGCGTTTAAGCTGGCCCGTCAGGCGTGGAAGGAAGGAGCGCCGATAACCGATAAGCGTCAGCGGTTGGAGTTCCAGACCCGCAAGGCGATCGCGATGGACGGTGACACTTGGCTGGCCAAGACTGTGAACGAACTCGGCGAAGTCGTCCGCATCCCTGGCCGCCTGCTAATCACTGGTGATGAGTTCTTCAAAACCATCAACCGTAATGCAGAGATGTCCGTGCTGGCCTACCGAGAGGCCGATCGCCTGGCTACAGAGCAGGGGATGAAGTATGGCACCGACGAGTACGAGCGCTTCGTCGATAAGACGATGAAGGCGCTGCTGGACACGGAGAACATGACGCCCCTCGCGCGGCAGGTCCGAACCGGGGCGATCGAGAAGGCACGAATGGTTTCCTTCCAAGAGTCTCCGCTCACCCCGGGCGGTACCAAGATGGAAGCCCTTATCAACCACAATGCGTTCGTGAAGCTGCTGATCGCGCCCTTCTTCCGCACACCGATGAACATCCTGCGACAGGGCATTATCGACCGCACGCCGCTGGGCTTGATCATCAAGGACCACCGCGAAGCTGTACTGCGCGGTAACCCCCGGCAGCAGGCGGAGGCAATCGCACGGATGACTTCCGGTGTGGCCGCCATCGCTGCCTTCCTGCCGTTCGTCGGTACGGATGTCGACTCGCCCATTCAGGTGATCGGCAAGGTGCCCTACGATAGCTCCGAGAAGGCGACCGGTGTGCTGGACTACAGCATCCGCATCGGTGACAAGTGGTACCAGTTCAACCGCCTGGACCCGCTCGGTATGTGGCTGGGCATGGTGGCCGATGCGAAGATGCACGCGGAGCACTCGGACGACGATGAGAAAACCTTTGCGCTCATGCAGGGCGCACTAGCAGGCTTCCTCAACAACGTGGTCAACAAGACCTGGGCGAAGTCTCTGTCCGATCTCTTCGAGCTGTTCACCGGCATGGCTGAGAACAAGCCCAGCTCGGTAGAGCGTGCGTGGGAGCGCTGGGCTGCACAGCAGACCGGTAAGCTGATCCCGCAGCTGGTGAAATCCACTGGTAAGGCTGTCTTCGACGGCGACGAGCAGGTGGCTCGCGAAGCGTGGACCTTCGCGGACGCGCTGAATGCGCAGCTGCCCATCTTCAACAAGGGTGTACCGGTGCGCCACGACGCGTTGGGCCGTCCGGTGACTTGGGAAAACTCCAAGTGGGCAATCGTGAACCCCTTCGCGATTTCCCCGGGTGCCGATTCGCCGCTGGAGAAGGAGCTGGCCCGCCTGGACTTCACTGTCCGGCCCATGCCGAAGACGCTCGGCGGCGGTCTCATTGAGTTGACTGCAGAGGAATACTCACAGATCACGGGCTTGGTTGGCAGCATCAAGCTGTCCCGCCACGGCAACCTTGCCGAGACCCTCGACGCGATCGTGCAGTCCGAGGATTACGCCGAGTGGACGGATGAGCGCCGAGTCTTCGTGATGAAGAAGTACATCGAAGCCGCACGTCGCGCCGCAAGGCTCACCTTCCTGGCCGACCCGGCCAACCGCAAACGGTTCAAAGACGCCCGTCTAGACGAACTGTCCGCCCTCTTCGACTCCGACTAACGCCAGCAAGGCCCCACGCCTCTCCTCGAAGCGCACCCCGGGGCCTCCCTCCCCATCCCGCATTCCTACCGGAGTATCCATGAACACTCTCGTCACTTACGAGGGCGACGGGATACAGAAGACTTTCACCTTTCCTTTCCCGTATCTCTCGCCCAGTCATGTCAAAGTGTTCGTCAACGGGGCACTCCAACTCCCGGCGATGAACTACACGTTGTCGGGCAACACCATTACATTCGACGATGCCCCCGGCCCGGGAGCCGCGATTGAGATTAAGCGGCAAACTTCACCGAACGACCTGCTCGTCGACTTCGAGAACGGCTCCACCCTACGGGCCGAAGACCTCGACCTCGCCTACCTGCATAACTTCTACCTCTCCCAGGAATACCGCGATCAGTTCAATAAGCTAATCAACGACGCGCTCATAGCGATAGCCGCCGGAGCCGGCTACACCGAAACCGAACCGGACGAAGTAATCGCGGTGATCGTGAATGAGATGTTGAGCAGCGCCGCCGCTGCCGCCCTTCAGCAACGCGTCAACGACATCGATGCCAATGCGGAAGCGATCGTCACGCTCGGCGAGAGCCTGCAGGCGCAGGTGAACACTCTGGCCCAGGGCACGGCCGCGATCGTGTTCGTACAGCCCGACGAGCCGGCGCCGGGCGTTGGTAATGTGCCCGACCCCATTCCTGACGGCGCGCGCTGGTATGACTCCGACGACAACAACAAGCCTTACATCTACGACGAAGATTCTCAGTCATGGGTGAGCATCGAAGACCCGCGCATAGGTCAAGCGGTTGCTGCCATCGACCTCTTGCAGACCAATGTCGCGGATAACTATGCTGCGATACTGGCGGAGCAGGCCGCTCGTTCCGACGCGGATTCGGCACTGGCCTCCACCCTCGACCTGCTCGGTGCGCAGAATGCAAGCCAGACGGCGTTCATCCTGAACAGCGATACAGTCAAGCTAGATTCCGATGCCGGTGATACCCTGGCGAATCGCTTCTCGCAACTGAACACCACTGACAGCAGCCTGCAAGCTCAGATAACTGCCGAAGAAACCGCTCGTATCGACGGTGACAACGTGCTGTCTTCCAGCATCTCGCTGGTAAGTGCCAAGGCGGACGATAACGAGGCGGCGATCTTGGCAGAGCAAACCACCCGCGCCAATGCCGACAGCGCTCTCGCGTCCGACATCTCGGCACTTCAAGTCCGTGCCGACGACAACGAGGCAGCAATCGTTGCCGAACAGACAGCTCGTGCGAATGCCGACAGCTCTCTCGCGTCCGACATCTCGTCTGTGAACGCTTCCGTTGGCAGCCTGACCTCCACGGTCAACACCCAGGCCACCGCGATCGCCAACCTGGAAAGCGGACAGGCCAACCTGTATGCGAAGTACGGAGTCACCCTGAACGTCAACGGTTACGTCACCGGCTACTCCCAGCACAATGACGGCGAATCCGGCGCTTTCGTCATCCTGGCCGACAAGTTCGCGGTGGTTGACCCGTCTGGCGATCCGGGCGAAACCGAGTATGTCCCCTTCGAGATTGTAAACGGCAAGATCAACCTGCGCGGTGACGTGCAGATTGACGGTGCCCTGGTCGTGAACGGCACGCTCAACGGCGCGAAGATCGTCAGCGGAGGCATAGGCTCCCTGCAGCTTGCGAATAGCGCAGTGACTACCGACAAGCTCGCCGCCAACGCCGTTACCGCATCCAAGATCGCCGCCAACGCAATCACTGCAGCGCACCTGGCGATCGACAGTGACACGGGCGTCACCCGCACCGTGTTCGACCCGGAAAGCAGCACGCCTCTGACAATTACCGACTCGGTAACAGGCGATTCCGTCTTTGAGATCAAACTCGAAGGCGGCAAGCCGAAAGCCACCGTAAACGGTACCGCCGGGGAGGGTTTCGTCAGTAACGCATACGCGATTTCTGATGCGGTCAAGAAGGCGATCAACCCGTACTATTCCGGCGCAGACGGCTCGGCCAGCGCGACGAGTGGCAGTTTGAGTTCCGGGGGCACGAAGAACTTCTCGATCGCGACCAATCTGTCCGGCAAGGTGAGCATATCCTTTGCCCTCAGCGCCTTCAATCACTACGCTGGCCCCACCAACCAAAACTACACGGCGCCTGACTGGACCGTGGAAATTCGGCGCGATTCGGCCTCCGGCCCGGTGCTGTTTAGTAAGCGCTACCAGGGCACTGCGTCGAACTACTACGACTGGGAGGTCAGCGGCGAGTGGTGGTGCAGCTACAACCTCAGCATCAATGACGGCTTCGTCGACGAGGCAGCGCCACTCAACGGCTCCGAGGTGTACTACCTCAAGGTCATCCGCCATTCCGGTACGCCGACGTCCCTAACCCTAACCACGTTCAAAGGTGAGTCCCCCGGGTTCATCGAGAACATGCTAATTACGGGAGGCAACGGCTACTGGAAGGACAAGGACACCGGACTGATCATCCAGTGGGGCAGCGCGCTCGCCCCTTCCAACGGCTACAGCGGGTATTTCTCGTTCCCGGTCGCTTTCCCTAACGCCGCCTGGCAGATCGTCGGCAGCCAACAGGTGGCCCACCCGGCGGATAACGACGGCGACGACGTTGGTGCGGATATTGTCAGTAAGTCCCAGTATCGCGTTTGGAGTAACGACAACAGCGCGACTGTGAGTTGGATTGCTATCGGCTACTGAGGAGTCCCATGCAACACTTCTACTCACCTTCAACAGGCGGCTTCTACAACAAGGAAGTCCACGGCGACAACCTCCCCGCAGATGCCGTCGAAATCACTGAGGAGGAATACCAGCACCTTCTCGCAGGCCAGGCCCGCAACTTAGTGATCGTCCCCCAAGGGTCCGGGGCGAAGCCTACCTTGGCCCCGCCGCCCGCCCCCACGCTGGGCGAAGCCAAAGCCCAGAAGCTGAAGGAGATTAACCGCAAAGCCCAGGCAGCATTAGATGCAGTCCTGGCCGCGTATCCAGACGGCGAGGTCGCTTCGTGGCCGAAGCAGGAAGAGGAAGCACGCAAGTGGCTCGCCGACAACTCAACACCGACACCAATGCTCTCCGCCATCGCCGCCCGGCGCGGCCTGACCCTGGAGGACTTGGCGTCGCGCGTCATCGCGAAGGCTGACGCATTCGCGACTTTCGGTGGTGGCATCTTAGGCAAGCGCCAAGCGCTCGAAGATGCGCTCGACCGCACCACAACCGCCGAGGAGGCTCTCGCCCTCCCGGTGACCTTCTAACCCCAACGAGGAGAGTCCTATGTCTGAAGCAGAGCTGAAGCAGCAACTCACTGCCCTGGCGCTGCAACGTGCAGCGCTGAAAGACCAACTGGAGCAGGTCGACAAGAACCTGCAGCAGGTCAGCTTCGCCTTGAAGGTGCTGGAAGCTGACGCCAAGGCCCGCGAGGAGGCCGCCAAAGCTGAAAGTCAGACTGAAAGCGCCGCTGAATAACGGGAGGCATCATGTCCTTCACTAACGCACAGCTCGCCCAGAAGATCGCGAAACTGGTCGAGTACTGGCAGGGCTTCAATCAAGAGTACTCCGACTGGCTCGGCGGCTCGGCAAGTGGAGGACCGAACTCTGACGGATCATATCCGCTGACGAACTGGCAGGGCCTGACGTATCTCGTTAAGTCCCCTGCCCGCCTTCAGGAGGATGTGGATAACATCGTTGCCGGCGCTCAAGGCTTCTCCCAGCAGGCCGCCGACAGCGCCACCACCGCAACTGAGCAGGCCGGCATTGCAACAACCCAAGCGGGCCTCTCAGAAGCTGCCCGCATTGCCGCCGAAACCGCCCGCACTGCCGCCCAGCAAGCAGAAAGCAGCGCGATTGACGCAAAGGTAACCGCCGTTGCCCAGGCGAACGTGGCGACCGCCAACGCGCAGCAGACCGCTGCCGATGTGGTGACCGTCACCGACGCCCGCGATGAGACACTGCAGGCTCGCAATGAGGCAGTGCAAGCTGCACTCGACGCTGCACAGTTCAACCCTGCACTCTTCGGCGCCCTGGCTGAGGCCGAAACGGTGACCGGGGTGTGGGACTTCAGCAACGGGCTCCAGGTCGGTGGCGCTGCGATCACAGCCGCCCTGGTGGCTCAGTGGGACGCGGCATATAGCTGGGGCAACCATGCCGACGCGGGCTACGCCTCGGCATCAGACTTGTCCGGCTACCTGCCGCTTTCGGGTGGCGCGCTGAGCGGCGACCTAACCGTGAAGAAGATTCTCTTCGAGGGCGGCGACCACCAGATCAATAACAACGACGGTAAGGGCAACTTCAACATCCGTATCGGCCACGGACCCGCCGAGACCTACAGCAAGTCCGGCCAGGGTGCCGTCCACATGGAGTTCCATCACGACTCCGGTTCTGAGGGCAATCCCGGCCTCACCATCCATATCAGCGAGGATGCCTCCGCGAAGAACGCTGGCGACCCGATCGTGTGGGCGAAGGCTCTTTCCATGCGCGCCGACGGCACCTTTACTTGGGCCGGCAACGCCATCTACCACGCCGGCAACTTCACCGACAACAGTGCCAACTGGGACACCGCGTACAGCTGGGGCAACCACGCTGACGCGGGCTACCTCACCAGTTACACCGAGACCGACCCGACCGTGGCCGCGCACATCAAGGCGATCACTGCGGGCCAGATCAATAACTGGGATGCCGCCTACAGCTGGGGCAACCATGCTGAGGCGGGCTATGCCCCTGCTTCGCATACGCATAGCTACCTGCCGCTCTCCGGGGGGACCATTACCGGCCCCCTCTCTCTGGACGGTGTAGTGACCCTCCCGGCGAACCGGTACAACGGCTATGACGGCACCTATGCGATGGACTGTCAAAACAGCGACATCGTCGGGCTGAACGCCCTTTACTTCAACGACGCATCCAACTCCGTCAACGAAGGCATCGCGTTCCCGCGAGATTCCGGGACTGGTATCAATGCGTATTCCTACTTGCGGGCCTATCAAGACAAGCTGCGGTTCAGCCCAGACGGCTCGGCAGATTACGAGGTGTACCACACCGGCCATGCCAACTTCAGTGTCACGGCGTTTGATCTTAAGTTCGGCATGGAAGACCAAACCACTCGTGGCGACTCGGGCGCTTCCCGTGCGATGGTGAAACAGAATGGGCTGCTGGAAATCAACTACGCCCGAGACTTTGGGATGACGAAAATCAACTCGCTCAACTATATGCAGGTTGATACCCAGAACGGCTACGTCCGCATCGGACCCAACAACACCAGCTACTGTCACTTCTACACCGATCGCGCTAAGTTCTACTTCGACAAGGAAGTGCGTGTGGATGGGGACATCAGGTGTGGTCCAAGCTACAACCAGTTCGTATTGCGCCACGCCAGCAGTTCCTACTCCTCCGGCAACATCACTTTCTCCACTTCCGCCCCTTCAGGCGGCTCCAACGGAGACATCTGGTTCCAGTACTGAGGAAACTCTATGGCTCTCCAAATCCGCGCTGGCGGTGCGTGGCGTTCCCCAACGCCGCACATCCGCACAGGGGGGTCTTGGAGGGCCGTGAAGTCTGTCTGGATTAAAGTCGGCGGCTCCTGGCGAGAAGTGTGGACGGCTTCTACCGTTTCTGCGCCAAGCGGTGCCGTCTCGGCGGTAAGAGCGAGCGGTATTGCACAGGCCGGGTTCACCCTGTACTCCAACGGCACGACGGGGACCATTCAGAGCGGCAGCGGTGTCGACACCGTTAGCAATGACGAGTGGTATCAGCCAACTACTACAGGCATTGGTTCTCAATACCAAGTTCGCGTTACCAAAACTTCAGGTAGCACGCCGACAGGCTCCCTCGGCAGTTGGCTTTCCCTCAGCTCAAACCGCTCTTGGAGCATCTCCAGCGGCGGCGCCGTTAGGAGTTGCAATCTCACCGTTGAAATTCGGCAGGGTACTGGCCCGGTAATAGCCACCGGCTCTGTGTTCTTGGAAGCCGAAGCTGGCTTTCTCTAATACGAAAGAGGATTTATGGCTACTTACTCAGAACTTCACGGCCTCTCTACAGACGCCACTCTCCTAGACCGCATCGCCGTTGCTGTGGCTGTCGCAGCCCAGGCAATCAACGACGAACCTGCGGAGACCCCGTACCACGATCGCCGCAAGCGATGGGCTGCACAGGCCCTGCGCGAGCCGGACTCCACGGCCCGCCAAATGATCTGGGCGCTGCTTGCTCAGAACAAAGACGCCACTGTGGAAACTATTCAGGGCGCGACTGACGGCGCCATTCAGGCTGCCGTCAATAACACCATCGAACTCTTCATTGAACAGTAAGGAGACCCTTATGGACTACTTTATCGCGGGCGCATTGCTCGCCGGCTTTGCTGTCTTCCTGTACCGCAAAATCAAGAGCAAAGACGAGACTCCCGGAACTTGTGGTGCCGGCGGCGCCCGGAGTCGCGTCGCTCAGCGTCAGAAGTAAGGAGTAACCGATGTTGTCGCCCCTGTTTGACAAGGTGGCAGCGACGGTACTGGCCGCCTCTCTCATCGGGGGCGGCACGGCCGTCCTCAAGTCCTGGCACACCAACGGTGTGCAGGATGCGAAGATCGCCATCCTTGAGCAGCGCCAGGACAAGACCGAGCTGCTAATTGACACCCTGAACGAAACCAACCGCCGCATCGACGTGCTGAACGAACGTCTCGACTGGGTGGTAAAAGAAAGCGAGCGTGAGGAGTAGCCATGAGCCGAGCCACCGACGAGCTTCTCGACCAGTTACACGGCATGCAAGCGCAGGCCCTGCTCGATGAGCTTCGCCGCTACAAGAATGAGAACGAGCCTATCCCACCCGCGCTCTTTGCGCAGATCAACAAGTTCTTGAAAGACAACGGAGTGGACCGCGCAGTGACTCCCGGCGACCCGACTGATCTACTCACCGAGGAGCTGCCCGAGTTCGATAACGTGGTTCACGGCCAATTCTGATGAGGTACACATGGCCCGCCGCAAGCCCCTCCCCAAGAGCTTCCAGCTCCTGAACCACACCATAACTATCAAGGACCAGCCGGGCCTCATTGAGGAGCATGGGGCCTACGGTCTGTGGTCTGAAAAAGACCTGACCATCTGGATCGATAGCAGCACCCCGCCGTCGTTCGTGAAGCACACCCTCTGGCACGAAGTCATGCACGCCGTGCTCGACCTCACCGGGCACTCTAAGTTGAGCCGGGACGAACGCTTTGTGGACGCGATGGGCGGCGCCCTGTCCCAGGTAGTTTCGACAATTAAATAACCGCTCCGACTTCCCTCCTGCGCGCCCCTCTCGGCGCCGCTTTTCTTTTCCCACTCAACCCTACAGGCCCGCCCGAGAAACGCTGCCAGCGTGCGAATGGTGCAGCCTGGCAACCATCCCGAGGAGTCATCCATGCCCAAGTCTAAGTGCCCGGCCTGGGTACAGACTGAAGCCCACAAGAAAATGCACGATGACTTCCGCGTTTTCCTGTGGTGGCTATGGAAGCAGCTTGGCCTGCCGGAGCCGACACAGGCCCAGTACGAGATCGCGGAATTTCTACAGCACGGCCCCAAGCGCCGCATCGTGATGGCCTTCCGGGGCATCGGCAAGTCGTGGATCACCGCAGCGTTCGTGATCTGGTGCCTGATGCGCAACCCGGACGAGAAGATCATGGTGGTCTCGGCGTCCGAGTATAAGGCGATCGAGTTCGCCACCTTCACCAAGCAGCTGATCTCCACGATCGACCTGCTGAGCTGGCTGGAACCTGGCCAAAAGGACGGGCAGCGCGACTCCGTGCTGGCCTTCGATGTCGGCCCAGCCAAACCCGCCCAGGCCCCCTCCGTGCGGGCAGTCGGTGTCGGCGGCCAGATGACCGGCGGCCGCGCCACCATCGTGGTCTTCGACGATATTGAAATCCCCAACAACTCCGACACCGAAGGTAAACGCGAGAAGCTGGACCTGCGCGCCCGCGAGATGGGCGGTGCGATCCTGGTGCCCGGGGGCCACTCCATCGGCCTGGGCACGCCCCAGTCCATCCAGACCATCTACAACGGCTTCGAGGAGCGCGGCTATGTCATCCGGGTCTGGCCCGCGAGATACCCTGACAAGGCAGCCGTCGAGCGGTACAGGGGCCGGCTCGCGCCGCAGGTGATCGCCCGTCTCGCAGCTGACAGTTCCCTGGTCGGCAAGCCGGTAGACCCCGCACGGTTCACCGAGGAAGACCTGCAGGAGCGTGAAGCCGAATATGGCCGCTCCGGCTTCGCCCTGCAGTTCATGCTCGACACCACCCTGTCGGACGGCAACAAATTCCCCTTGAAGCTCCGCGACCTTATCGTCATGGACGTGGACCGAGAGGTAGCCCCCACCAAAGTGGTCTGGGCGTCCGGCCCCAAGCAGCTGATCGAGGGGCTACCCAACGTAGGCATGGACGGCGATCGCTACTTTGCCCCCATGCACGTCTCTGAGGAGTTCACCGAGTACGAGGGCAGCGTGATGTTTATCGACCCCGCCGGTCGGGGCATGGACGAGACAGCCTTCGTCGTCTTGAAGTCCCTCCACGGCCTTCTGTTCGTGCGCCGCTGGGGCGGCCTTATGGGAGGCTACGACGAGGCTACCCTTCGGACCCTGGCCACCATCGCCCGGGAGGAGCAGGTCAACGCGATCCATGTCGAGAGCAACTACGGCGACGGAATGTTCAATGCCCTGTTCTCCCCCATCCTGAACGCCACCTACCCGTGTACCCTTGAGGAGTACAAGGTCACCGGCCAGAAGGAGGCGAGGATCATTGACAAGCTGGAACCGGTGATGAACCAGCACCGCCTGATCTTCGACAAGCGGATCGTGGAGAACCAGCTGAACGACATCCCCACCGAGGACGTGGGCGATGCCGCTCGGCACTACAACGGCTTCTTCCAGATGGCCTACATCACCCGGGAGCGCGGCAGCCTCCGGCATGACGACCGGCTCGATGTCTTGGCCGAGGCCGTAGGCCACTTCACCCAGAGCGTGGCCAGGGACGTGGAAAAGGCCGAGACGCGGCACAAGGAACGCCTGCTGGAGCGCGAGCTGATGAAGCACCAGAAGGCATGCAGGGCACTGTCAGGTCGCCCCCAGAGGCGTCGGTGGTATTAACCGGCACCCCTCGGGGGAGCGAAGCTCCCCCTTATAGTTATCTATAGGTAGAACTGGCAGTGGAACTGACAGTGACCTTGGAGGTAGGCCCCACGAGGGCTGCCAGTGGGGGCTAGGGGCGGCAAGGGTGAGGGGGGACACATCCCCTCCTGAGATGCCAAGATATAGGCTCAGCTATGGGCTGGACTGCGTGCTCATTTCTGGGTAATCTACGCGCCCTCTCCTACCCTGCCCGGGTGGCGAAATTGGTAGACGCAGTGGATTCAAAATCCACCGGTGGCAACACCTTGCCGGTTCGAGTCCGGCCCCGGGTACCATCTCCCCCAACCCCCTTCTTGAATTGGCTCTCAGATTGACGATCTAGGCCCGGACAATCCGTTGCCCTAATCCACAGCTCTGGGTAATATCGGGGCCGTCATAGGAAGACGCAGCAAGAGGAGGAACCTGCCGTGCCCCGCCGCCCCTTATCATCAAAAAAATTCCACGAAATGGACCGCGTAGACCGCGCTATCGCCGATTTCGCGTCCATTGAAAAACCCACCAAGGCGGACCTGAATAGAGTGCGTATGATTGCTCGGCTCGAGAAGAGTCTCGACAAATACCGCTCCCGAGCCGCCACCATGACAGACAAAGAGCTTCTCGAGGAAAAGCACAATTCCAGACGCTTGGCTAGGCATATGACGGCGGCCGGAGACCCGCGACCTCACGAACTCTGCGATGCCCATGCAATCATATCTGGCTCACATAGAGACGCCGCCCCGTTACGAGCAGTCCTTGCTTGGTTCAGACGCAGAATTGACGACCCAATCAACGGTTGTTGGCTTCCCAGACACACCAAGGCTTTGGGGTTAATGCCAGATTGGCTTCGGAAAGCAGTGCCCCACAGCCGGATACATAGAGGGGCATATTACGAGTGGCTGTATGAGATAATCTCCTTGAACAGAATTACCGAAGATCATCAACTGGTGCAGGAACTCAGGTTTGTCGAGCACCGCCTGCAATCTGGCACCTTGCCTTCTCACATCATGGAATGAGCGCGCCAAGTAGAATGACTATTCACCAGATACTCAGAGACAACGACTACTTTATCTTCTCGATCCCGCATCTTGAGGTAATGGAAAAGCTTGGTCGCGAGTACCCAATTCATATAAAGAGGAATCCAGTACCTTATTCCAGGGTCTGGAAAGAACCGCTTTTTCTGGACTTTGGGCCGGAAGACAATCCCACACATCAGACTGTCCCGGACCTATCCATCTGCACGGGATACATATTTTTCAGCGAGAGGGCTCACAAGACGCTCGGCGCCGCCTTGGAGCAAGACGGCGAGTTCCTGCCAGTGGCCTATGAGGGCGGGACGGGGTATCTCTTTAACCCTCTGATAGTGGCGGAAGAGTACGATGCCCGGGACGAAAAAATCACCACATTTAACGAGTTTAACGAAGTCCAAAGCATAGGGTTCATAGAAGAGAATCTGCCGGCAGGCACCAAGGTATTCCGGTCAACTTCCGATGACTATTTGCGGATTTACTGTACCGACCAGTTTAAGCAGGCCGTCGAAGATGCCAAACTAACCGGAGTTCACTTCCAGCCTGACCTCGCGAACGCCTTTGGGGGCACCCCGTCTACCACCCACTAAGAGTGCCCATACCTCACAATGGAAGTGACGCCCCGGCAACATGACGATACACAGGATATTTAACGACCACAGCTACTGCCACTTTGAAATACCGGCCGCAGAAGTTCTGGATAAGATCGGACAGGAATATCCATTCCATATCGATCGCTCCCCTGTGCCCTACTCTGACGTCTGGAAAGAGCCACTGCGCATAGACTTCGAGCAACACGGGAGGGAAACGAAGCACGAGGTCGTCCCCGACTTGGCAATGCGCAACGGCCGCTTGTTTTTCAATGAGAAGGCATACGATCTGCTGGGCGCAGACCTTCAGCAGGACGGGGAGTTTCTGCCCGTAACCTACGACGGCGGCACGGGATATATATTCAACCCGCTCACCATCGCGGAAAAGTTCTGGGCTGTGAATGACGAAGCCACGGCCCACAACGAGTTCGGTGAGGTGCTCAGCCTGGAACTCATCGAAGAGAAGCTGCCAACCCACACTAGGGTCTTCCGCTGCGAAGCGACCGCATATGCCAGCGCCTTCTGTACCGAGCAGTTTAAGCAGGCAGTCGAAGATGCCGGACTCATTGGTGTCTTATTCCATCCCGATCTCGCGGGTGTGGACAGTATGACCGCCCCGCGGCAACGATGAGATAAAATTACCTAACAACGAGAGGAGAGATCGCCTGTGAACAAAGTTCTATTTACTACAGACAACCTTCCAGAAGGGCTCGTCGTTAAAGAAGTCTTCGGCATGATCCAAAGGACGGGGACGGTAGAAATTTCTGACAAAGGGATAATAAGGGGGCTCTTAGAGAGAAGAAGGAATGAATATCAAGAGATTCTTGATTCATTCATGGATACCGCCCCAAGCGAAGCCAATGCAATTCTAGGCGTCCAAGTCTCCACCGCGACGCAGCATTTTGCCAATGCAACCTATTTGTATGTTACCTATATCGGGACGCCGGCCATCGTAGAAGGCAACATCGCGTAACATTCAAATCACTTCGCGCCCCGTTTCCGCGTGGAAGAAGGGCCAAAAGTTCTACTGCAAAAATCCGAGGCACCGAGTTCACGCACACCGTCCCCGCAGTCCCCCGTAGGGGGGTGTCCAGGGGCGCGGCGCGGGCCGGGTGCCTCCCCTCCCTTGGCGCCCACGTCACACATAACGGCACACTATGCCCGCCAGACCGCGCCGTTACTAAGGCTCCGTCGGATTGAGTATCCAAAAGCTCGCTATCCGTGAGCCTGCCGGCGTGCTGCTGGGGGCGCTGCTGGGGCCTGCCGGTGCCCTGCCCGCTGCAGCCGCTCGCCTGTCCGCCTATCTGTTTTTTTGTTCCTGCCCTGCCGTGCCCTAGCAGTTGCCTAGCAGTTCCCTAGCCGCCACCCTACCCGCTACCTACCCGCTACCTACCCGCTACCCTGCCCGCTACCTTGCCGTGCCCTGCCTGCTGCCCTGCTGGACTGCCTGTCCTGCCCTCTGCTGGCCTTTCTGTCTGCTACCCTGCCGCTACCTATCCGCCGGCCTGCCGGCCGTTATAGGCGCTGCCGGGGGCCTTTCCGGGGGCCTGCTGGCGCCCTGCCCGATACCCTGCCGACCCCGGACAAATTACCTGCCCGGAGGCAATCAGTGCCCTATCGGGATAATTTTTGTAAATTTTTTGATTTCTAAGTTATTGATTTATCTAGACTTTTCAAGAAAGTGGCGGATTTTTTCACTTTTACCTTAAAAAATACTTGCCAAACCGGGACGAATTTATTTTACTAGACCACGTCCACAGCGACACCGGCCCTAAGCGCCAACTGCTCTTTAACAATCTGGACTACCTGCCCGGCTCACAACCGGGTTGCCCTACCGGCCTAGTCACCCGGTAAGGGCATAAGGTCTACCAGAAGGCACTGGTACTGATGAGGTCTGAAGCCGACCGAAACCTTACCCAAATAGTTGACTTACCGGGAGTTTTGCCATGATGGGAATACTTGCCCTTTGCATCGTAGGCGGCTGGATTCTGAGCCGTCCGGTAGTTCGAGTTCTGGGAGTTTGAACTGTGACCGCCTACCTAATTTTTTCCGCCTTACTGCTGGCGCTGCTGACTGCAGGCTACCTGATTGAAACCAACTAGCGGAGAGATGCCAATGGCCCAAATAACCTTTTACGAATTGAGCGCTTACAACTCCGGCTTACTGCTGGACTTCACTGTCGATCTGGACAACTGCACCGATCACAGCGACTACAGACAAGCAATCAAAGAGCAACTCGACGAACTCAAAGAGACCTACGGGGAAGAATACCCGGACTTCACCTTCGAGGAGTGGATCGTTGCTGAAGTTGACGAAGTGCCTGAGAAATATATCTGCACATTCGACCTGGACCCGGAATACTGGGATTACATCGAGGCAGTCAACGAGCACGGCGAGGACGTGGTAGAGGCAGCGCTTGAGTGTGGTGTACCACTGGACAGTATCGAAGACGCCTACTGCGGTTATTACGATGGGGACGGCACAAGTGACGACCGAGCACTCGGTAACTACGCCTACGAACTGGCGAAGGACACAGGCGAGCTTAACGAAAACTCATGGCTCTCCAATTTCATCGACTGGGACGCTGCTGGCCGCGCGCTTAGCTATGACGGCTACTGCCAGTACAACGGTCACGTCTTCCATAGCGTTTAGTAGTAAGGGCATTGGCACACTATGAGACTGCAATTACTTATCAACTCATCCGGCGCTGCGATCACCGAGACCCCGCGCGAGGAACTGGCGCGCCTCCTGCGGGAGGCCGCAAAGAAAATTGAACAGGGCGAGGGTTCGGGCGTGCTGCGAGACTATAACGGCAACCGCGTCGGCTCCTTCCAAATAACCAAGAACTGAGTCTGGCGTTATTACGCCCATATTACTGACCACTCGGGACTTTCCCGGGTGGTTCACAGTGTCCATTCCCGCGAGTGGGCACCGTGAACCATCCACCGAAAAGGAGCAAGCGATATGAGACTTAAAGAGGCTGACGCACTGCTTAGCGAAATAGGTTTTTACGGCGACCGCGCAGTGTTCATCTATCAAACCCGCGAGGCGGCTGAAACAGTAGCTAATCACCCTTCGAGGGTCCGCGCCTATGGCGGCCAGGGCGCGCTGTCCAAGACGCCCAGCGGCCTTTGGAAGGTCACATTCAGAAACCCGTTAGCGGTCCAACATCCAGGCTCGCGGGAGGTGTAAGCATGAGCGCCGCCGAGCAACTGCAACCGCTACCACTGACCGCCGGGGAGCGCCAGCGGCTGATCGACCAACGCCGCCAGCACTTCGGCGGCTGGGATTTCGCGCCCGACCAAGGCCGCTGTCTGTACTGCGGGGCCGATCTCATCAACGACTATCGCGACGAGTGGCCGACCGCTCAAATCACCGGCTGCCACCACTGCCACCAATCCTACTGTGAATGAGGAACTGACCATGAGCCTAGAACGTGAATTCCAAGCTCAGTGGCAAACCGCTCCGAAGCGGCTGACCCGAGTTCTGACCGGCGCCGCCCGCTCACCGAGCGAACGCAACCTGTGCTACGCCCACGGCTACCTCACCGCATTGTATGAGGCGGGCCAGATCAGCAACCGCCAAGAGGCGTACTGGCGAGCCGCCCTGGGCAGCCTGGAGTCCGAACCCGCTGGATTCATTGCTGACACCATGCTGCAGGCGGGCCGGACGCCGCGCTGAGGATAGGCGCTCGCGGGTCGCCTTGATATTGACCACTTGAAATTTAAGGAGGAATCCCCATGGGCTTCGACCTGAATGAACTGCTCGACAATATCTACAACCCGAGATATTGGGCATAGAATTTAGATGACCAACTGAGAGTATTGACAAGTCGCAATTTAAAATAAGAATAAAAGTTACTGTTATATGGCTGTCACTTTTCACACATTCCCAGCCATGAAAAGACAGCCAGCAGACCCAACTTCGGGAGGGGCTCTATAGGGGAACCCTCCCCCCAGCCGGTCGCCGCCAAGCGGCTACACCGGGCGGGTGACTACGCTCCAGCACCGCCGCGATACGGCGCGGCGGCAGGGGGCCGCCCCCTTTTGGCGGCAACACTAACAAGAGAGTGAACCCATGGACATATATTTTGAGTTCAGAAAGGGGGTACCGCTCTTTTACTTTGAGCGGTATCAGGAGCATAATGCACATAGCGGGACGTTTGACACAGTGGTACTAGGCGTCCCGTACCTGCACCTAGAACTATCATTGGAGAGAAAGAATGAACTCCACCCAACGCAAGCGGTTAGACCGAATAATGCGACTGATGGAGACCATAGGCAGCGAGACCGGTCACGGGGACATCAGCCTTCATCAAATTAAGGTGCTGCTTTATGTAGCCCAAAAGGACGCCTATGACGACCCCGCCGACAGTCGCGAGATCGCCAAGGCCCTGGGCCTGTCCACCTCTGGCGTCAGCCGGGCGGTGGCCAGCCTGGGAGAGTTCGGCAGGGACGGCCGGAGCGGCCTGGGACTCCTTGAGAGCCATGTTGATCCCAATGACCGCCGACGGAAGCTCGTGATGCTGAGCAGGAAGGGGCTGAAGGTTATGGAGGCCATCACGGAGGCTGCGGCCTGACCATCGAGGTCCAAACTCGCGGTAAAACGCAAAGCAGGATACTACAGAATAATCAGGAGAGGCTTTGGGTCGGTATTCACCCGTTCACACCCAAACGCCTAGCGCGCTCGCAAATCGCCGAGCGCAGATACTGAGAGCTGAACAGAAGGCCCGACTGCGAGTTTGGCCCTGTCGCCCTTAACAGCACCTACCATCCCCTACCTATCACTATCAGAGCCGCCGCTAGGGGGCTCGTCACTCCACATCCACATCTAGGTAATCTAGGAGGAAACCGGGAGATGAAACTCACCAAACGAAATGGCATCTATGTGCTGGACTACAAAGACGGCCTTGGCCGGCGCAAGCGCAAGAGTCTCGGCACCCGGGACCGCGACGAAGCCGAGCGCCGCGCCCAAGCGCTGCTGACGGGTACCGACCCACGCTCCGACGAGTGGACTCTGGCAAAGGCACTGGAAGACTGCTACTCGCGCATCTGGCAGTACCAGAAAAGCTGGAAGTCCAAGGTCTCGGTCGTGAAGCTGGTGTCCGAGGCGATCGGCCACTACCTGCTGAAAGACCTAACCTACGAGCTGCTGGCGGACTACGTCGAGGTTATGCGCAAGCAAGACCTGAAACCCGCCACTATCAACCGCCGGCTGGCCTGCATATCTAAGGCGCTCAACGAGGCTTGCAAGCGCGGCAAGATGCAAGCCGTCCCACCCATCCCTCTGCAGCCAGAGAACAACAAGCGCACCCGCTGGCTGACCGAGGACGAGGAGGTGCGCCTACTGGCCCGCTGCGATGTCCTGGTCGAGCGCGACGCCCGCCTGATGCGCGCCCTGCTGATATTCCTGATCGACACTGGGGCGCGACTGGGCGAGGCCCTGAAAATCCACCCTGAACACGTCAACGAGCGCAGCGTGCTATTCCTCGACACCAAGTCCCGGGTCGAGAAACCGAAGCACCGCCGGGTACCCCTCACCGCCCGCGCATACGAGGCCGCCAAGACCCTTTCGATGGCGAACCGGCTGGGGTCCATGCTCAACACGTCCCAGATCGACCACCGCTGGCGGCGAGTGGTCGCAGCGGCCGGCCTCAAGGGCGTCACCCTGCACACCATGCGCCACACCTGCGCCAGCCGGCTGGTCCAGCGCGGAGCAAAGCTGCATGAGGTTCGGGAGTGGCTGGGGCACAGCACTGTCAACGTGACCGAGCGCTACGCGCACCTTGCTGACAGCAGTCTGGAGCACCTGACCGGCCTGCTGGATGTCACAGATAGTGTCGGAGTGTCAACTACTTGGCACAGTGGCACGAATGTGGCACACTTTCCGGTGCGTAAGCATAATTAACTCAATAACTTACGGGCAATGTGACATGGTTGCGACGGATTCAAAATCCCCCGCTAGCGATAGCGTGCCGGTTCGAGTCCGGCCTCTGGTACCAAACAAAAAAGCCTAGGCTTTTTGGTTAGTCCGGCCTCTGCTACCAGTCTAAAAAGCCCGCATCTGCGGGCTTTTGTTTCGAAATACCCGCCCTAATAAGCGCGACCAATGCCGCACCGCCGCCCCTAAAAAATATCGCAATCGCGCCTGCTCCGAGCGGCCAAAACTCTATTGCGAATCAGCGCTCTACCGATGACTGCACTGCCGCCTGGACGGCACCGCGCAGAGTCAGGATCGACAGCCCCAGCGCCACCAGCGCACAAACCGTAATCGTCGCCACCAGCGGCAGCGGCGTGCCGTCGAATACCAGGCTTACGATCACTATCGCCACGGCGCCGAGCAGCATCTGCAGCGCGCCGCCCAGCGCGGCGGCGGTGCCGGCGATGGGGCCGTGTTCTTCCAGGGACAGCACCATCGCCGTCGGGATGACCAGCCCGAGGCAGGCGTTGGTCACTATCAGCATCCCCACCAGCAGGGCGAAGTCGTCAAAACCCGCGGCGAAGAGCGCGCACATCAGCGACGCGCTGGTAGCGAAGCCGGCCACGGCCCACTTAACCACCGCCACCGAGCCGAAACGCTCGCCGAGATTGGCGGCGAACTGGCTGGAGGTGAAGAAGCCCAGCGCGTTCAGCGCGAAGGCGAGGCTGAACTGGGTCGGCGTCAGACCGTAGTGACCGGTATAGAGGAAGGACGCCGTGGACAGGAAGGCGAAGAAGCTCGACATGCCCAGGCCGCCGATCAGGGTCAGGCCCATATAGCCGGGATCCCGCAGCAGGGTAGCGAAGGCACCGCGCATGGCGCCGAACTCGAACGGCACCCGGTCCGCCGGCTTGAGCGTCTCCGGCAGTCCGAACCAGGTCAGCATCAGGCTGGCGACGGTCGCCAGGGCCACGGCGATAAACACCGAGGGCCAGCCGAAGGGCTCTATCAGTGCGCTGCCCGCAAGCGGCGCCAGCATCGGCGAGATGGAGATCACCAGCATCACCGTGGTCATCAGGCGGGTGGCCTCGGTGCCGGTGTAGCGGTCGCGGATCACCGCCCGCGGTATCGACATCACCGACGCGGCGCCAACGCCCTGTGCGAAGCGCAGCGCGATCAGCCACTCGATACTGGGCGCGAGGGCGCAGCCGATGGACGCCAGCGCGAAGAGCACCAGGCCGAAATAGAGCGGCGGCTTGCGCCCGAACATATCCGAGGCGGGGCCGTAGAACAACTGGCAGACGCCGAAGGCGATGAAGAAAGACATCAACGTGTACTGGGCGGCCTCCACCGGTGCGCCGAGACTCTCGGCGATCGACGGCAGCGCCGGCAGGTACATATCGATTGCGAAAGGGCCCACGCAACTGAGCAGCCCGAGAATCAGCGCCATCCGGACCAGATCCGACTTCATCACTTCCTATGCCTCTCGAACCGCCCGCCCCATGGATAGGCGCTCAGGAATAAACGCTCCATTCTAGCAGGGTCGATGGCGCGACCAAATGCCGCATCGCCGCCCTTCCGCAAGCGCCCGTTTTTATAGCGCCCCCGTTCCCAAAAATTGAACCATTTCCAGTATTGGTCTCCGCGCACAAGGTAGAATTTTGCGCCTAAACAAAGACGCAAAACGCGAGCTCTGGAAAGCGGACATTGGAGCGACAGTGCCCCGCCGCTGGCATCTGACCGCCTTCCAGAGATCGGTAGACCAAACAGTCAGTTATTAACATCCAGATTTGGAGGCAGGGAAGCCCGGCCATAGGCCGGACGTTGCTCGATCACGGACCGCAGTAGCAGCCGCTGGATTCGCCGCCGCCACCGGCGACGGTGTTGCAGAGAAAGGTGATCGCGATGCTTCACAGGCAAGCTCCCGTTTTCCCGGCCGCCTTCGGCCGCAACAGAACTCCGGCCGGGGGACGGCTGTGAAGCTCCCCAAGCGCCGCGGATTCGGCGCCATCCTGAAATTTCCACTGGGGCGGTTCGCAGTCCGGTTCGACGGCCGCGCGCCCGAAACCGTCCTCGCCGGCGCGGGACACCAGGCGATGGCGGTGACTCCCGAGCGGGCGCGCCGCCCCCAGCCCCCTGGCCTACCTCACGGCAAGGACCTGCGCCAGCGCGAGCGCCCCACTCTCAGGCGGCCCCCGCAGCAGCTGGCACCCTATATCGCCACCACCCCCTGCTGGGTGATCACGCTGGAAGCCCAGGGTCAGCGGGCGCAGACGCTGCTTTCCACACTGAAAAAGCAGCGCCTGCCGGCGCGCGCGGTGGAAGGTGTCGACGGGCGCTCCGGCATGCCGGCGCTGGAGGCCGGGGAGAGGGTCGCCAACGGCACCACCCGCTGGCGCCACCTGTGCGAAATGAAAAGCTCCGAGATCGGCTGCTACCTGGCGCACCTGCGCGCGATACGGCGCGCCTACGAGTCCGGGCTGGAGCGGGTTTGCATTCTCGAGGACGACGTGCGCCTGGAAGCGGATTTCGGCCGCGTACTGGCCGAGCTGGAACAGCTGCCGGCGGACGTGGAAATGGTTCGCCTTATGGGACTCAAGGTGCGCAAGCGCAAGGAAGTGAAGCCGCTGGCGGGCGGTGCCTACCAGTTGGTAAGGCCGGAACGCGGCTGGTGCGGCGCCCAGGGCTACCTGATCAACCGCGCCGGCATGAAGAAGGTGCTCGACCACGGCAGCCGTATCTTCGAACCCATCGACAAGCTGTTCGACCACTTCTGGCAATTCGATCTGCGGCTCTACGGGGTGGAGCCGCACCTGCTGTGGGAGACTGAACACGTCTCGAGTATCGAGAAATCCAATGTGGCCAATGACCGGGTCGCAACCTGGCTCTACTGGCTGCATCCGCTGGGAAAACTGTGGCGCAGCCTGGGGCGCCACTACTACCTCCGGCGCCACGCGCGGGAGTTCTACCCGGCGCAAAAACCACAAAAGCGCATCGGGCGCACCGCCAGGATGAAACTCTAGGGAACCTCTGAATAAGTCCGTGATGTCTCTGACTTTCAGAGCGGTTCACAATCAAGGCGCGGCTTCGCAGGAATGTCTAGACCTTTCAAGAAGTCGCAACGCAGAGTGTGAATCGCTCTGAAAGCCCCGCAGAGACATTGCGGAATTATTCAGAGGTTCCCTAGTGGTCCAAGCGGCCGCGCTGCAATACCCGGGCCGGGTGCGGCCGTCACTCCCGCCAGTATCTCTGCATCTTCAGGAACATAAAGGAGGCGGTCCAGGTGATCATCACCAGGCCGGTCAGCGCCTCCAGGCCTGCGGTAAAGCGCAGGTGACCCATGGGCTCTATATCGCCGAAACCGAGGGACGTATAAGTGGTGAAGGAGAAGTAGGCGCAGTCGATCAGGCTGCCGTCGAAGTTCCCCTCCAGGGTGCCGAAATAGGGGGAGTTCGCCATAAAGAAATAGCCGTGCGCGAACAGCCAGATCTCGGCGATGTGCGCCAGCAGCGCGCCGAAGATACCGATCAGTATGGCCATATTGCGCCTGACCGACAGCTTCTTGCCGATTCGGAACAGGCCGTTCAGGGCCTCGTGGTGAATCACCACCGTCGCCGCCACGAGCAGGCTGTTGATAAGAAAGGCGATCAGCATTTCAGCGACGTCCCTGGAAAAACTCCCGCACGAGAGCACCGGCCTCCTCCGCCAGGACACCGCCTTCCACCGCTATCCTGTGGTTGAAGAAATTCTCCTCACTCAGACGCAGGCGGCTCTCGACGGCGCCGGCGCGGGGTTCGCTTGCACCGTATACCAGGCGGCCGACGCGCGCGTGCACCATGGCGCCAAAGCACATGGTGCACGGCTCAATGGTCACATACAGGGTAGACTGCGGCAGGCGGTAATTCCGCACCGCCTCCGCCGCCCGGCGCAGGGCGACAATCTCCGCGTGGGCGCTGGGATCGCAGTTGCCGATCGGGCGGTTGCTGCCCTCTCCGATGATTTTTCCATCCGCCACCACCACCGCGCCCACCGGCACCTCGCCGCGCTCCGCGGCCATCTCCGCCAGCTCCAGGGCGCGACGCATAAAACCATAGTCTCTCGGGGTTGCCATAAATGTCGTTTTGATTGAATTTGCGAGGGCGTTTCACGGGCTTTGCGGCCCCGCCAGTTATTTTCTGCTGATCAAGCGGCGCACCACAAAGTCCGCCTCCAGCTTCAGGCTGTCGCGCAGTTCCAGTTCGCGGCGCACCGCTCTGTTGCCCTTCCACGCGAAGGGTGTCATCGCGAGAAAATCCGCGATCGCCTCGCGCCCCTGCAATTTGAACGGAAAGCAGCAGCGCAGCTCCACCTGCGGCGCAAAGCCCTCCACCGCCTTCGGCGGCGCGTGCCGGCGCGGCTCGGCGTAGAGTGCCTCCTTCAGCGGCCACAGGTGCTCGGGGCCCGGCGACACATCCACCAGGGATCCGCCGGGATTCAGCGCCCGCAGCATTTCCGCGTCCGCCGCCGGCGCGAAGATCCGCAGCAGGTGGTCGACGCTGTCCTGCGCCAGCGGCAGCTCGGCACTGCTCGCGACCACGAACTGGGTGTCCGCCTGGCGTTTGGCCGCCATGCGCACGCCGTTTCTGGAAATATCCACTCCCGCCAGACTCTGCGCCGGCCAGCCGGCCGCCGCCAGCTGGCGCAGGTAATAGCCCTCGCCACAGCCGATATCCAGCAGCTGCCGCCCGGGCACATAGGGCAGCAGCGCCGCCAGCGTATCGACCAGTGGCCGGTAGTGACCCGCCTCGAGAAAACGCCGCCGCGCCCGCAACATTTCCGCCGAATCCCCCGGCTCTTTGCTGCGCTTGCGATTGGCCGGCAGCAGGTTGACATAACCCTCGCGGGCGCGGTCAAAACTGTGCCGGTTCGCGCAGCACCAGCTGCCGTCGCCGGGTGCGAGCGGCAGACTACAGACGGGGCATTGCCAGATCATTCCGCTTCCGTTGATTCCTTTGCTTTCTGTAACGAGGCCGGTTTTCTGCACAGGATCAGGTCTGCGGCCTTCTCCGCGATGGCGATCACCGGCGCGTTGGTGTTGCCGCTGATCAGGGTCGGCATTATGGAGGCGTCCACCACCCGCAGTCCATCGACGCCGCGCACTTTCAGCGCCGCGTCGACCACCGCCAATTCATCGTCGCCCATCTTGCAGGTACCCACCGGGTGGTAGATGGTCTCGGCGTGGCGGCGGATAAACTTCTTGATGGAAAGCTTGCTGCTGAGCGGCTTGTGCGGGCTCCACCAGCGCCTGTGATAGCGCTGCAGGTCCGGCTTAGAGAGGATATCGCGGGCCATCTCGAAGCCCTCCATCATCACCGCCATATCCTCGGCATCGCTGAGGTAATTGGGCTGAATCCGCGGCAGCGAGCGCGGGTCGCCGTCGGCCAGGGTGATTTCGCCGCGGCTCCGCGGGCGCAGTGCGCAGGCGTGCAGGGAGTAGCCGTAGCCGCCGGGCTTTTTCAGGCCGTGCTCGAACAGTGGTGCGGCGGTGAAGTGGAACTGGATATCCGGCTGGCCGCCAGCGCGGCTGGAGCAGGCGAATCCCCCCGCCTCGGCGACATTGTTGGTCAGCGGCCCGCGGTTCGCCAATAGGAATTCCGGCAGGCGCAGCGCACTCTGCAGCTTGGGCCACAGGGCGTTGGAAAAGGTCACCGGCTCTGAGGCCTCCACCACCTGGGTGATATCCAGGTGGTCCTGCAGGTTCTTGCCCACGCCCGGCAGGTGCATCTGCGGCACTATGCCGAGCCTTTTCAACTCCGGCTCCGGGCCTATACCGGACAGCATCAGCAGTTGCGGCGACTGAATGGCCCCGGCGCACAGCAGCACCTCCCTGTTCGCCAGAATGCGCTTGCCGTTGAGCAGCTCCACGCCGCTGACCCTGTCTCCGTTGAACAGCAGGCGCGCGGCCTGGCTGCGCGTGAACACGCTCAGATTCGGCCGCTTGATCACCGGGTGCAGATAGGCCGCGGCCGCGGAGCAGCGGCGCCCGTGCCTCTGGGTCACCTGATAAAAACCGACGCCGTTTTGCTGGCTGCCGTTGAAATCGTTGTTGAAGCGGTGGCCGGCGGACTGGGCGGCGCGCACGAAGGCGCGCCCGGCCTCAGTCTTCCACTGGATATCCGACACGGCCAGCGGACCGAAACCGCTGTGGTGTGCGTCGCTGCCGCGCGTGTTGCCCTCGGCCAGCAGGAAGTAAGGCAACAGATCCCGCCAGCCCCAACCGGGATTGCCCGCCGCCTCCCAGGCGTCGTAGTCGGCGCCCTGGCCGCGAATGTAGATCATCGCGTTGATGGAACTGCTGCCGCCCAGGGTACGCCCGCGCGGCCAGAACAGGCGTCGCCCGTCCAGGTGCCGCTGCGGCTCGGTGTAGTGGTGCAGGTTGTAGCGCTTGCCCGGCACCAGGTAGCCGATACCCGCCGGCATCGAGATCAGCAGGCTGCGGTCGGGGGGGCCGGCCTCCAGCAGGCAGACGCGGTGCTGTTCCTCGGCGCTGAGACGGTTGGCCAGCACGCAGCCGGCGGAACCGGCACCGACGATCACATAGTCGAACACCATTTGGCGGGGCATAGCGATTGCTCTTTTTTGTCGTTGATTTCCGTCAGACGGTACACTCGGCGGCGGCATCAGCACAGGCCGCGCGGGGCAAACCTATGAGCGATTCCGAATTCAGCGATAAAAAAATCCTGCAGAGCTGGCACACCAATGCTTCCCCCTGGATTCGCGCATAGACAGCGCCAGCATCGCCAGCCGCAAACTGGTTACGGATAATGCAATTGTAGCTGCCGCACTGGCGCTCAACCCAGGCTCGGCGCTGGATGTGGGCTGCGGCGAGGGCGGGCTCGCGCTGTATCGCCGCTCTGGCTTCGAGCTGGTGCGATTGCAGGAGCCGCTGCATCCGCAGAGTGGTGGGTCGGCTTCGCCGATTGTGTGTGGCGGGGTGGTGTCTTGACCGGGGACGGTGAGAGTCTGAGAGATCGATCGCGGCCATGGGCCGCTCCTATTAACTCGGCAATCAAATATTTCGGTCCAGCCGCTCCCGCGGCGCTTCGGCCCTGAAATATTTGATTGTCGCCCTTGAAATGCCGGCGAAGATGCGCGGATCTTCTTGGATTTCAAGGGCTCGCGCCGGCCTACGGCCGGCGGCGGCACATCCCTGTGCCGCATAAATCTGCGCAAATTTCATTTGCCGGGTTAATACTATTGCGCCCGTAGGAGCGGCCCATGGCCGCGATCGGATTCAGCGCTGTGCCGTCGAGGACTGTGCCGCGTCCACTTCCACCGCGCGGCCGGCGCGGCGGCCGTCGGCGCTGCGGGCGCGCACGGCCTGCACGGATTCCGCCGCAGTCTCCGCCGTCACCGGCTGCCAGCGCTCGCCATCAAAGTACTCAAGCCGCAGCCCCGGGTACGGCATGGCGGTCAGCAGGCGGCCGCCCTCCACCACCGCGCCGGGTACCGGCACCCGGTAGCCCACGCCGCTCAAATCCAGTTTCAGCAGCTCCTTGTTGCCCAGGGCGGCGGCAAATTCGCGCCAGTCGCGCCGCAGCGCGTCCTTGTCCACCGCGCCACTGTCGGCGGAGAAGCGCTGCCCGGCCTGCGGCGGCAGCTCCCACGCCGCCCTGTGCCAGGCGCGCTCCGCCAGCGCCAGCAGGCGCGGGAAGACCATGTATTCCACCATCGCATCGGTGCGCACCACCTCGCTCCACAGCTGCCCCTGGATACCGCGAACACTGCGCGCGAAGGCCGCATCCGGGGCCGTCGCGGACCAGGGTTTGCCGTCGCGGTCGGTGGAGATTTCCGCCAGCTGCGCGGTGTTCAGCGGCGCGTAGCTGAAGGTCTTTTTGGTATCGATATAGCGCGAGGCCCAGTAATAGCCGCTCTCCTTCGGGTCCACTTCGTAGGGCATATCGAAGTAGAGGAAGTCCGAGTGGGACTGCACCACATCGAAACCGGCGTCGGCCAGATGCACGCTCTCGTCGCCGCCGCCCCAGAAGAGCGGCGCCCAGGCGTTGGCGTAATTCTGCTCCGTCGCCAGTTCGGTACCCGCGTCCTGGATATGCTTTACGCCGTCGTTCCAGGCCGCCATGGTGGGAATACCGGCGTCCGCCACCAGGCGGCTGACCCGCTTGGCGTAGAGTTCGCCCAACTCGTCGACCGAGGCCACCTCGCCGGCGGCCAGCAGCTTCCGGCAGGCCGGCGAGTTGCTCCAGGGTTTGTGTCGCGCATCCGCCGGCGCATCGCCCTTGTCCGGATCCTTGCCCGGGGCATCCTCGAACGCATCGCCGGCGAGAATATTGACCGCCTCGTCGCCACCGAAGTGCCAGCTGGCCAGCGGCCGCCCGGCGGCGCTGTGCATCGCCTGCACTTCGCGGATCAGTTTGCCGACGAAACGGTAAGTGGAGTCGATACAGGGGTTGATATAGCTGTCGTCGTAGAACTGTACCGACAGGTAGCGGGTGTCGTCCTGCGGGTCGATCAGGCGGTACTCGGCGGCCCGCTGCGGCGCCTCGTCTTTCAGCCTGTGGTAGCGCGCCTCCATCGCCACCACCGCGGCGCGGGCGTGGGCCGGCATGTCGAATTCCGGCACCACCTCGATATGCCGCGCGGCCGCGTAGCGCACTATCTCGATATAGTCGTCGACGCTGAAATAGCCGCTGCCGTTGTTGTCGCTGTAGGGCCCCGAGCCCAGCTGCGGCAGCAGGCAGCGGCGCTCGCTCAAGTCGAAGCAGCGCCGGCCACCCACCTCGGTCAGCTCCGGCAGACCGGGAATCTCCAGGCGCCAGCCCTCGTCGTCGGACAGGTGGAAGTGGAAGCGGTTGAGCTTGTAGGCGGCCATCTGCTCCAGCAGCTTCAGCACCACCTGCTTGCTGTGGAAGTTGCGCCCCACATCCAGAAAGAAGCCCCGGTGCTGAAAGCGCGGCGCATCCTCGATCTGCACCCGCGCCAGGGTGCGGCGCTCCACGTCCACCAGCGCCAGCAGGGACTGCAGGCCGTAGAAGGCGCCCGCCTGGTCGTAGCCCAAAATCTGTGCGCCGCGTTCACCGATCTGCAGCCGATAGGCGCCGGGCGTCGCGTCGGCGAAGGCAGCGCCGTCGATATCCACGCGCACCGGGTAGGCGCCGGGACCGGACGGCGTCAGCTGCAGCTGCGCCAGGCGCTGCTGGAAGGCGTGCAGGCTCTCGCTCGAGAGCGGACCCGCGTCCACCGCGATGCCGTGCTCGAGCGCGAACGGCGCACCGGCCTCCCGGACCGAAAGCGGCTTGGGAATAATGCGCGCGTGCCAGCCACTGCCCGGCTGCGGCGCCTCGGCGCTGAACCTGGCGAAGCGGCTGGCGGCGGTCGCCAGCACATTGGCGTCGTCGGCGGTGCGCTTCCAGTTGTGCGGGTGGTTGCTGTTGATCGGCTTGACCAGCCCCCCGATGTCATCGCTGTCGGTGGACTCGATCACATGGGCTTCGCCGCTGCCGTCGACGACAAACAGGCGCGGCATAAAGTCCGACTCGAACTGCATCCAGTTCTCGGCGAGAAACTCCAGCTCGACGGTCTCGCCGGCCGCGATACCGGCAAAGCGCTCGTTGGGAATCAGGCGATGCAGGTCGCCCTTGACGTGCTCCAGCGCGAAGTCGTCGCGATTGCGCAGCTCGAGGGCGCGGCGCACGCTGTGGAAATAGAGGGTCCAGTCGCGCTCCGCGGCGCCTATGGCGGGCCCCTTATTGTTCAGCGAGATACGGTAGGTGGAACAGATGGCGCCGCTGCCGCCGGCGCGCTTGCACTCGGCGCGCAGCCGCGCATCCACCCCCTGGAAGTTGGTCAGCACCTCCTGGGTCACCGAGAAGTGCCGCGCTATCCGCTCTGCGGCCGCGGGCTGATCTATCTCCGCATGGGACTGGCCGCCGCGGGGGCGGTCACAGGCGGCTAGGAGCAGCCCGCCGAGGGCGAGGGTCAGGAAAAGTGGCGCGCGGGTCATTGTCTGGCTCTTATTCTCGGGTAATAGACGCCACCATAGCCAAAAAGACAACGCTGTCAATAGCGCTTCGAAACGGCTGTGTCCGGGCGCCCCTTTTAAGGTCGATCAAATAGGCGACCTAGATCAAGTTTTCATTAAACGGGAAACGGTATTGTAAAAGCGACAATAAAAAACTTTGGCGCCCGGCTTGTCACGCCTCCGGAGCGGTGGACGAAAATAAATGAGCCCAGCGCCGATGCGGCCTGCAGCACAGTGACCGTTTTTTTGGGGTGGTCCGCAGATTTGGGTTGCATTTGGCGCCGGGGTTATGAGATACAATAGTTCATTAAGGGTGAACCATAATAAATTTGACGGCCAGTGAGCGGCCGTTTGGCTAAGAAGTAGGCACCCCGGGGTAAATCCAATGGAACTCTGCAGTTTTCGATTCCGTCCCAGCAAGCACCTGCCGGCCGTGCTAGGTCTGCTGTTATTTCCCGCCACCAACTCCTGCCTTGCCGACGACCTGTTTATTCCCGATTCCAGCAGCGCCCTGAACCTCCAGGCGGACAACGCGTTTTTTATCGACAGCGCCTTCGGCATGGACAACGCCGCCCTCTATGAAGCGGCGGAGAACCTGCGCAACAACTCGATGGGCACGGTGCAGCGGCGCCTGAACTACCAGTGGCTGCAGATGCACACCAACCCGGAGAAGTTTCAGCCGACCACCGGCGGCAAGGCCCTCAATGAAATACTGAAAATGGGCTGGCAGACCTACCGCGAGCAGAACAAGCGCAATCTCAACAGTGGCCTGCTGCGCTACACCACTGGCCACGGCAGGATCGGCAAGGCGGTGGACTACGACCTGCGCCTGTCCGACGACAAGTTCAAGTTCTCGTTCGAGTACGAGTTCTAAGCCCGAGCAGCGGTTTGTTAGAATCTCCGCCACTTTTATTGGCGGAGATTGCCGTGAGCACCCCGAACACCCCCACCAGTTTTTCCCAACTGCCCCGCGCCGGCGTCGGCCGGCGCCTCGCGGCGCTGGGCTACGACACGCTGGTCGTCGCCGGGCTTTTGATGGTCTACGGGCTCCTGGTCGTGCCGCTGGCCTCGAAGCTGGGCGGGCTGGACTGCCAGCCGGAGCGACGCTGCGTCGGCACGCCGCTGTACCAGCTGCTGTTCCCGCTGGGTATGGCGGCGGTCACCGCGGCCTATTTCATCTGGTCCTGGCGCGCCGCCGGGCAGACCATCGGTATGCGCGCCTGGCGCCTGCTGCTGGCCAGCCCCGGCGGCATTCAGCTGAGCTGGCGCCAGTGCGCCCTGCGCGCGCTGGTGGCGCCGCTATCCCTCGCCTGCCTCGGCCTGGGTTACTTCTACGGCTGGACCCGCGCGGACCGCGCCAGCTGGCACGATCTGCTTTCCGGCTCAGAGGTGCGGGTGCTGCCGAAGAAAAAACGATAGCGGGGCGCTTGCCGGCCGCCCGGGCAGTCGCGTCAGCGGGCCCTTTTGAGCAGCAGCCACCCCACTGCAAAACACAGCAGTATCGGCAGCATGACGGCGATAAACGGCGGGAAGCCGAATACCACGGAGGAAGGGCCCAGCATGTCCTGCAGGGTCTGGAATACGATGCCGACGATCACGCCGGTGAAGACGCGCAGGCCGGTGGTGACCTCCCGCAGCGGACCGAAGATAAATGAGATGGCCACCATCACCAGGCTGGCGATGGTCAGCGGCTGCAACAGCTTCTTCCAAAACTGCAGCCAGTAGCGGCCGGAGTCCTCGCCCTTGCGGTCGAGGAAACTGCCGTAGGACCAGAGATTGCGCGGCGACAGGTCCGACGGCTGAGGCACCACCAGCGCAAACAGATCCGGGGAGATCTCCGTCTGCCACGCAGCGCGCGGCGTCACTTCACTGAAAGACTTCTCGGCGGTAAAGGTGGTGGCGCGGTTGTTCTCCAGAATCCACTGCTTGCCGTCGAAGCGGCCGCGCTCGGAAAACTCCACCCGCTCGAGCTCCCTGCCATCACCAAAACGGTAGCGGGTAACGCCGTACAGCCGGCCGTCGGGCATGGCGGCATTGAAATGGACAAACTCGCCGCCGTCTTTGATCCACAGCCCCTGCTCCAGGCCACTGGCCTCCAGCTCGCCCAACGCCTTGGCCTTGTGGCTCTCCGCCGCCTGGTTGGTCTGCGGGATCACGAACTCCGCCAGTGCCAGCCCCAACACGATCAGCAGCATGACCGGTTTCATCACCGCCCAGGCGATGCGGCCGATGGAGACACCGGCGGCGCGCATAACCGTCAGCTCACTGGTGCCGGCCAGGGTGCCCAGCCCCACCATGCAGCCGACCAGGGCGGAGAAGCCGAGCTGCTCGTAGAGCCGGTCCGGCAGCGTCCAGGCCACATACTGGATGACCTGGGCGAACTGGTAATCCCCCTCGCGCTCTTCGAGCTGGTCGATGATCGCAAAAATCACATCCAGCCCGAGCAGAATCAGCAGTACCGCCCCGACCGCCAGCGCCACGGTGCGCCCTATATAGGTATCCAGCTTACGCATTCTTCACCTCTTCCGCGCCGCCGGATCGAGCGGCGGCGCGCTTCGGGCGGCGCCGCCAGTTGCGCCCGCCGAGCAGGAAGAGCCCGAGGAGCAGGAAGGGCGGATGCACCAGCCAGATGGCCGCCGGATTGGCAATCTTTCCATCCTCGATGGCGCCGCGCACGCGCAGCAGAATAATCAGATAGGCGAGATACAGCAGCACCGCCGGGATCATCTTGGCGTAGCGCCCCTGGCGCGGATTGGTGCGCGACAGCGGCACCGCCAGCACCGCCACCACCATCACCAGTACCGGCAGGCTGAAGCGCCAGTGCAGGAAGGCGCGCTCCTGGGGCTTGTCGCTGCGCCACAGGTCGAGCGTGGAGGTGGCTTCCATACGGTCGCCCCAGCGGCTGTGGGCCTCGGGTATCTCCAGCTGCACCTCGTAGCTGGAAAACTCCATCAAGCGGTAATCCCGCTGCCCGGGCACCCCCTCGTAACGATAGCCGTCGCGCAACACCAGGTAGCGCAGGCCGGTATCCGGGTCTATCTGCTGCACCCCCTCCCGCGCCAGGATCACAATCTGCTGCTCCGCCTCGGTCTCGGCGCGGGAGGAACCCAGTTCGGCCAGGAACACGTCGCGCATCGTCGACTTGTCCTCGCTGAGGGAATCGGCGTAATAGACCGCCCTGTCGCCCTCGGTGGCGACAAACTTCTTCGGCACCAGGTGATCGAACTCGTTGCGCGACTTGTCCGCAGTCAGCAGGCCGGACGAGCGCTCCATACCGGTGGGGGAGAAATACAGGCTCATGGCCGCCACCACCAGCGCCACCATAAAGGCCGGCGCCAGGGTATAGGTCAGCAGGCGCCGCTCGCTGAAGCCGCAGGCGTGCAGCACCGTCATCTCGCTCTCTATATACAGGCGGCCGTAGGCGAGCAGAATCCCGACGAACAGGCCCAGCGGCAGCACCAGTTCGAGAAAACCGGGCAGGCGGTAGCCCATCAGGGCAAACAGGATATTGGCGGACAGATCGCCGGCCGCCGCCTCTGCCAGGTATTTCACGAAACGGCCGCTCATCACCATCAGCAGCAAAACTGCGCTGACCGCCAGCGTGGCAAAAAGCAGCTCGCGGCAGAGGTAGCGGAAAATAATCACAGGGCGAATGAATTCCTTGGCGGCGGCGGTGTGTGAATTCTGACCTGAGGTCACGAACTCAGGTCTATCAAAAACGAGCAAGTTTCCCACCGCCTACAGCAATCCGACAGCCGGCGGGTTAAACTTGTGCGGCGCATTATCGCCAAATTTATTCGCAATGTCTCGGCTCAGAGCCATTGAACCCGGTATCAGTAAAGGAAAAGGAAATATGCAGTTCTCTGCCAAGGTCTCCGATATCAGCAAGCAGCGCAGCGCCTGCGCAATCATTTCAGCCGATGCCAAGAACCGCCTCAGTGACAGCGGCACCGCTCTGGACAAGGCCAGCGGCGGGCTGATCGGCAAGGTGTTGAAGCGCGGCGATCTCGGCACCAAACTCGCCAGCACCCTGCTGCTGCCCATGGCTGACGGGCCCGCCGAGCGCGTGCTGCTCGTGCGCGGCGGAGAGGGCGCGCTGAGCCAGGCGGACTTCCGCAAACTGGCCAAGGCCAGTGCCGAAGCGATCAAGGGCTTCAAGGACGCCACCAGCTACCTGACCGAACTGGAAGTCGCCGATGCCGACAGCGCCTGGCAGGCCCAGCAACTGGCGCTGGCCACCGGTCTCGCCGCCTACAAATTCACCCGCTGCCTGAGTAAAGCCAAGCAAAACCCACTGGCGAAGTTCACCGTGCACGCGCCGGAGCGCAAGCAGCTGAAGGCCGTGCAGCGCGGCACCGAGGTAGGCGCGGCCCAGGCCGCCGGCAGCAATGTGGCGCGGGAGCTCGGCAACCTGCCCGGCAACATCTGCACCCCCAGCTACCTGGCATCCGAAGCCCGCGCACTGGCGAAGAAACACGCAAAGCTCACCACCACCGTCATCGACGCGAAGAAAATGCAGTCCCTCGGCATGGGCGCCTTCCTCAGCGTGGCCAAGGGCAGCGATGAGCCCCCGGCCCTGATCGCGATGCAGTACAAGGGCGGCAAAGCCTCCGACAAGCCGGTGGTCCTGGTGGGCAAGGGCATCACCTTCGACACCGGCGGTATCAGCCTCAAGCCCGGCCAGGCCATGGACGAGATGAAATTCGACATGTGCGGCGCCGCCAGCGTCTTCGGCGTGATGCACGTGCTGCTGCAACTGCAGCCGGCGATCAATGTGATCGGCCTGGTCGCCGCCGCCGAGAATATGCCCAGCGGCCGCGCCAGCAAGCCCGGCGATATAGTCACCTCCATGTCCGGCAAGACCATCGAGATACTCAACACCGACGCCGAGGGCCGCCTGGTGCTGTGCGACGCGCTGACCTACGCCGCCAAGTACAAGCCGAGCGTCGTGATCGACGTCGCCACCCTGACCGGCGCCTGTGTGATCGCGCTGGGCAACCACGCCACCGGCCTCTATGCCAACGACGACAAGCTGGCCCGGGAGCTGCTCGCCGCCGGCGAGCGCACCGGCGACCGCGCCTGGCAGATGCCGCTGTGGGACGAGTACCAGTCCGCACTGGATTCCAACTTCGCCGATATGCAGAATATCGGCGGCCGCGAGGCCGGCTCGGTGACCGCCGCCTGCTTCCTGGCCCGCTTCGCCGAGGACTACAACTGGGCCCACCTGGATATCGCCGGCAGTGCCTGGAACTCCGGCGCCGCCAAGGGTGCCACCGGGCGGCCGGTACCGCTGCTGGTGGAGTATCTGCTCGGTAAATAAGAACTACCGATACTCGCGACCAACCCGGTGGCGGCCCCACAACCGGAGCCGCCACCGGGCTGGCAACAGGCTTCCCGGAACCCTCAGCCCCACTCAGCCATTGAATATGACCCGCATAGATTTCTACGTCCTCCCCTCCGAGCAGAGCCACGCAGCCGATATCTTCGCCTGCCGCCTGGCGGAAAAGGCCTACCGCGCCGGCCTGCGCGTGCTGCTGGCGGTGGACGACCGCGAGCGGGCCGAGCAGCTGGACCGGCTGCTGTGGACCTTCCGCGAGGACAGCTTCCTGCCGCACGCCCCGCAGGCCGCCGGTCAGGACGCGGCAGTGGAGATCAACTGCGGCGAGGAACCGGGCCGGCACCACGGCCTGCTGATCAACCTGTGCAGCCAGGTACCCAGCTGGTTCAGCCGCTTCGAGCGGCTGGCGGAAATCGTCATACAGAGTCCCGAAGCCCTGGCCCGCTCCCGCGCGCGCTTCAGCCACTTCCGCGATCGCGGATATCCGTTACAATCCCACAAGATTCCCTAATTGCTGGTAAGCAGCCACTCACTAAAGCCATGTCCGGTCGAAAGAACAAACACAAGCAGCGCGGACGTCAGCATGGACAGCCCAGCGAACTGCTCGACGAGCTGAACTCCCTGCGCGACCTCCTCGGCAGCGAAGACATCGGCGAGATACCCCTGCTCGACCAGGTCGCCGCGCCCGGCAACCCCCGGCCCGCCGCGCCGCCGAAGGCCCAGCCACAGCCGCAGGAACCCCTGGACGAAAGCGACCTGCCGATCCTCTTCTCACCGGTGGACGAGGCGATGCCCGCAGACGTCAGGGCCGAACTGGACGAATCCGACCTCGAGCTGCTGCGCCCCCTGCAGGCACTGCCGTCGGCGCCGCGAGAGTCCAAGCCGGAGCCGCGGCCGGAGCAGCAGCGGGAACTGTTCGAACCGCCGCCCGCGGCCCAGGGCAAGGAAAACCCCTTCCTGCCCGCCCATATACGCGCGCGCCTGACCGGCGGCCGGGTCCCCAAGTCCGAAGACCGCCCGGCGCAGAGCGAGGCCCCGGCGGCTCCGCAGGAGGCCCGCGAGGTAGAAACGGCGCCCGCCCCCCCGGAAACCGCCCCGGCTGCGGAGGCTGCGGAAACCGCCGGGAATCCCGCTATGCCTGCGGACGCGGAGCGAGAGGAGCGCGCGCGCCTGCGCCAGCAGCTGATCGACCGCCTGGTGGCCAAACAGCTGCCGGAGCTGGAACGGCAGCTGCGCGCGCGTATCGAGGCGATGGTCGACGAACTCGAAATCTCGGGCTGAGCGCCACTCCGCCCCGCCCGCCTTTTGCCGCCCAGACCCGGGCGGTATAATTCCCGCCTTTTTGGCGCAGCCACACGGATGGCCGCACTATTCTTGTGCCCACGAGGCGCGCCCGCAGTCAGTCAACACAAGGTTTCCCACCCGCATGGACAAGACATACCAGCCCAACGCCATAGAACAGCAGTGGTACAAGACCTGGGAGGAGAGCGGCTACTTCAAGCCCTCCGGTGACACCGAAGCCAAGCCCTACTGCATCATGATCCCGCCGCCGAACGTCACCGGCAGCCTGCATATGGGCCACGGTTTCCAGGAGTCCATCATGGACGCACTGATCCGCTACCACCGCATGCAGGGGGACAACACCCTGTGGCAGGTGGGCACCGACCACGCCGGCATCGCGACCCAGATGGTGGTGGAGCGGCTGCTCGCGGCGGAGGGCAAGAGCCGCCACGAGCTGGGCCGCGACAAGTTCATCGAGAAAGTGTGGGAGTGGAAGGAGCAGTCCGGCGGCACCATCACCCGCCAGCTCAGGCGCCTCGGCGCCAGCCCCGACTGGTCCCGCGAGCGCTTCACGATGGACGACGGCTTCTACAAGGCGGTGCAGGAAGTCTTTATCCGCCTGTACGAAGACGGGCTCATCTACCGCGGCAAGCGCCTGGTGAACTGGGACCCGAAGCTGCACACCGCCATCTCCGACCTGGAAGTGCTGAACGAGGAGGAGCAGGGCCACCTGTGGCACTTCCGCTACCCGCTGGCGGACGGTTCCGGCCACCTGGTCGTCGCCACCACGCGCCCGGAAACGATGCTCGGCGACACCGCCGTGGCGGTGCACCCGGAGGACGAGCGCTACAGGCACCTGATCGGCAAGACCGTTAAGCTGCCGCTGGCCGAGCGCGAAATACCGATTATCGGCGACGACTATGTCGACCGCGAATTCGGCACCGGCTGCGTCAAGATCACCCCGGCCCACGACTTCAACGACTACGAAATGGGCCAGCGGCACAACCTCGAGATGATCAATATCCTCGACGCGGACGCCAACCTGAACGAAAACGTGCCGGCCAAATACCGCGGCATGGAGCGCTTCGCCGCCCGCTCGCAGGTGGTCGACGACCTGGACGCGCTGGGCCTGCTGGAAAAGGTCGAGCCGCACACACTGAAAGTCCCCCGCGGCGACAGGTCCGGCGTCGTGATCGAGCCCTGGCTGACGGATCAATGGTATGTGAAGACCCAGCCGCTGGCGGAGGAGGCCATCAAAGCGGTGGAGGACGGCCGCGTCAACTTCGTGCCCAAGAACTACGAGAACATGTACTTCTCCTGGATGCGCGACATCCAGGACTGGTGCATCTCGCGCCAGCTGTGGTGGGGCCACCGCATCCCGGCCTGGTACGACGACCAGGGCAATGTCTATGTCGGCCGCTCGGAAGACGAAGTGCGCGAGAAACACAGTCTCGGCGCCGACGTCGCGCTGCGCCAGGACGAGGACGTGCTCGACACCTGGTTCTCCTCCGGCCTGTGGACCTTCGGCACCCTCGGCTGGCCCGAGGAGACCGAGGAACTGAAGACCTTCCACCCGACCTCGGTGCTGGTCACCGGTTTCGATATCATCTTCTTCTGGGTCGCGCGCATGATGATGCTGACCCTGTATTTCAGGAAGGAGGTGCCCTTCCACACCGTCTATGTGCACGGCCTGGTGCGCGACAAACACGGGCGGAAGATGTCCAAGTCCAAGGGCAATGTGATTGACCCGATCGACCTGATCGACGGTATCGACCTGGAGAGCCTGGTGCAGAAACGCACCACCGGCCTGATGCTGCCGCACCTGAAGGAAAAAATCGAAGAGGAGACCCGCAAAGACTACCCAGACGGCTTTGCCGCCTTCGGCACAGACGCGCTGCGCTACACCTACTACTCGCTGGCCTCCACCGGCCGCGATATCAAGTTTGACGTGGGCCGCATCGAGGGCTTCCGCAACTTCTGCAACAAGATCTGGAACGCGTCCCGCTATGTGCTGCAGAACTGCGAGGGCCACGACTGCGGCCAGGATGGCAGCAGCGATTTCGAACTGAGTCTGGCCGACCGCTGGATTATCTCCCAGCTGCAGAAAACCGAGAAAGCCGTGCGCGAAGCGATGGACAGCTACCGCTTCGACCTGGCCTCCCAGGCCCTGTACGACTTTATCTGGGCCGAGTACTGCAGCTGGTATCTGGAGCTGTCCAAGCCGGTGCTGTGGGACGAGTCGGCCTCGGACGCGCTGAAGAAAGGCACCCGCCGCACCCTGATCCGTGTGCTGGAGACGGTGCTGCGCCTGGCGCACCCGCTGATGCCGTTTATCACCGAGGAAATCTGGCAGAAGGTGAAGGACCTGGCCGGCGCCGCCGGCGACACCATCATGCTGCAGCCTTACCCGGAGCCCAGCGAGCACAAGATCGACAGCGAGGCCGAGGCGGCCATCGCCTGGCTGAAGCAGGTGATCGAGGGCGTGCGCAATATCCGCGGCGAGATGAATATCTCCCCGGCGAAGAAGATTCCACTGATACTGCGCAATGGCTCCGCACGCGACAAGGAACTGCTGGAACAGGCCCGCGGCCTGCTGATCAAGCTCGCCAGCCTCGAATCCATCACCTGGCTCGCGGCCGGCGAATCCGCACCCGCCTCCGCCACCGCGCTGGTGGGCGATATGGAACTGCTGGTACCCATGGCGGGGCTGATCGACGTGGCCGCGGAGAGCGCGCGCCTGAAGAAGGAAATCGACAAGCTGGCGAAGGAGCTGGCCCGCGTGGAGGGCAAGCTCAAGAACCCGAAGTTTGTCGACAAGGCACCGGAGGCGGTGGTGGCCAAGGAGCGGGACAAACTCGCAGAAATGCAGAAGGCGCAGCACAGACTGCAGCAACAGCTGGAGGAAATCAGCAAGCTGTAGTGGCGCGCTTGTTTTCCTGAAACTCAATAAAAAAGGGGCCTCGCGCCCCTTTTTTATTTTTCCGCCGCCCGCCACCGGGATCTTTGACGTCCAATATCACAGAATCCACGCGTATAAAAACGATAGCACTAAGAAGCAATCGTTCCTTACCCTCACTGGCACTGACACCGACAAAGATTTATAAAACAGACAGTGTTTCGCTACACAGCGCGCGGGCAACGACTTCTGCGCCGCAGCCGAACAACGATAACGCGAAAATCGCCGTCAATCACACACCCGCGCGCGGGAACAGGCCTGCAGTCCCTTTCGATTTTTGAGGTTTCCATAACGCCGTTGTATCAGTGATGAACCCGGGCCAGAGCCCGCATGCAGATCGGGGAGAGAGACGTTGAATTACCCAACCAGATTCGACCCGGCCGCCCATTTCGAACAATTGTGGCCACTGCTCGTTTACTGCCTCGCCGTTTTTGCATTGATCGCCTTGATGCTCGGCCTGTCCCACTTCCTCGGCCAGCGACGCCGCGACGCCGCCACCGATGAACCCTACGAATCCGGCATCGTCTCCCAGGGCAGCGCGCGCCTGCGCCTTTCGGTCACCTATTACCTGGTCGCGATACTGTTCATCGTCTTCGATCTGGAAGCCATCTACCTGTTCGGCTGGGCCATCGCCTTTCGCGAAACCGGATTGCTGGGCTTTATCGAAGCGGCCATTTTCATTGTGATACTGCTCGCCGGCCTCATCTACCTGTGGCGCCTGGGCGCGCTGGACTGGGGCGGTAAACAGAAGAGCCTGATCGAAGCCACGGAAGATCAGCAACGATAGCGATTGAAGCGAAAACCAGGGAAGCACTATGCGCTGGCAGCTAACCAAAACGGACGACCTGATTGCAGCGAGCGGTAGGCGCACAGAGGAAGATATTTTTTCCGAGGAAGTCAAAAGAAACATCCTGCTCACCAAGCTGGAGGATCTGGTGGCCTGGGGCCGGGCCAACTCCCTCTGGCCCTTCAATTTCGGCCTCTCCTGCTGCTATGTGGAAATGGCCACCGCCTTCACCAGCCGCCACGACATCTCCCGCTTCGGCTCCGAAGTGATCCGCGCCACGCCGCGGCAGGCGGACCTGATCGTCATCTCCGGTACCGTCTTTATAAAAATGGCCCCGGTACTGCAGCGTCTCTACGAACAGATGATGGAACCGCGCTGGGTCATCTCCATGGGCTCCTGCGCCAACTCCGGCGGCATGTACGACATCTACAGCGTGGTGCAGGGCGTGGACCGCTTCCTGCCGGTGGACGTCTATGTGCCAGGCTGCCCACCGCGCCCGGAGGCGCTGATGCAGGGGCTGACACTGTTGCAGAAGTCCGTCGCCGGCGAGCGGCGCGGATTCAGCTGGCTGGTGGAAGATCACGGCCCGCGCAGGGTGCCCAAGCCCAGCCTGCGCGATCAGAACCGCGCAGAGCGCATGCGTGCGGACACGCTGCGCGCGCCGGATTCCGTCTAACAGGTTGTAGAAAAAACCACCCTTGGTTTTTTCTGCCCGGGTTTGCGGCACATGTCCGCAAACCCGGCACAACAAATCACGCACTTAAGTGCTTGATTTGCGACCCGGCCATCCATGGCCGGGCTATCAGCGGCGAGCGGTCCACGGGAAAAACAACAAGCGGAAAAATCTATGGCAGGCGTAATCGCAAAAAGCGTTTACAGGCCGACGCCCTACCGGGCGGAGGCGGAAGCCTTTGTCGGCGATCTTCGCGAGGAGTACACACAGGAAAACTACTGGCTGCAGCCGGACTGCCCGGATATGCCCACCCTGTGGACGGATGCACAATCGCTGCTGCCGCTGCTGCGCTTCCTTAAATCGGGGATCTCGCACCCCTTCGCGATGCTCTACGACCTGACGGCCATCGACGAGCGCCTGCGCATGCACCGCGGCAGGGGCCAACACAGACAACCCGAGAGCGATTTCACCCTCGTCTACCAGCTGCTGTCGGTGGAGCGGGACCTGTTCGTGCGCATCAAGGTGGCACTGCCGGAAGCGCGCCTGTGCGCCCCTTCGGCCACGCCCATCTGGGCCAACGCCAACTGGTATGAGCGCGAAGTGTGGGATCTGTTCGGCATAGAGTTCGCCGGCCATCCGAACCTGCGCCGCATCATGATGCCGCCCACTTGGCAGGGGCACCCGCTGCGCAAGGACCACCACGCCCGCGCCACCGAAGTGGATCCCTTCACCCTGACGCCGGAAAAACAGCGGGCGGAACAGGAGGCGCTGCTGTTCAAGCCCGAGGAGTGGGGTATGGCCCGCGCCAGCGACAGCGCCGAATTCATGTTTCTGAACCTGGGCCCCAACCACCCCAGCGTGCACGGTGTCTTCCGCATCGCCTTGCAGCTGGACGGGGAGGAGATCGTCGACGCGGTGCCGGATATCGGCTACCACCACCGCGGCGCCGAGAAGATGGCGGAGCGCCAGGCCTGGCACACCTATGTGCCCTACACCGACCGCATCGACTACCTGGGCGGGGTCATGAACAACCTGCCCTATGTGCTGGCGTTGGAGCAGCTGGCCGGTATCCAGGTGCCGGAGCGGGCGCAGACGATCCGCGTGATGCTGTGCGAGCTGTTCCGCATCGCCAGCCACCTGGTGTTCTACGGCACCTTCGCCCAGGACGTGGGGCAGATGTCGCCGGTCTTCTATATGTTCGTCGACCGGGAGAAGCTGTTCGGCATCGTCGAGGCCATCACCGGCGGGCGCATGCACCCGGCCTGGTTCCGTATCGGCGGCGTGGCCCAGGACCTGCCCCGGGGCTGGGACAAAATGCTGCGCGAATTCCTCGACTATATGCCCGCGCGCCTGCGCGAGTACGAGGGCATGGTGGTCAAAAACAAACTGCTGCAGAAGCGCACCCGCGGCATCGGCGTCTACAACACCGCCGAGGCACTGGAGTGGGGCGTGACAGGTCCCGGCCTGCGCGCCACCGGCCTGGAGTGGGATCTGCGCAAGCGCCGCCCCTACAGCGGTTACGAGCAGTTTGAGTTCGACGTGCCCACCTTCGACGGCGGCGACTGCTTCGACCGCTGCCGCGTGCGCGTGGAGGAGATCTGGCAGAGCCTGCGCATCATCCGCCAGTGTCTCGACAATATGCCGGCGGGCCCCTACAAGTCCGATCACCCGCTGACGACCCCGCCGCGCAAGGGGCGCACCATGCAGGACATAGAGACGCTGATCCAGCACTTCGTCAACAACAGCTGGGGGCCGGTGATGCCCGCCGGCGAGGTCTGCGTCCCGGTCGAGGCCACCAAGGGCCTGAACAGCTACCAGATTGTCAGCGATGGCGGCACCAGCGCCTACCGCACCAGAATCCGCACGCCGTCCTTTCCACACCTGCAGATGATTCCGCTGATGTCCCGCGGCCTGCTGGTGGCGGACCTGATCGCGATTATCGCCAGCATAGATTTCGTTATGGCGGATGTGGACCGATAGGGCTAATTGTTAGGGATAGCTTATGTCGAGCATTTTCGAACCGGAAGTCATAGAAGTAATGGAGCACAGCAACGCGGGGAAAGACGCAGCCAAAACCAGATTGAGCGACGCCGAAAAAGCCGAAATAGACCGCGAGTTCTCCCACTACGAGGACAAGGCCTCCGTGGGCCTGGAGGCGTTGCGCATAGTGCAGAAGCACCGCGGCTGGGTCTCCGACGAGAGCCTGCAGGCGGTTTCCGCCTACCTGGACATTCCGGTGGCGCAGCTGGAGAGCGTGGCCACCTACTTCCAGCTGATTTTCCGCCAGCCGGTCGGCCGGGAAGTGATTCTGCTGTGCAAGAGCGCCAGCTGCTGGATCATGGGCTGCAACCGCCTGCAGGAAAAACTGCAGAAGACACTGCAAATAAAGCCGGGGGAAACCACCGAGGACGGCCTCTTCACGCTGCTTGAGACCCCCTGTCTGGGCGACTGCGACCGGGCACCGGTGATGATGATCGGCGAGGAAATGCACCGCAACCTCACCGAGTCCGATATCGACGAAATCCTTGAGAGCAGGGCCAGAATCAATCGCGCTGAAGGATCTCGCCACAACGACGCTGAAGGCTCTCGCCATAACGACGCTGAAGGCTCTCGCCATGCTGACAAGTCCGCTGACTAACCCGCTTACGAAAAATATCGGGCCGCAGAACGTCGCCGCAGATATCGACCGCTACCTGGAAAACGGCGGCTACCGCGGCTGGCGCAAGACGCTCGGCATGGCGCCGGAGGACATCGTCAAGCTGGTTCAGAACGGCGGTCTGCGCGGGCGCGGCGGCGCCGGCTTCAATACCGGCCTGAAGTGGAGCTTCGTGCCCCGCGGCGAAGGCAGCCCCGCGGTCAGATACCTGGTGTGCAACGCCGACGAGATGGAGCCGGGCACCTTCAAGGACCGCCTGCTGATGGAGCGCGACCCGCACCTGCTGATCGAGGGCATGGCCATCGCCGCCTACGCGATAGAGGCGCGCACCGCCTATATCTTTATTCGCGGCGAATACCACCTGGCCGCGGCGCGCCTGCAGCAGGCCATCGCCGAAGCCAGGGAACAAAGGCTGCTCGGCTCAAACATACAGGGCGGCGACTACAGCCTGGAGATCCACCTGCACCGCAGCGCCGGCAACTATATCTGCGGCGAGGAGACGGCGCTGATCAACGCCCTCGAGGGACGCCGCGCAATCCCCCGGGCCAAGCCACCCTTCCCCCAGGTCAGCGGCCTCTGGGGCAAACCCACCGTGGTCAACAACGTGGAGACCTTCTGCAATATTCCGCACCTGATCGATCTCGGCGTCGACTGGTACAAGGGCCTGGGCCGCGGCGAGGACGCCGGCAGCAAGCTGTTCGGCGTCAGCGGCAAGGTGAAAAACCCCGGCACCTGGGAACTGCCGATGGGCACGCCGGTGCGCGAAATCATCGAAAAACACGCCGGCGGTATGCGGGACGGCCTGAAGCTGAAGGGCTTCCTGCCCGGCGGCGGCTCCACGGATTTTCTCGGCCCCGAACACCTGGATCTGCCGATGGACTACGACGTCATCGGCAAGGCCGGCAGCCGCATGGGCACCGGCACCATCATAGTCCTGGACGACCACACCTGCCCGGTGGGGCTGGTGCTGAACCTCTCGCAATTCTTTGCGCGTGAATCCTGCGGCTGGTGCACCCCCTGCCGCGACGGCCTGCCCTGGGTGGTGGAAATCCTGCAGCGCATAGAGCGCGGCCAGGGGCTGCCGGAGGATCTGGATCTGCTGCGCGAACAGACCGCGCGCATGGCCCCCGGCAATACCTTCTGCGCCCTGGCCCCCGGCGCGGCGGAGCCGATACAGAGTGCGCTGAAATTATTCGAACAGGACTTTATCGATCACATTACCAAAGGCGGCTGCCCCTATGTGTAGGAGCCCCAAAAAGTGTCAGTAACGGCAAAATAAAACGGACTCAAAATGCCAACCATCACTATCGACGGCGAACAGTATCGGGTAGATGAAGACCAGAACCTGCTCAGCGCCTGCCTGTCTCTGGGCATAGACCTGCCCTACTTCTGCTGGCACCCGGCCATGGGTTCGGTGGGCGCCTGCCGCCAGTGTGCGGTGATCGAGTACAAGGACGCGGACGACCAGCGCGGGCGGCTGGTCATGGGCTGCATGACACCGGTCAGGGAGGGCGGCATCTACAGCGTCGATGCGGATTACGCGCGGGAATTCCGCGGCGGCATCATCGAAGATCTGATGACCAACCACCCCCACGACTGCCCGGTGTGCGAGGAGGGGGGCGAGTGCCACCTGCAGGATATGACCGAGATGACCGGTCACACCAGCCGGCGCTACCGCGGCACCAAGCGCACCCACCGCAACCAGTACCTGGGCCCCTTTATCAATCACGAGATGAACCGCTGCATCGCCTGCTACCGCTGCACCCGCTTCTACCGCGACTACGCCGGTGGCGAAGATCTGCAGCCACTGGGCAGGAACAGCCAGGTCTATTTCGGGCGCGAACGGGACGGCATGCTGGAAAGCGGCTTCAGCGGCAACCTGGTGGAGGTCTGCCCGACCGGTGTCTTCACCGACAAGACCTTTAGCGAACACTTCGTGCGCAAGTGGGATCTGCAGACGGCACCGTCGATCTGCGAACACTGTGCGGTGGGCTGCAACACAGCCCCCGGCGCGCGCGAGGCGGGCAACGGCCAGGACGCGATACTGCGCCGGGTCGTCAACCTGTACAACCGGGATATCAACGGCTATTTCCTCTGCGACCGCGGCCGCTTCGGCTACGACTATGTGAACAGCGACGCGCGCATCAAGGAAGTACTGGCGGCGCGCCGCGACCCCCTGATCGGCTCCACCGCGCAGACCGGCAACAAGGTGCACGAGGCGATTGCGCCGGAACAGGCCGTGCGGCGCTTCGCAGACAGTCTCTCCGCCGCACAGAAAAACCGGCGCCGCCTGATCGGCATAGGATCGCCGCGCAGCTCGCTGGAAAACAACTTCGCGCTGCGGCAACTGGTCGGCGCGGATAATTTTTATTCCGGTCTGAACCGCCGCGACCTGGCGCTGCTGCAACTAGTCGATGAGATCCAGCGCGACCGGCGTATCCACAGCCCGACCACACCGGAGATCGAAGCCGCCGACGCAGTGCTGATTCTCGGCGAGGATATCGGCAACACAGCGCCGCGCATCTCACTCGCGGTGCGCCAGGCGGCGCGCAACCGGCAGCGACAGCACGCCACCGAACTGAAAATTCCCCTGTGGCAGGACGCCTCGGTGCGCCAGCTGCGCGGAGAATACAGCCCCGTTATCTTCGCCGGCAGCGAACCGCCGGATCTGGCGGATATCACCTGCGCCTCGCTGCTAGACTCGCCCGCGCAGATCGCGCTGTTTGCCGAGGCAATAGCGCAACTGATTGGCGGCAGCAGCCCGGCGGCGCTCGAGCTGCCCGCCGAAATCCGCGAACTCGCCGCGCGCAGCGCGGATATCCTCAGCGCCGCAGACAGGCCGCTGGTCATCTCCGGTTGTGCCACTCGCAGCGGCGATATTATCCGCGGCGCCGGCAGGATCGCCACGGCGCTCGCGGATAAATCCGCGCGCAGCTGCCTGCTCTACCTCGCCTGCCCAGAGGCAAACAGCCTCGGTATAACGCAGCTGTTCCAGCCCGGCCGGGGCGATCTGGAACGGCTGGCACAACGGCTGCAGGACGCTGGCGCGGAGGCCGCCCCGCTGACCCTGGTGATTCTCGAGAACGACCTCTACCGCCGCGCAGAGCGCGCAACCCTGGAGCGGATTCTGTCCCGCGCCGACGAAGTGATACTGCTGGACTCGCTGCTGAACGAAAGCGCCAGGCGCGCAGACCTGATCTTTCCGGCGGCGGCGACCGCGGAATCCCAGGGCACCTTTATCAACAGCAACGGCGTGGCACAGCGTTTTTACGCGGTCTACGAGGGGCCGGGATTTATCCAGGAGAGCTGGCGCTGGCTGGTGGATGCCGCCGGCTACTGCGAACAGAAGTCCGCCCAACTGTCGGCCATCGCCGGCTGGCGACACAGTGTGGACTTGAGCGAGGCCGTCGCCACCGAGTTTCCGCAGTTCGAGGTACTGGAAAAACTCGGTCCCGACGAAGACTACCGCATCGACGGCCTCAAGGTCGCGCGCCAGAGCCACCGCTACAGCGGGCGCACGGCCGTGCGCGCCAGAGCCCAAGTGGCGGAGTTCCCCCCGCCTGTCGATCCCGACGCGCCCATGACCTTCAGCATGGAGGGTATACAGAGCCCCGGCATCACGCCGCTATCCGCCAATATCTGGTCGCCGGGCTGGAACTCGAACCAGTCGATCCTCAAGTTCCAGTGCGGTGTCGGCGGTGCGCGCAAGGGCGCCGACGGCGGCGTACAGATACGCCGGCAGCCGCGGCAGATACCCGAGTGGAGCTCTCCCCCGCACGCGGGAGAGGCGCTGCAGGCCGGCCAGTTGCAGCTGCTGCCCCTCTATCGACTGTTCGGCTCTGACGAGTTGAGTGCAAGCGCCGCCGCCATCGCCAGTGTCATAGAGGCACCCTTTGTGCAGATGCATCCCAGCGATGCCGCGGCACTGGACATCGGTGACGGAAATCTGCTGGAACTGGAAGTCAGGTCGCAACACTATGTGCTCGAAGCGCGCCTCTCCGGCACCCAGCCGCCGGGCACCGTCGGAATTCCCTGCGGTACGCCGCAGGTGCAAAGCCTCTCCCCCCTGCTCCCGGGCCGCGCAACCCTGAAGCGAGCCGCATCGCCCACCACCGAACGCGGAGAAAGCCAATGACCTCTTCCGCCATCATGACCCTGTTGAATATCTTCGGCGTACTGCTCGCGGCGGTGCTGCTGGCGGCACTGCTGACCTGGGGAGAGAGGCGCCTGCTGGGCTTCTGGCAGGACAGGCCGGGGCCGAACCGGGTGGGCCCCTTCGGCCTGCTGCAGGTGGTGGCGGATATGATCAAGCTGTTTTTCAAGGAGGACTTTGTCCCGCGCTTTGCCGACATACCGGTGTTCGTGCTCGCCCCCACGGTGGTGATGGCGACCATGCTGCTCGCCTTTGCGGTGGTACCCTTCTCACCGGCGATCGGCGTGATCGATCTCAATATCGGCCTGCTGTTTGTTCTCGCTATGTCGTCCATAGCGGTTTACAGCGTGATTCTCGGCGGCTACGCCTCCAATAACAAATACGCGCTGCTGGGCGGTCTGCGCGCGGCCGCGCAGACGGTCTCCTACGAGGTGTTTATGGGGCTCAGCCTGATGGGCGTGGTCATGCTTGCGGGCAGCTTCAACCTGCGCGAGATAGTGCTGGCCCAGCAGGGCGGCTGGTTCATACTGCCGCAGTTTATCGGCTTTCTGGTGTTCTTTGTCGCCGGTGTCGCCGAGAGCCACCGGCTGCCGTTCGACCTGCCGGAGGCGGAACACGAACTTACCGCGGGCTTCCACACCGAGTATTCGGGCATGAAGTTCGGCATGTTCTTCGTCGGAGAATACCTGTCCGTGATCCTGATTTCCGCGCTGATCACCACCCTGTTCCTCGGCGGCTGGCTCGGGCCCTGGCTGCCGCCGCTGATCTGGTTCGCCCTGAAGACAGCGCTGCTGGTGATGGTGTTTATCCTGCTGCGCGCCGCAATACCCAGGCCCCGCTACGACCAGCTGATGCAATTCGGCTGGAAGGTGATGCTGCCGCTGTCGCTGCTCAACCTTCTGGCGACCGCGGGGGTGCTGCTGTGGATCGGATAAATAAACGCAAAAGAGCCGGAGAATACCGATGATTACGAGCCAACTGCGCAGTATGTGGCTGGTCTTCAAGCACCTGTTCCAGCGCAACGCGACGGTGCAGTACCCGGAGCAAAAGCCCTACCTGGCGCCGCGCTACCGCGGCCGCATCGTCCTGACGAGAGATCCCGACGGCGAAGAGCGCTGCGTGGCCTGCAGCCTGTGCGCCGTCGCCTGTCCGCCCGATTGCATCTCGCTGCAGAAAACCGAGAGCGAGGACGGCCGCTGGCGCCCGGCCTATTTCCGTATCAATTTTTCCCGCTGCATCATGTGCGGGCTGTGCGAGGACGCCTGCCCCACCTATGCAATCCAGCTCACGCCTGACTTCGAAATGTGTGAATACGACCGGCAGAACATGGTGTACGAAAAAGAGGATCTCCTGATCAGCGGGCCGGGCAAATACCACGACTACAGCTTCTACCATGTGGCCGGCAAGGCGATTGCCGGCAAGGACAAGGGCGAGGCGCAGAATGAGGCCGAACCGATCAATGTAAAAAGCCTGAATCTATAAATAACCATAAAAGAAGGCCCCCTCCCCCCGCAGGCGGGAGAGGGGGCTTACTGTTCACGTTGAGGAGTAGCTATGGTCTTCTACCTTACCGCGGCAATCGCCATCGCCTCGACGGCCATGGTCATCTGCAGCCGCAACGCGGTGCACGCCCTGCTCTACCTGATCGTCTCCCTGCTCGCGGTCGCCGTGATCTTCTACCAGTACGGTGCGCCCTTCGCCGCCGCGCTGGAAGTGATCGTATACGCCGGCGCCATCATGGTGTTGATGGTCTTCGTCATCATGATGCTGAACCAGGGCGACGCTGCGGTGGAGCAGGAAAAGGCGTGGCTGCAACCGCGCGGCTGGCTCGGCCCCGCGCTGCTCTCCACAGTACTGCTGGTACAGCTGGTGCTGCTGCTCGGCGGCGGGGCGGAAGACGCGCCGCAGGCCCATTACGTCGGCCCCCGGGAAGTGGGCGTGGCCCTGTTCAGCCGCTACCTGCTCGCGGTGGAGCTGGCCTCGATGCTGCTGCTGGCCGGGTTGGTAGGCGCCTTTCACCTGGCGCGACACAAGCGCGAAATACCGCCGGAGGTGGACCATGCCGACTGAAGCGATGCCGGGCCTGCACGCCGGCCTGACCCTGGCCGCGATCCTTTTCTGCCTCGGGCTCGCGGGGCTGCTGGTGCGACGCAATATCATTTTCATGCTGATGTGTGTGGAGATCTGCACCAACGCGGCCGCACTCGCCTTCGTCGTCGCCGGTGCCCACTGGGGCAATGCGGATGGCCAGGTGATGTTCATTTTCGTCATCACACTGGCCGCCGCGGAAGTCGCCATCGCCCTGGCCCTGGTACTGCAGTTCTATCGCCGCCGGCACACGGTGGATATCGACCAACTGAACGGACTGAGAGGTTGATATGCAGGAATCCACAACCTGGGCTGTGAACACTATGGTGGCCTGGATCCCGCTGCTGCCGCTGCTTGGTTTTCTGCTGCTTGTTTCCATACCGCTGTTTCGCAGGGATGAGCCCCCCGAAAGGGTCAGCGCCCTGATAGGCGCCGGCAGCGTCGGCCTGGCCGCGCTGCTCACCGCGGCCGTCGCGCTCTCGGTTTTCCGCCGGGATGCGTCGGCGGTGCTGCAGGTGCCGCTGTGGCAGTGGCTCAGTATCGGCGACCTGCAACTGGGCTTCAGTTTTTACGCCGACTGGCTGACGCTGGTGATGCTGCTGGTGATTACCGGCGTCGGCTTCCTGATCCACCTCTACTCCGCCGGCTATATGCGCAACGATGCCGGCTATCGGCGCTATTTCGCCTATCTGAACCTGTTTGTCTGCGCCATGCTGATCCTGGTACTGGCGGACAACCTGGTACTGCTCTACCTGGGCTGGGAGGGGGTGGGGCTGTGCAGCTACCTGCTGATCGGTTTCTGGTACCGGGATCCGGCCAACGGCGCGGCGGCGCGCAAGGCATTTATCGTAACCCGCGTCGGCGACACCGCCATGGCCATCGGCCTCTTCCTGCTGTTCAGCCAGTTCGCGACGCTGAATATCCGCGAGCTGATCTCGGCGGTGGGCAGCTCTGCGGCGAACGATCCGACCATCACGCTGGCCGCACTGCTGCTGCTCGGCGGCGCCGTGGGCAAGTCCGCACAGCTGCCGCTGCAGACCTGGCTGCCGGATGCGATGGCGGGCCCGACGCCGGTCAGCGCGCTGATTCACGCGGCCACCATGGTTACCGCCGGCGTCTACCTGATCGCGCGCATGCACCCGCTGTTCGCGCTTTCGGAAACGGCAATGAGCGCGGTCGCAATCGTCGGCGCCCTGACGCTGTTGCTGGCCGGCTGCAGCGCGCTGGTGCAGAGCGATATCAAACGGGTGTTGGCCTACTCCACCATCAGCCAGATCGGCTATATGTTCCTGGCTCTCGGTGTGGGCGCCTGGTCCGGGGCCATCTTCCACCTGATGACACACGCGTTTTTCAAGGCGCTGCTGTTTTTGTCCGCGGGCTCGGTGATTCTGAGCCTGCACCACGAGCAGAATATTTTTAATATGGGCGGCCTGCGCCGGAAAATCCCTTTCACCTTCCTCTGCTTCGCGATCGGCAGCGCCTGCCTCGCGGCCCTGCCGTTCTCCTCGGGTTTCTACAGCAAGGATCAGATTCTGCTCAGCGCCTGGGACTACCACCACGGCTTCAGCGGCATCTGGCTGGCGGGAATACTCGGCGCCCTGGTGACCGGCGTCTACAGCTTCCGCCTGCTGTTCCTGGTGTTTTTCGGCGCCGAGGGGCCGGCCTCGGCCCGCTGCAAGAATGCCAACAACGGTGTCATGAGCACACCGCTGCTGGTGCTGGCCGCGCTGGCCCTGTTCGGCGGTCTGCTGGCGCCGCCACTGCAATCGGTGTTCGGCCAGTCCCAGGCGGGCCACCCCGCGGACTGGGTGGAGGGCATTGCCACGGCGATGCCGATTGCCGGACTGGTCATCGCCTGGTGGCTCTTTGTGCACAGGCGCCGCGCCGCTGCAACGGCGCCAGCCCCGCGACGCGCGCCCTCGGCACTTTATAAATTGTGGTTCGGCGGCTGGGGGTTCGACTGGCTCTACGACCGCCTGCTGGTGAAGCCCTTTGTATTTCTCGCACGGGTGAACCGCAATGACATCGTCGACGCGCTCTACACGGGCACGGCCACTGCGAGCCGGCAGATGAACCTGCTGCTCAGCAGCTCCCAGAACGGGCAGGTGCGCTGGTATATGGCCACGCTGGTGGCCGGTTCCATTCTCTTCCTCGCGCTTTTGGTGGCTCTATGACCCTACTGGCTATTATCGCGATACTGTTTGCCGGCGGGCTGCTGGCCTGGCTCGCCGAGCGGCTTTACAACCGCGGCGGCGACTGGGTTTCGCTGTTCTCCCTGATGGCGGCGACGGCACTGCTCGGCGGCTACTGGCCAGAGTTTTCCGCCGGCGCGGCGCCTGCCGGCGGCGGCCCCTGGTGGGACAGCCTGCAGATAGAATGGATACCGCGCTTCGGTATCAGCTTCCATCTCGCAATCGACGGCCTCGGCTTCCTGATGCTGGCGCTGACACTGCTGATGGGGTTGTTCGGCCTGGTGGCGACCTGGAGGGATATCCGCTTCCGCCGCGGTTTCTTCTATTTCAATTACCTCTGGACCCTGGCCGGCGTGGTCGGCGTCTTCACCGCAATAGATCTGTTCCTGTTCTTCTTTTTCTGGGAAGTGATGTTGATCCCGATGCTGTTTCTGATTGCCGTGTGGGGCTACGAACAGCGCATCTATGCCGCCATCAAGTTTTTTATTTTCACCCAGGCCAGCAGCCTGCTGATGCTGATCGCGATAGTCGCGCTCGTGTATATGCACTACAGCAGCAGCGGCCAGCTGACCTTCGACTACCGCGAACTTCTGGCCGCACAGCTTTCTGCGGACGCCGCCTACTGGCTGATGCTCGGCTTCTTCGTCGCCTTTGCGGTGAAGCTGCCGGCACTGCCGCTGCACACCTGGCTGCCGGACGCGCACACACAGGCGCCCACGGCGGGCAGTATCCTGCTGGCGGCGATACTGCTGAAGACAGGCGCCTACGGCCTGCTGCGTTTTACGCTGCCGCTGTTTCCAGAAGCCTCGCTCGCCTTCGCCCCGGTCGCCATGTCGATCGGCGCCATCAGTGTGATCTACGGCGCCGTGCTGGCCTTCGCCCAACGGGATATGAAGCGGCTGGTGGCCTATTCCAGCGTCAGCCATATGGGCTTCGTCCTGCTCGGCCTCTACGCGCTCAACACCATTGCGATCCAGGGGGCGGTCATGCAGATGATCGCCCACGGGCTCAGCACAGCGGCGCTCTTCGCCCTGGTGGGCGCGCTGCAACACCGCTTGCACACGCGCGATATGGCACAGCTCGGCGGCCTCTGGGGCAGGCTGCCGAAACTCTCGGCGATCGCACTGTTTTTCGCCGTGGCCTCCCTCGGCCTGCCCGGACTGGGCAACTTTATCGCCGAGTTCCTGGTGCTGCTCGGCAGCTTCGGCACCAACCGCTGGATCACCGTCCTCGCCGCCACAGGCCTGGTGGGTGCGGCGCTCTACGCACTGCTGATGATGCAGCGGGTCTTCTTCGGCGCGGAGCGCGGCGCCGAACGGGAAGGTACCCTGGCCACGGACCTGAATGCCCGCGAAACCCTAGCGCTGCTGTCCCTCGCCGTCGCGCTGCTGTTCCTCGGTCTGCGCCCGCAGCCGGTGTTCGATATCGCCGGGCCCGGTATCGCCGGATCCATCGGGCGAGTTGAGGCGGCGCTGACGCAACGGCGCGAGGGCTTTTTTGCAACCGATTTTCAGGCAGCCGCCGACAGCGGCTGGCCGGACTCGAATCACAGCGGAGGGGAATCGCCATGAGTGCCCGGGAACTGTTCGCGATACTGCCACTGCTGGTATTGAGTGGCGGCATAGTACTGCTTCTGTTGCAGGTGTCTTTCTGGCGCGGGCACCTGGCCGCACTGGCCACGACACTGGTCACATTGACGGCAGCCATCTACGCCTGCTTCGGGGTCGCCGGCACACTGTCCGGCGGCGTCGGTTCCATCGAGGTCACGCGCCTGCTGCTGGTGGATCACGCGGCGCTGTTCTTTTGCCTGCTGCTACTGTTGGCGGCGCTTGCGGTTGCCGTACTCGGCTTCAATTACCTCGAAAAGCGCTGTGGCCACCGCGACGCTTCCGACAGCTATCCGGAAGAGTTCTATATCCTGCTGTTGCTGGTCATGCTCGGCGCCTCGGCGCTGGTATTTGCCAACCATTTCGCCAGCTTCTTCCTCGCCATGGAGCTGATGGGGCTCGCACTCTACCCGCTGCTCGGCTTTTCGGTCAGCGGCCTGTTCTCCCGTAACAGAGAGCAGATGCACGCGCTGGAAGCGGGCATCAAATACCTGCTGCTGTCCGCGCTTTCCACGGCCCTGGGGCTTTTCGGCATAGCACTGATCTACGGCGCCGGCGGCGCACTGGATTTCGACGGCGTGGCGGCGGCGGTGGCGCGGCTGTCGCAGGCACCGTCACTGCTGCTGGCGGGACTGACGCTGCTGCTGATCGCGCTGGCTTTCAAGTTGTCGCTGGTGCCCTTCCATATCTGGACCCCGGACGTCTACCAGGGGGCGCCGACACCTGTGACGGCGCTGATCGCCACCGTCGGCAAGGGCGCCGTGGTCGCACTGCTGCTGCGCTTCTTTGCCCGCGCGGACCTCTTCTCGGTGCCGGCGCTGACGGACCTGCTCGCGCTCGCCGCCGTGGCCAGCATGCTGGCGGGCAATCTGCTGGCGCTGATGCAGAACAACATCAAGCGCCTGCTGGCCTACTCCTCCATCGCCCATATCGGCTATTTGATCGTCGCCTTCCTGATCGGCAACAGCGCCTTCGGCAGCGAGGCGGTGGTCTACTACCTGGTGGCCTATGTGATCACCACCCTGGGGGCGTTTGCGGTCGTCGGCCTGATCGCAGACTCGGCAGTGGCAAAGGCGCCGGGGGGCACCGGCCCGATCAATGACCCCGCCGCGGATCCCTATCAGCGGGTTTTCTACCGCGGCCTGCTGTGGCGCTCGCCCTGGCTGGCCTGCTGCCTGGCGGCAATGCTGCTTTCCCTGGCGGGCATTCCGCTGACTATCGGCTTTATCGGCAAGTTCTATATCTTCGCCGCCGGCGTGCAGGGCCAGCTGTGGCTGCTGCTGGCGGCGGTCGTGCTCGGCAGCGCACTGGGCCTCTACTACTATCTGCACCTGCTGCTGACGATGGTACAGCGGGACCCGGAGCCGGCGGCCGGCGCGGAAGCCGCTCAAATAGCCGTGTCCGGCCGGCTGCTGCTTTTCTCCCTCACCGCGGCGCTGTTGCTGTTTGGAGTGTTTCCGCAGATCTTGATCAATTGGATAAATGCACTATAAACAACATATGGAGCGATGATTGACGAGACACGCATTCTGTTTTGCCGCCATCACAAAAGATAAAACATCAAAAGGCGATTCTATGAAAACCTTCAAGCAGGCGTTCGAAATCCTCAAGGACGCGGAAAAATTCCACCTGGAAATGGCGGACCTATACGAAGAATTACTGAAAAAGTCCGAGGATAAGCGAACACAGTTGCTGCTGAAGCATATGCTGGAGCACGAGCGGCGCATGGCGAGAAACCTGGCCAACTACGGCGAGGTTGCGCAGCACAAGGTGATGCAGACCTGGCTGCAGTACACCCACGAGGAGTCGGCGAAGGATTTCATCAAAAAGCTGGAACTGAGCGACCCGCCCACCATCAAGGAAATCAACAATATGGGCCGCGAGGTGGACCGCTATTTTTCCGACCTCTACCAGGCGGTCTACGGCGCCATCGAATCCTCCGAAGTGAAGGAGGTCTTCGAGGACCTGAAACAGATCCAGGACAAGGAGCGTATCACCCTGTCCATGGCCACCAACTCCCTCTGGGATATGTAGGCAAACCCGAAAACGGATTTGAACAGGCTTGCCTAAGGCCGATCGACAGAAACTTGACGAACCATCGCACAAAAGAAAAACCCCACTGCCACCAGCGGGGTTTTTCTTTTATCGACCCGGCATCGAAGCTGCCGGATTAAGGCTCGCCTTCCACTGGCCGCTTAGAACTCGTAGCGCGTACGCAGATAGTAGAAGCCACCGTCGAAGCCAAAGGGCGAGAACTGGCTGTAGCGGTTGCCCACGCCATCGGCCGCGCCGGGATTCTCCTCCGGAGTCTGATCCAGCAGGTTCTGGGCGCCGAGGGTCACCGAGACCTTTTCGGTGAAGTTGTATGCCAGCTCCGCATCGACGATATACTCGCCGCTGTAGACCTGCCCGTCCTCGGAGTCGAACCAGTCATCGAAATAGCTGACCCTGGCCATCAGGCGCCAATCCGCCAGCAGTGTATTGGCGGAGAGGTTCCAGCGGGTCTGCGGCAGCCCCTCTTCCAGTTCGCGAATACGCGTCGCGTCGATGGTTTCCGGGGAGTACTTGTCGACGCTGGTATCCGTCTGGTTGAACGCCAGGCTGAAGTCGGTGCTGTCCCCTATTGCCTCTGTGCTATAGGTCGCGACTATATCGATGCCCTTGGTAGTGGTATCGAAGTCGTTGGTAAAGAAGCGGAAGTTCTGCAGGTTGGCGGCACTGGTCACACCGGAGGCCACCAGATTGTCGATTTCGGCCTGCGTCAGCGAGTAGAGTTGCGACGGCGCTATCCGGTCTTGCAGCTCGATATTGAAGTAGTCGATGGTCACATCCACCGGCCCCAGGGCCAGCACTGTGCCCACTGTCCAGCTGGTGGACTTCTCGGGGTCCAGCGCCTCACCGCCGCGCAGCTCTGCCACCGGGTTGGTCGACGGAATGGTGCCGTTGTTGACCAGCTCACCCAGCGCAATATCGAACTCGGTGGAGACGTTGAAGGCGTTGGACTGCCCCGGCGTCGGCGCGCGGAAGCCGGTGCTGACGGAGCCGCGCAGGGAGAGGTTGTCGCTGATATCGATATTGGTGGCCAGCTTGCCGTTGGTGGTGGTGCCGAAGTCCTCGAAATCCTCAAACCGCAGCGCCAGCCCCAGCAGCCATCCCTCGGTTACGTCGGCCTCCAGATCCAGGTAGGTGGCGACATTGGAGCGCCCCCAGCTGCCCCCCGCCAGCGGGCCGAAGCCGGGGAAACCGTTGGAGGCGGCGCCGAAACCCTGCGCCGCCAGCGGGCCTATCTCGTAGGAGGCCTGGTCGCCGGTGGTGATCTCGAAGATCTCGTCGCGCCACTCGAAACCGGCCGCGACGCTGAGCTCGGAAGCCAGACCCACCTCAAAGCCCTTGTTCACATCGATATTGAAGTTCTTCTCCAGCTGGGTATAGGCGCCGGGATTGAAGGAGGTCGGGGATTGCGGCCCCAGGGAGGCGTTGACGGTGTTGTAGATAAAGAAATCCACATCGTTGTAGCCGAGGGCGGCGCTGATATCGTAGTGCCAGCCGCCCTCGGTTTCGCCGCGCACACCGGCGACACCCGCGAGGTCGGTCACATCGCCGCCGAAGCGCGGGGTAAAGCCGCCGGGGAACATTTCGTTAAAAACGAAACAGTTCGGATCCGACATGACAGCCGCCAAACCAGCCGTATCTTTGCTATCTAAATCCGTGGGGCAGTTTCCACTCATGTTTCCGGTTAAGTCACCCACGAGACGATGGAAAACATTATCCCCGCCTGCATCTTTAAGCGGGATCTTATCGCCATTCCCGTCGAGTACGAAGTCGCCATTAATATCTTTTTCAAACTGCTGTACCCCAAAAACTCCAGAGCGAGTATTCGGGTTGCGGAAGTAGAAACCGCCGTCCACCGTCTTGCTGCCGTAGTTGCCGAATGCGTAGAACTCCTTGCTGCTGTCCAGCTCGAGCCCGAGATTGAGCACCGACTTGAAGTCGTCCTTGATTTCCGGGCGTCCCCAAACCTGTGCCGGGTCTGCCACATGGGTGTTGCCCGCCTCGATCAGGGCGATGGCGTCGTTGCGCTGCACGCTGCGGTCGGTGGGATCGGAGCTGCCGTACTCGAAACTGACATTGGCGAAACCATTGGCGGTAAACGGCATGCCGTAGTTCGCCGCCACCGTGTACTGGGTGCCATCGCCCTCGTAGAACTGGCCCGCCTTGACCTCGATGGAACCGCCGTCGGGCGAATCCTTGAGCTTGAAGTTCATCACGCCGGCGATGGCATCGGAGCCGTACTGGGCCGCGGCGCCGTCGCGCAGTACTTCCACCTGATCCAGCGCGATCGACGGAATCTGGGAGATATCCGGCCCCTGGGCTCCGTCGGACACGCCGTTGCCCAACCACGCAATCACCGCCGCGCGGTGGCGACGCTTGCCGTTGACCAGCACCAGCGTGTGGTCCGGAGCCAGGCCGCGCAGGTTGGCCGGGCGCACGATACTGGCCGCATCGCTGATCGGCTGATTGTTGACGTTGTACGACGGTACTATGTTGCGCAGAAGATTATTTAAATCCGTGTCCCCCTGATTGACGAAGTCCTCGCCGGTAACGATATCAATGGGCACCGCCGAATCCGTAGCCGAGCGTCCCTCGACCCGGGTGCCTATGGTGATCACCTCTTCAATCAGTTCGTCCTGCGCCAGCACCGGCGTCGAGACCGAAGAAATGGCCACAGCCAGCAGAGATGGAGCAGAGATTATTTTCTTGTTGATCATAAAAAAATACCCGAGAGCTTATTATCGTAGTTAGTACGCAGACCCAATTTGTCGCGGAGACGAGCGTAAAAACCAGCTTTCGACTCCCAAAGGCATTATGCAAAAACTGTGACGAAAATGTGCATCGGTTACCGAAGTCGAGAGAGAAATAAACTATTTTTTTGCGGAAAATACAGACCGTTTTTTTATTTCACGAACAAACAGCTTTTGTTTATTTTCTACAAGAGAATAAAAATCCTGACTTTGCTGCCGAAAGGTATTCACATTAAAAAGCTGCAAGCCACCGACCGGTAGCGAGGACCAGTGGCGCGGAAAACGGTTTGCGAAAGAAACCGATCTGCGCCCCCGGGGAGGCGTCCGCCAATCGGCGGTGACACAGCCTCGCAAATCTTCGCAATTCCACCCCCGGCCGGAGAGTCGGTGACGATCAAAAAACAGGCGGGCACCGCGAAAACTGGCATCAAATACTTTTTGTACTTCACAAATACGGCAATTTGCCATTGCCTCCACCGGGTCGAGGCTGCTAGTTTTGACAGCGGTGTCATCTCTTCGCGGCGCGCCAGCTCTTCCCGCGGCGCCCGCGGCCCGGCTCTATCGCCGCCGGGGGCACGACAACCATTGGTACCCGGAAAATTTCAATAATAACGGTGAAGAAGATGAAACTAAGACTCGCAGTGGCACTGGCGTCCGGCCTGATCGGCGCCCAGGGCTACGCCTACGATTGCGGCGGGCTGCCCGTCTATATGGACGGCTCCAGCTACAACACCGGCGATCAGGTTAAGAACAACGGCGCGGCCTACGAGTGCACTGTGGGCGGTTGGTGTACCGTCGGCGGCCCCTATGAGCCGGGTGTCGGCTGGGCCTGGAGCAATGCCTGGAGCGAACTGGGCGCCTGCGGCAGCGGCAACCAACCCCCGACCGGCGCCATCACCGCCCCCGCAGACGGCGCCACTTTCAGCGAAAATGACAGCGTTATCATCTCCGTCGACGCCAGCGATCCGGACGGCCAGGTGGTCGCCGTGACTTTCCTTGTCGACGGCAGTGCGATAGGCACCGACAACAGCGCCCCCTGGTCCATCGGCTGGACCGCCACCGCCGGCAACCACCTACTGAGCGCCCGCATAGAAGACAACGCCGGCGACAGCGTTACCGCGGCGCCCGTATCGATCAGCGTCAGCTCGGATCAGCCGCAGCCGCCGCAGGTGAACCTGGACTCCCCGGCCGACGGCGCCGCCTACACCACCGGCGACAGTGTCCAGATCAGCGCCAGCGCGAGCGATGTGGACGGCAGTGTCACCGCGGTGGAGTTCTTCGTCGACGGCAACAGCATCGGCACCGACAGCAGCGCGCCCTATGCGGTGACCTGGACCGCGACCGCCGGCACACACACGATCACCGCGACGGCCACCGACAATGACCAGATGAGCGCCGACTCGGCGCCCGTCTCGATCAGCGTCGGCGATCCCGACAATCCACCCAGCGTCAGCCTGGATTCCCCCGCCGACGGCAGCGTTTTCGACGAGGGCGTCAGCGTCTCCCTGGCGGCCAGCGCTTCGGACAGCGAGGGCGCCGTGGCCAGAGTGGAATTCTATGTCGGCGGACAGAAGGTCGGTGAAGACAGCAGCGCGCCGTTCACCTACGACTGGACCGCCACCGCCGGCAGCCACTCGGTCTACGCCCGCGCCTACGACGGCGTAGGCCAGTTTGCCGACTCCTCACCGGTGTCCATCACCGTCAACGGCGAACCAGTCAGCAGCGACCACCCCTGCCGCCCGGACGGCCTCTACACCACGCCGGGCACCAGTCCGAACTACTGCGATATCTACGATGCCAACGGCCGCGAGAAGATGGGCGCGGACCACCCGCGGCGCATTATCGGCTACTTCACCAGCTGGCGTAACGGCGCCAACGGCCAGCCCAGCTACCTGGTGAAGGATATCCCCTGGGACAAGATCACCCATATCAACTACGCCTTCGCCCACGTCGGCAGCGACTACTCGGTATCCGTCGGCAACACCGCGGATCCGGGCAATCCGGCCACCGGCATGGAGTGGCCCGGCGTGCCCGGTGCGGAAACGGACCCCGACTACGCCTACAAGGGGCACTTCAACCAACTGTCGAAATTCAAGGAACAGTACCCGGATGTGAAGACCCTGGTATCCGTCGGCGGCTGGGCCGAGTCCGGTGGCCACTTCGACGAGCACGGCAACCGCGTCGCGGACGGCGGCTTCTACACCATGACCACCAATGCCGACGGCAGCATTAACCACCAGGGCATAGAGGCCTTCGCGAACTCCGCGGTGGACTTTATCCGCACCTACGGCTTCGACGGCGTGGATATCGATTACGAATACCCCACCTCGATGAACGACGCCGGCAACCCGCTGGACTTCGGCGTGGCCAACCCGCTGCGCGCCCACCTGATGGACTCCTACGTGGAGCTGATGCGGGTGCTGCGCGAGAAGCTGGATGAAGCCGGCGAGCAGGACGGCACCCACTATATGCTCACCATCGCCTCGCCCTCCTCCGGCTACCTGCTGCGCGGCATGGAGACGATGCAGATCACCCAGTATCTGGACTACGTCAACATCATGACCTACGACCTGCACGGCGCCTGGAACGAGTATGTGGGCCACAACTCCGCGCTCTTCGACAACGGCGACGACCCGGAGCTGAAGGCGGCGAATGTGTACGGCACTGCCCAGTACGGCGGTATCGGCTACCTGAATATCGACTGGGCGGTGAAGTACTTCCGCGGTTCCATGCCCCCGGGCCGGATCAATATCGGCATTCCCTACTACACCCGCGGCTGGCAGGGCGTGAGCGGCGGAGTCAACGGCCTCGGCGGCAGCGCGGTATTGCCCAACCAGTCCGACTGCCCCACCGGGACCGGCATGAACGATCCCTGCGGTTACGGCGCCATAGGTATCGACAACATGTGGCACGACCTGGATGAAAACGGCAACGAAATGGGAGCCGGCTCCAACCCCATGTGGCACGCAAAGAACCTGGAAAACGGCATACTCGGCAGCTATGCAACCGACTACGGCCTGGATCCGGCCAACGATCCGGACGACGCGCTGGTGGGCAACTATGTGCGCCACTACGATTCGGTTTCCGAGGCCCCCTGGCTGTGGAACAGCAGCAAGAGCGTATTCCTGTCCACCGAAGACGAAGAGTCCATGGACGCCAAGGTGCAGTATGTGATCGACCAGGGCGTGGGCGGCATCATGTTCTGGGAACTGGCCGGCGACTACGACTGGGATGCCAGTAGGGGAGAGAGTGGCGAGTACTTTATGGGCTCCACCCTGACCAGCCTCGCCTACGACAAGTTCAAGACGGCCCCCCCCTACCGCGAACTGCGCAGCGACCGCCCGCTGCCGGCAGAGGCGGTGGATATCCAGATGGTGGTGGACGGCTTCAAGCTGGGCGACCAGAACTACCCGCTCAATCCCAAGCTCTATATCACCAACAACACCGGCAGCACCATTCCCGGTGGCACAGTGTTCGAGTTCGACATGCCGACCTCCACGTCCGACACTATCAGCGACCAGAGCGGTGCCGGCCTGGAGGTGATCGAGAGCGGCGCCAACGCCGGCGGTGGCAATGTGGGCGGCCTCGAGCACGAGTTCCACCGGGTGCGCTTCTCACTGCCCGGCTGGCAGGACCTTGCCGACGGCGAGACCTGGGACCTGACCCTGAACTACTACCTGCCGGTTTCCGGCCCCCAGGCCTATACCGCCACCATCAACGGCACCACCTACGCGCTCGCCTTTGAGCACCCGCAGCTGCCGCTGGCGGACCTGTCCAGCGGAGGTGGCGGCGGCGATGGTGGCAGCGGCGGCACCAGCTGCGCGTCCGCCGGTGTCAATCCGGGTGACTACCCCACCTATCCCGACTGGCCCTCCGGCAACCACGCCAAAGGCGGCGAGCGGATAGTGCACGACGGCAGCGTCTGGCAGGCCAAGTGGTGGACCAACTCAGAGCCGAGCAGCAGCGACGGCAGCTGGGAATTTGTCTGCAGTGTGAATTAAAGAAGTCGTTCTCACAGGATGGACCCACAGGAAGTTCTCTCTCGTTGTTGATCTATAGGCAATGCTCCTATCTTGCCCCGACTTCTCCGGGGCTTTTTTCGTTTTTATCTGTAACGGAAGTGCACCCATGTATAAAAAAATGATCGCCCTGACCGCAGTACCGTTACTCGGGCTGCAACTCGCCGCCTGCGGCGACACCCGGAAACCGGAAGCGGCCGCAGAAGAAAGCGCGCCGATATTCTTCGACGACTTCTCCTATACGAATCTGGACGCGATGCGCGAAAACGGCTGGCGCGTGCGCACCGAGACAGGCCACCCGGGTGTGGCCGGCGCCCGCTGGTCCGCCGACGGCATCTCCTTCCCGGCGGACGGCGAACAGCGCGGCAACACCCTGCTGCGCCTGACCTCCTCCACCGACGGCAGCGGCGAAAACACCAATCACACCCAGCTCTGCCACCAGCGCAAATACCTCGAAGGCACCTATGCCGCGCGGGTATTCTTCCGCGACGAGCCGGTACAGGGTCCGGATGGCGACCAGATTATCGAAACCTTCTACACCATCAGCCCGCTGAAGGCGCCGCTGGATCCGGACTACAGCGAGATGGATTTCGAATATCTGGCCAACGGCGGCTGGGGCGAGACAAACAGTGCCCTCTTCGCCACCAGCTGGGAGACCTTCAAGCTGAACCCGTTCGAAAAGGTCAACGAATACTCGGTGAAACCCGGTAGCTTTGCCGGCTGGCACACTCTGGTGTTGCAGGCAGCGGACAATGAGATCCGCTACCTTATCGACGGCGAGGAGTTCGCCCGCCACGGCGAACAGGTGTTCCCGGAGGAGCCCATGTCGATCAATTTCAATCTCTGGTTCACCCAGGAGGGACTGATCGACTCTGACGCGCTGCGCGTCTACCAGCAGGACGTGGACTGGGTATTCCACAGCGCGAACAAAATCCTGAGCCCGGATGAGGTCACCGAGGCGGTGGCGAAGCTGCGCGCGGACAGGGTCGCGTTCAGGGGCACAGTGCCGGACTGGAATCCGAAACTGGATTCCCCCTGCGGCCTTTAGCGAACTGTAGGAGCGGCCCATGGCCGCGATCGGTCTTGCCGAAAACCGCCGAACGCCAATCGCGGCCGCGGGCCGCTCCTACCAACAACAGAAAGAAATGCAAGAAGTACCCATGACCACAAAAAAACAACGCTTGGCCTCGGTGGACGCCCTGCGCGGCTTCGACATGTTCTGGATTATCGGCGGCGAGGCCCTGTTCCTGCCCCTGCTCGCCCTCACCGGCTGGTCTGTCTTCGCCTTCGGCCACGAACAGATGCAGCACAGCGACTGGCACGGCTTTACCTTCTACGACCTGATATTCCCGCTGTTTATCTTCCTGTCCGGCGTCACTCTCGGCATCGCCGACAAGTCCCTGCGCGGCCAGCCGATGGCAGAGCGCGCGCCCGTGTACCGCAAATCCGTCAAGCGCCTGCTGATACTGATTATTCTCGGTATCGTCTACAACCACGGCTGGGGCAGCGGCATCCCCGCGGACCTGGCGGAAATCCGCTACGCCAGCGTGCTCGCGCGCATCGGCTTCGCCTGGTTCTTGGCCGCGGTGATCGTCTGGCACTGCGCCCCGCGCAGCCAATACCTGATCGCCGCGGCGATACTGCTGGGCTACTGGCTGCTGCAGGTGCTCTTCGGCTCACTGACCCCGAGTGGTTCCGTCAACGCCTGGCTGGACCAGTGCTGCCTGCCGGGCATCACCTATCAGAATCGCCCCTACGATCCGGAGGGTCTGCTGTCCACGATACCCGCTGTCGCCAACGCGCTGATCGGTGTCTTCGCCGGGCGCCGGTTGCGCAGACACGCCGGCCACCACCCAAAAATCCTCCAGGGCCTGGCACTCGGCGGCCTCACCTGCCTGCTCGGCGGTTTCTTATGGCACTGGATCTACCCGGTCAACAAGGAACTCTGGACCGGCTCCTTCGTGCTGATCACCAGCGCTTGCAGCCTGTTGCTGCTGGCCCTCTTCTACCTGCTGGTGGATGTATGGCAGTGGCGGCTGTTCAACAGTTTCTTCGCGGTCATCGGCTGCAACGCGATTCTCGTGTACCTGGGCACCAGTCTGGTGAACTGGAAATACAGCAGCGAGAGTCTGTTCGGCGGCATCGCCGCGGCGCTGCCGGAAGCCGGCGGCGCACTGGTGATTGCCTGCGGTGTGCTTCTGTTGCAGTGGCTGGTGTTGCGCTGGCTGTACAAACGCGGAATCTTTATCAGCCCCTGAGTCCTCCCGTAGGAGCGGCCCATGGCCGCGATAGAACCCGAAAATTTCCACAGGTCGATCGCGGCCACGGGCCGCTCCCACAGCGCAGAGGAAACTACCGATAGCGGGTAACATCCACTTCGAGACAGGACGCAATCAGATTGCGCTTGCTGAAATTGTAGCGGCTGAAGACACTCATCATATTCTCCCTGCCCAGCAGGCGCAGGGTGATGGCCCGCAGCTCCAGTCCCTGCCGCTGCAGAGCCTGCGCGCGATCGGACAGCTCGAGCAGATAGTCGTACTTTTCCCGCAAGCGCTGTTTGCCGTTTTCCACCACGCCGCGGTGCGGACACAGGATCACATCGAAGTCGCAGCCGAGTACCTTGCGAATGCTGTCGAGCAGCGTCGGGATATGTTCGTCGCTGCGCAGCAGTTTCAGATAGTTGGCGATATACAGATCGGCGCTGAACAGCCAGCCCCGCTCCGGCAGCAGATAGCAGGTCATATCCTTGGCGTGGCCGGGGGTGAAAACCGGCTCCACCGCCTCACCGTCGATGCGGATTTCTTCCGGCAGCACCTCGGCATCGGCCTTGCCGGCACTGCCCCAGATCAGCTTCTGTAGCGGCGGAATACGAAAGCCGCGCCTGAGGATCTCGACCGTCTTTTCCGGCGCAAGCGGCCGGATGCCAGTCAGCGCTTGAATGGCGCCGGCATTGCCGCTGTGGTCCTCGTGATGGTGGGTCAAGAGCAGCTGGCTGAAAGGTTTGCTCTCGACAAAAGGCCTGACGTACTTCCACTGATTGCTGGGCCCGGTATCGACGATGGTATCGCCCAGCCGGTAGACAATAAACGAGGTGTTGATCCCGAGGTTGAAACGACCGACCCGCAGGGCATCCAGCTCTTTGTAGCGGAAGGAATCGAGCACAGACACGGCAAACCCTCAACATCGAGTGAAGGCTATTTGTACGGAATTGCGGGATCGGGGGAAATTGCAATTTCCACGAATATGCGTGACATATCTGCCCTGCTGCCCAGTCGAGCCACAAAACTAATCAGTCAACGCAAGCCTGAGCTGCAACCCCCACTTGGACGTGGTGCCGGATGTCACCCAGGCCACCCGGCCGTCGCTGCCGACGATCACGATCGACGGCGTGACCCGCACACCCCAGGAACGGCTCAGCGCACCGCCGGGGTCGTTGATGGTCGGGAACTCCAGCGCGTTATCGGCCATATACCGGGCCAATTCGTCGTCGCCGCCGGACTGCATCGCGACCGAGATGACCCGGTGATCTTGCGCCAGCTCGGCAACCGCCGGCGACACCAGGCGGCAGTAGCCGCACCAGGTGGCCCAGAAATAGATCAGCACCGGGCCCTCGGATAGATTCTGCCGCAGATCCAACAGTTCACCTTCCAGGGACAGGCCCGCGAGCGGCGGCGCCTGGTCCCTGGGCATGTCACGCTGCTGGTAGTAGGCAACGGCGCTGACCACCACTGTCGCCAGCAGGGCAAATTTGACAAAAGGAAGCAAACGCTTCCCGAAGATGCTCAACCGGTGCATTCGAGACCCACCACCTGGATACCGCCCTGCGGCGGGTAGCGCCAGCGCAGATTGAAACCGCACAACTGCATACCGTAGATACGTTCCGGGTCCGGCTTCTGGTAGGCGGGTTTCGGATCCTGGGCCAGCACCTGCTCTATCAGCAACGGCAGGTCCGTGCCCCAATCGTCGCGGTAGGCGGCGGCTTTTTCCAGGATATTATCGGGAATGGAAACCTCCAGCGCCGGCGGCGGCGCTTCGGCGAAGGCGCTGCGCGCGTGCGCCAGTGCGTCCGCATAGGGAATATAGGGTTTGATATCCAGCACCGGCGTGCCGTCCACCAGGTCGGCGCCGCCGACAATCAGTTCGACGCTCGGTCCGGTGCGCACTTCGAGCAGGCGCACCACCGACAGGCCTATATTGTTCGGGCGAAATGGTGAACGGGTAGCGAGGACGCCCAGTTTTTTGTTGCCGCCGAGGCGCGGCGGGCGCACCTTGGGAGACCACTGCCCGGCGGCCTGGTGGAACTGGAAGATCACCCAGATATGGGTGTTTTCCTCCAGGCCCGCTACCGCGTCGGCGGTATCCAGCGGCGGCAGCAGTTCAATCGCCGCGCGACTGGCGCCGGCCAGCAGCGGCTGGCGGGGAACGCCGAACTTCTCGCCAAAGCAGGAGCGTACACGCGCGATCGGTTCGACGTTCATTGACAGCCAGAATTATTTATCGATACCGCCGAGGCACAGGTATTTGATTTCCAGGTAGTCGTCGAGACCGTACTTGGAGCCCTCGCGCCCCTGGCCGGATTCCTTGACGCCGCCGAAAGGCGCCATCTCGTTGGAGACTATGCCCTCGTTGATGCCGACCATACCGTATTCCAGCTGCTCGGCGACGCGCCAGATGCGGCCGATATCGCGGGAGTAGAAGTAGGAGGCGAGGCCGAACTCGGTATCGTTGGCCATGCGGATCACCTCCTCCTCGGTGGAGAACTTGAACAGCGGCGCCACCGGGCCAAAGATTTCTTCCTTGAACAGGCGCATCTGGTCGTTGACCTGCGTCAGCACCGTGGGCGCGTAGAAGCATTCGCCCAGTGCGCTGGGACCGCCCTCGGCCAGGGCCACGGCGCCCTTCTGCAGCGCGTCGTCCACCAGTTCCTGCACGCCCTTGACCGCTTTGCTGGTAATCAGCGGGCCCACCTCGGTATCCGCGTCGAAGCCGTTGCCCATCTTCAGCCCGTTGACCGCGGCGGCGAACTTCTCGGCGAACTCGTCGTAGACGCCCTCCTGCACGAAGATGCGGTTGGCGCAGACACAGGTCTGACCGGCGTTGCGGTATTTACAGATGATGGCGCCCTTGACGGCCGCATCGATGTCGGCATCGTCGAAGACGATAAAGGGCGCATTGCCGCCGAGTTCCATCGAGGTCTTCTTGATGGTTCCGGCGCACTGGGCCTGCAACTGCTTGCCGACGGCGGTGGAGCCGGTAAAGGTGAACTTGCGCACCAGCGGGTTGGTCGTCATCTCCTCGCCGATCTCCCGCGCACTCCTGCCCGCGACCACGTTGAAGACACCGGCGGGGATACCGGCCTCCTCCGCCAGCGCCGCCAGCGCCAGCGCGGACAACGGCGTCTCAGAGGCCGGCTTGGCCACGAAGGGGCAGCCGGCGGCCAGGGCCGGAGCCATCTTGCGCGCGATCATCGCGCTGGGGAAATTCCACGGCGTGATAGAGCAGGTGACGCCGACGGACTGCTTGATGACGACAACGCGCTTGTCGTTGGACGGCGGCGCGATCACGTCGCCGTAGACCCGTTTGGCCTCCTCGGAGAACCACTCGACATAGTTGGCGCCGTAGAGAATTTCCGTGCGCGCCTCGGCCAGCGGCTTGCCCTGCTCGGCGGTGAGTATCTTCGCCAGGTCGTCGACGTTTTCCACGATCAGATCGAACCAGCCGCGCAGGATTTTTGCGCGCTCCTTGACGGTAGCGTCGCGCCAGGCGGGCCAGGCCCGATTGGCGGCCTCGATGGCGCGGCGGGTCTCTGCGGCGCCCAGATTCGCGATGCTGGCGACGACTTCACCGGTGGCGGGGTTGATAACTTCGAAGGTATCGCCGGTGTCGGCGTCTATCCACTTTCCGTCCACATAGGACTGGGTGCGCAGCAGCGAGGGGTTTTTCAGGTCCAGCATGGCGATCTCCTTGTTTGTTCGCCTGCAAGCAGGCTCCTACGGCGGGCCTGTGGCCCGCGTGCCGAGTTGTGGCTCGGCGTTCCCGGGTTATTTTTTCTTTTTGACGAATTTCATCAGGCGCCGCTTCTTGGCTTTCTGGCGGTCGGTCAGCTTGTTTTTCTTGCCCGCATAGGGGTTGGCACCGGTGCGGAATTCGATCTTGATCGGCGTGCCGTGCAGGTCCAGGGCCTTGCGGAATGTTTTCTCCAGGTAGCGCACATAGTGCGCCGGCACCTGCTCGGTCTGATTGCCGTGAATCACGATCACCGGCGGATTCTGGCCGCCGGCGTGGGCGTAGCGCAGCTTGATGCGGTGGCCGTGCACCAGCGGCGGCTGGTGTTCACTCACCGCCCACTGCAGTATGCGCGTCAGGTGATTGGTGGACAACTTGTCGGTAGCGCTCTGGTAGGCCGATTCGATGGATTCGTACAGGTGGCCGACGCCGGTGCCGTGCAGCGCGGAGATAAAATGGATATCGGCGAAGTCGACGAAGCGCAGGCGCCGCTCCAGTTCCGCCTTTACATAGTCGCGGTGATCCGCCTCCAGGCCGTCCCACTTGTTCAGCGCCACCACCAGCGCGCGGCCGGCCTGGATAACGCTGCCCATCAGGTGCATATCCTGGTCCACCAGGCCCTCGCGGGCGTCGATCACCAGCACCACCACGTTGGCGTCTTCCACCGCCTGCAGGGTCTTGACGATGGAGAACTTCTCCACCGACTCCTTGATGTTCTTGCGCCGGCGTATGCCCGCGGTGTCGATGATCGTGTAGGGCTTGTCGTCGCGCTGGTAATTGATATAGACGCTGTCGCGGGTGGTGCCGGGCTGATCGTAGACGACGACCCTGTCCTCGCCCAGCAGGCGGTTGACCAGCGTGGACTTGCCCACGTTGGGGCGCCCGACAATCGCAATCTTGATGCCGGTGGCCTCTTCCACCTGCTCCGGCTCGGCCTGCTCGGGCAGGTCCTCGACCACCCGCTGCATCAGGCTGCGCACGCCGCGGCCGTGGGTGGCCGTGGTCGGGAATATCTCGCCAATACCCAGTTCGTAGAAGGGCGCCAGGGCGATATCCGGGTTGACCCCGTCCACCTTGTTGGCCACCAGCAGCGTGGGCTTGGAGCGGGTGCGCAGCTGCTCGGCGATCATCTCGTCCGCCGCCGTCAGTCCCGCGCGGCAGTCGACCAGGAAGAGCACCACGTCCGCCTCTTCGATGGCCAGCATCGACTGCTGCGCCATGGCCGCGTCTATGCCCTCCTCGTCGCCGCTGATACCGCCGGTATCGACCAGGATCACCTTGCGCCCGTCGATCTCCGCCTCGCCGTACTTGCGGTCGCGGGTCAGGCCGGCGTAGTTGGCCACCAGGGCGTCGCGGCTCTTGGTGAGCCGGTTGAAGAGTGTGGATTTGCCCACGTTGGGGCGCCCGACCAGGGCGATTACTGGCAGCATATATATCTGGCTTAAGCCTATACAAAAAATACAAACGCCCGCGCTGGGCGGGCGATCTTCAATTCACCTGGCAGATTTTGCTCCTGCAAAATCTGCATTTCCGCCATCCATGGCTGTCACAGCAGGCTCCTACAGCGGGCCTGTGACCCGCGGGCGAACACAAGGTTCGCACCAGCCGCTCCAGGTATTCACGGCGCCTTCGGCCCTACAAAATTTTCCGCGATTTTCCGCGCGATTACTGACGGCGCTCCAGGCGCAGGGCCACCAGCTTGCCGTCGTCGGACAGGGCGAAGAGCAGGTCGCCGTCCACCAGCATCGGTATACGCACCGGATCGCCATCGATACGCTCGCGGCCGACAAAGTTGCCGCTGACGGGATCCAGCAGGTGCAGGTAGCCCTCGAAATCGCCGACCACCACTGTGCCGCCGAAGTAGGCGGGGCCGCTCAGTTCGCGGCGCAACAGCTGGTCATTGCTCCAGACGATCTGCCCGTTGCCCACATTGTAGGCGTAGACGGTACCTCCGGCATCGCTCAAGTATACATTGCCCGCACCCACGGCCACGCCGTGGTGGGTGGAGGCATCCCGCGCCCAAAGGCCGCGGCCGTCCTCGCGGGACAGGGCCACGACACGCCCCTGGTAACTGGCGGCGAAGACCAGGTCGCCGCGCACCACCGGTGCGCCGTCGATATCGACCACCCGCTCCAGTTCCGCGGAGCCCTGGGGAATGGCGACGCGCTGCTCCCAGCGCGGTACGCCGTCGCGCGCATCCAGCGCGATCAGTTTGCCGTTGTCGAGGCCGGCGATCACGGTAGCTCCGCTGATCACCGGCGACGCGGTGCCGCGCAGGGTCAGCACCGGCAGCACGGTGCTGTGACTCCAGCGCTCCTCGCCGCTGGCTGCGTCCAGCCCCACCAGCTTGCCGTCCACTGTCTGCAGCACTACCACGCCGGCGCCGACCGCCGGTGCCGATACGACTTCGCCGGACACCTGGTAGGTCCAGAGTTCGCTGCCGTCTGTCAGGTTCAGCGCCACCGCGCGGCCGCGGTAGTCGGTCACTACCGCGATACCGAGACCCACGCCGACGCCGCCGCTGATCTCGACGTCGAGGTCGGTCTTCCACTGCCGCTTACCGGTACTGCGATCGAAGGCGATCACGTCGCCGTCGCTGTTGGCCACCACCAGTTTGCCGTCGGCCAGGGCCGGCTGCAGCATCGCATAGCGCTTGGTGTCTATATCGCCGATATTGGCCGACCAGACCCTGTCCAGCGCTACGCTGGCGGTGATGTCCACCAGTTCTACCGGATCGGTATCTTCCTTCTTTTCGTCATTGGAGGCGCAGGCGGCGACGGTCACCGCCAGAGCCACCGCTGCAGCGCGCGCTGTCGCGCGGGTTAGGAACTTCATTGTTCGCCGCTCTCCTCAGTGTCCGCTTGCGCAGGCTGCGCATTCTCTTCGCGCTCGCCCTCTTCGGCTTCCGGCTCGGCGACCGCCAGGCCGTCCACCTTCAGGCGCAGCAGCTGGGCACTGCCGGACTGCTCAGGCAGCAGTTGCGCCAGCGCCTGCTGGTAGGCCGCGCGCGCCTCGGCCTCCTCGCCCTTCTGCAGCAGTATGTCGCCGCGGGTTTCGGCGAAGAGTGCGGCGAAGGACGCCGGCACGCTGCCCTCGACCAATTGCAGCGCCTCGTCCGGCTTGCCGCGCGCGGCCATCACGGCCGCCAAGCGGCGCTTGGCCAGCAGCTGCAGGCTGGTCTCACCGGTGTTGTCGAGCACCCACTGCAGTTCTTTTTCCGCCGTTTCCAGGTCGTTTTCCGCCGCGGCCAGCGCGGCCAGGCGCAGGGATGCCTGGCTGGCGTAGATACGCTTGGCGTATTCGTCCTTCAGCTGCTGGGCGATGGTCTTGGCGGTGGTCAGCTGTTTGTTGTCAGGCTGGCCGTCGTTGGCGGATACCGCTTCGACGAAGTTCTGGTACAGGTTGGAGGCGGCTTCGGCCTTGGCGCGCTCGGCGCCCTGCCACCACTGGAAGCCGAAGTAGCCGGCCAGCGCCAGCACCACGCCGGTGACTATGCCCCTGCCGTTTTCCGCCCACCAGCGCTTCAGCGTTTCTATTTGTTCTTGTTCGGTAATGTGGTCAGCCATTGAATGGTTCGCCTTTCCTGTAATTTCTTAGATTTTCCCTGTAGGAGCGGCCCATGGCCGATGGTGTGCTCCCTGCACAATCGGCCATGGGCCGCTCCTACATAGCTCTCTTTGCAGCCCTGCCCTTTCTTCAGCCCGCGAGCAGTGCCGGCAGTTCGGCCAGCGCGACTGTCTGCTGGGGCTTTTCCTCGCGCAGGAACTTGACCGCGACCTGCCCGGCGGCGGCCTCGTCCTCGCCGATAATCAGCGCGTAGTCGGCGCCGCTCTTGTCCGCCTTTTTCATCTGGCTCTTGAAGCTGCCGCCGCCCATATGGGTCTGCAGGCGCAGCCAGGGCAGCCGATCGCGCAGCTGTTCGGCCGCGGCCAAAGCCGCCGATTGTACATCACCCACGGCCACCAGATAGGCGTCCACCTGCTGGTCCAGTGCCTCGGGCAGCACCTCGAGGGTTTCCAGCATCAGCACCAGGCGCTCGACGCCGAGGCCGAAGCCGACCGCCGGAGTCGGCTTGCCGCCCATCTGCTCCACCAGGCCGTCGTAGCGGCCGCCCGCGCACACAGTGCCCTGGGCGCCGAGGCTGTCGGTGACCCACTCGAATACGGTCTTGCCGTAGTAGTCGAGGCCGCGCACCAGGCGCGGGTTGATCTCGTAGGCGACACCGGCGGCGTCGAGCAGCTGGCGCAGCTGACTGAAATGCGCCGCCGATTCCTCGTCGAGGAAATCCAGTAGACAGGGGGCATCGGCGAGCAGTTCCTGAGTCTGGGCGTTTTTGCTGTCGAGAATGCGCAGCGGGTTGCGCTCCAGGCGGCGCTGGCTGTCTTCGTCGAGCTGCTCGCGGCGCGCGCTCAGGTAGTCCACCAGTGCGTCGCGGTAGGCCTGGCGGCTGGCGGAATTACCCAGCGAGTTGAGCTGCAGCGTTACATGCGTATCGATACCCAGCTGGCGCCACAGGCGCGCGGTCATAATCAGGATTTCCGCATCGATATCCGGCCCCTCGATGCCGAACACCTCGACGCCGAACTGGTGGAACTGGCGCAGGCGGCCCTTCTGCGGGCGCTCGTAGCGGAACATGGGGCCGAAATACCACAGGCGCTGGGGCTGGTTCAGCAGGTTGTTCTGGATGGCCGCGCGCACCGTGCCGGCGGTGCCCTCCGGGCGCAGGGTGACGCTGTCGCCGCTCTTGTCGTCGAAGGTGTACATCTCCTTTTCGACGATATCGGTGGCCTCCCCGACCGCGCGACTGAACAGCTGGGTCGCCTCCAGGTAGGGGGTGCGGATCTCGCTGTAGCCGTAGCGGGCGAAGAGTTCGCTCAGGGTGGATTCCACATACTGCCAGACCGGAGACTGTTCCGGCAGCAGGTCGTTCATGCCGCGTATGGCGCGAAGCTGTTTCAACGGTGTTCCTTAATTACTCGTTATTCCGGTACCACTGGGACCCGTTAGCTGGCCCAGTGGCGGCGCTGCTGCCGGCGGCCTTTTGCCAGACACGCTGTGAATACGTCCCTGTACGCTCTCCACGGCCATCCATGGCCGCAGAAGGTCTGGCAAAAGGCCGCCGGCATCAGCGCCTTAGCATTTGATTTCTGTGTTCTTTCCCGAGTCCCGAGTCCCGAGTCCCGAGTCCCGAGTCCCGAGTCCCGTAAATTATGCCTTGGCGATAATGTCCGCCTCGCGCTCGGCCTTGGCCGCGGCCTTTTCGCGAATCAGTTTTTCCAGGTCGTCGACCAGATTTTCATTGGTGAACTTGCGGTCCGGCTTGCCGTCCACGTAGATGGCGTGGCTGGGCGTTCCGCCGGCGAGTCCGATATCCGCCTCCTTGGCTTCACCCGGGCCATTGACGATGCAGCCGATCACCGCCACATCCAGCGGTGTGGTGATGTCCTCGAGGCGCGTCTCCAGTTCGTTCATGGTTTTCACCACGTCGAAATTCTGGCGCGAGCAGCTGGGGCAGGCGATAAAGTTGATACCCTTGGTGCGCAGGCGCAGGCTCTTCAGCAGGTCCCAGCCCACCTTGACTTCTTCCACCGGGTCCGCCGCCAGGGATACGCGCAGCGTATCGCCGATGCCGTCCAGCAGCAGCGCGCCCAGGCCGATGGCGGACTTGACGGTGCCGGAACGCAGGCCGCCGGCTTCGGTAATACCCAGATGCAGCGGCTGTTCAATCAGCTTTGCCAGCTTGCGGTAGGCGGCAGTGGCCATGAAGATGTCCGAGGCCTTGACGCTCACCTTGAAGTTGTGGAAATCCAGGCTGTCGAGTATCTCCACGTGGCGCAGGGCGGACTCCACCAGCGCGTCCGGGGTCGGCTCGCCGTATTTTTTCTGCAGGTCTTTTTCCAGGGAACCGGCGTTGACGCCGATGCGGATCGGGATATTCAGGTCGCGGGCCTTGTCCACCACCGCGCGGATACGCTTCTCGCGGCCAATATTGCCGGGGTTGATACGCAGGCAGTCGACGCCCAGGTCGGCGACCCTGAGCGCAATCCGGTAGTCGAAGTGGATATCCGCCACCAGCGGCACACTGACCTGCTTCTTGATCTCGCCGAAGGCTTCGGCCGCATCCATGCTCGGCACCGATACGCGCACTATGTCCGCGCCGGCCTGCTGCAGACGCTGAATCTGGGCCACGGTGGCGGCCACGTCGCAGGTTTCGGTATTGGTCATGCTCTGCACCGAGATAGGCGCACCGCCGCCGACGGGCACATTGCCCACCATAATTCTCCGCGACACGCGGCGGACAATGGGTGACTCAAATTGCATAGGCTGACCTGGCAGTTTCGCAGACAGAAAAACGAGGGGGAGATTATAGGGAGTTTGGGCGCAAACCTACAGGGTTCGCGCCCTCCGGGCGGGAGAGATACCTATTCGCCGACCGTCAGGCGGCGGGTGCGGCGGTTGCCGATCGGGGCGCTGTCGATCAGCTCGCCCCGGTAGCGCACCTGGGTGCTGCGGGCATTACCGAGCATCAGCTGGAAGGGCGCCTGGCCACTCAGCGACACCTCGGAGCCGGCGGGCTGCAGCTTGGCCAGCAGCACTGCGCCGGTAGCGTCTTTGACCTCTACCCAGGACTCCTCGTCGAAGTTCAGCTGCAGGTCTTCCACACTGTCCGCGGCCTGAGCCGGCGCCGTTTCCGCTGCTGCCGGCGCCGGGGTTTCCGCAAGCGCCCCGACCGCTTCGCTCGGCGCCTGTCGATCGGCGACAAGCGGCTCCGCGGCGACCTCTTTCTGCACAGGAGCCCCGTCGCCGGTGGGCGCCTCTATATCGCCGCCGAAGGATACTTCGCCCACGGGCTGCTCCGGCTCCATCTCCGCCGCCAGCGATGGCGGCTCGGGCTCGCCCGGCTCGCTGCCGAGCGCCGGCAGCTGCGCGCTGTCGGCGGCGGGCGCCTGTGCGACCGGCGCCGCCTCGCGACCGTTGAGCCACCAGAAGGCGGCGCCGGCGATCAGCAGCGGCAGCAGGAGCAGACCGCCGTAACTGCGCCTGCGCGCCTGCAGCGGGACGCCGCGGCTGACATGGGAGACTATTTCACGGCTGGTATCTTCGGCGCTGCAGTAGCCGGAAAAGGCCTGCAGCACCGGCTCCGCGTCGATACCCAGTTCCTTGCAGGCATTGCGGATATAGCCGCGCACATAGATGGGGCCCGGCAGGCGGTCGTATTGGTCGCGTTCCAGCAGCTCGAGCTTGTTGCCGATCATACACAGGCGGCGGGACAGCTCCTCCCGGCTCAGTCCGGCCTCCTCCCGCGCGCGCCGCAGCTGGCTGCCGGGAGAGTTGTCCAGTGTCTGCGCATCGCCCTGCAGCGAGCGCTCTTGTGCGGTTTCGGAAACGTTATCCGTCATTGGCCATCATCTGTTGGTACTTCAGCGTCTCCGCCGAATAGGGGTAAAGGTTTTTCAGCGCCAGGGCGTAACTGCGTTCCTTGTCCCGATTGCCAAAGATTTTCTCGATACGGATACCCAGCCACAGGGACTGGGGTATCTGCCGGTTCTTCGCACTGAATCTATCCAGATAGTGCTTCGCCTGCGCATAGTCGCCGGCCTCGAACTTGAGTTCCGCCAGCTCCAGCAGGGCCTGCGGCAGGTCGGGGCTCAGCGCCAGGGCGCGGGTATAGGCATTCTCCGCCTCCTCCAGCAGCCCCAGCTTCACCGCCGTGCGGCCGTAGTTGGCCAGGGCGTAGGAGCGGCGCACATAGGTGAGATCCGCGGCGGCCAGTTTGAACTGCTCCAGCGCCTCCTCGTAGCGCTCCTGCTGGTAGAGGAAGACACCGTAGTTGGTGCGCGCCATGGAGAAGTCGTCGCTGTAGCGCAGCGCCTTCTTGAAGTGGGATTCGGCCACGCTCAGCTCGCCGTCCGCCTGGTACAGCAGGGCCAGACCGTGGTGCGCGAGCGGGTTTTTCTTGCCCAGTTCCAGGGCCTTGTTGAAGTGGTGGCGCGCCGCCTCGCGGTTGTTGCCGTCCTGCAGGTAGCGCAGCCCCAGCTGCACGTGGGTCTGTAGCGCCTTCTCCAGATTGACTTCCTGGCGCGGCGCGCCGCCGGTGGTCACACAGCCACCCAGCCAGATACTGAGGATCAGCCCCACCAGCGGCAGGGTCAGGGATTTCGCAAGCACAACTTCACCTGTGTCATTTTTATAGTGCGTCCAACCCGGCAACCGGCGGAGTTATGCGGCGCGGCGCTCAGCCGACGATGCGGACCGGGCTCTCGATATCGCCACGGCGTTCCGCGTTGCGGTAGCGTTCGGAGCGGCGCGTGCGGTCGTTGACGCTGCCGGCCAACTGGCCGCAGGCCGCGGCGATATCGTCGCCACGGGTGGTTCGCACGGTTACCGTATAGCCTTTGTCCAACAAAATCTGCTGAAAGCGTCGCAAAGCGTTGTTGCTCACGCGCTGGTAGTCGGACAGCTCGAACGGATTGAAGGGTATCAGATTTATCTTTACCGGCACATCGCGCAGCAGTTCGGCCAGCTGCTCGGCGTGCTCCGGGCGGTCGTTGACCTCCCGGATCATGGTGTATTCGATGGTGATCTTGCGGTGGCTGTCCGGCATGCGCTCGATATAGCGCTTGGCGGAGTCCAGCAGCATCGCGATCGGGTACTTCTTGTTGATCGGCACCAACTGGTTGCGCAGCTCGTCATTGGGGGCGTGCAGCGATATAGCCAGGCTGACATCGGTCACGTCCGCGAGGCGGTCCAGGGCCGGCACCACACCGGAGGTGGACAGGGTAACCCGGCGTTTGGAGATGCCGTAGGCATTGTCCTCCATCATCAGGTTCATCGCGTCGACGACATTGTCGAAGTTGAGCAGCGGCTCGCCCATGCCCATCATCACCACGTTGGTCACCTTGCGCGGCCCTTTCGGCTGCAGTTGGCCGAAGGATTTGCAGGCGATCCACACCTGGCCGATGATCTCGGCCGCGGTCAGGTCGCGGTTGAAGCCCTGTTTGCCGGTGGCGCAGAAGCTGCAGTCCAGCGAGCAGCCCACCTGGGAGGAGACACAGAGGGTGCCGCGGTCGCCGTCGGGGATATAGACGGTCTCGATGGCGCTGCCGCCCTCGACCTGGATCAGCCACTTGCGCGTGCCGTCGGCGGAGTCCCACTGGCCCAGCACTTCCGGCGCGCGTATCTCGGCCACCTGGGCCAGCTTCTCGCGCAGCGCCTTGCTGACGTTGGTCATCTGCGCAAAGTCGTCGACCCCGTTCTGGTGAATCCATTTCAGCACCTGTACGGCGCGGAAGCGCTTCTCGCCCAGCGACTCGAAGAACGCGGCCAGCTTGTCCAGGGACAGGCCGAGCAGGTTCGTTTTGGCGGTTTCTGTGGTGCTCATGGATTCAAAGCCCTCTAACAGAGCAAATCAGGCGGATGCGAAGGTTCTGCTGCCGGTATTGGCTTGCGGGACTGTCTGCGAGAGGGACCTCGCAGACAAGCCTACAGGGGCCGAAGGCGCCGCGAAGACGTGGAGCGGCCGGACCGTATTCACGGCGTGTCCCGCAAGCAGAACCGCCTCGAAACGGGGATAGAAGCCCCGCTCCGAGGTAAGAAATCAACCGCGCGGGCAGATTTCGTCGTCGGCGAAGAAGTAGCTGATTTCACGCGCGGCGGATTCCGGGGAGTCGGAGCCATGTACCGCGTTGGCGTCGATGCTCTGGGCGAAGTCGGCGCGGATGGTGCCCGGCGCGGCTTCCTGCGGGTTGGTGGCGCCCATCAGGTCGCGGTTGGCGACGATCGCGTTCTCGCCTTCCAGAACCTGAACCACTACCGGGCCGGAAGTCATGAAATCAACCAGATCCTTAAAGAAGGGGCGCTCCTTGTGCTCAGCGTAGAAACCCTCGGCCTTCTCGCGGGACAGCTGCAGCATTTTCATGGCGACGATACGCAGGCCGGCCTTTTCGAAGCGGCTTTCAATTTCGCCGATCACATTCTTGGCTACCGCGTCCGGCTTGATGATGGAAAGGGTGCGTTCCAGGGCCATGCTTTTCTCCAGTTCAGTGTTTGTCGTTACATACAAGAAGAGCAACCTAAACAGTTGCTCTTCCTTGGATATTCCTCTGTACCCGCTGTCGGAGTACTCATTTTTTGACCACCGCGATTCGCGGCGGGCGGATTATACGGGGTATTGGTCGACTTTTGTACTCCATTGATCGCCGGCGTCGAGGCTCCCCTACTCCAGCTCTTCGATCCAGGCCGCCTGTATCGCCTCGAGTATCTTCTCGCCGCAGCGATCGGGATCGTCGTCGAAACCGGGCAATTCCAGAACCCAGTTGCGCAGATCGACGAAATTGACCGTCAATGGGTCCACATCCGGATGGGCTTCCGCCAGCTCTATCGCGATATCGTGAATATCCGTCCACAGCATAGAAATGACTCCTCGGTTCCCTTGCCGCTCAGTGCTTTTCCGACACCTGGTTGATGGTGTATTTGGGGATTTCGACCACCAGGTCCTCGTCGTCCACTATGGCCTGGCAGGACAGGCGCGAGTCGGGCTCCAGGCCCCAGGCCTTGTCCAGCAGATCCTCTTCCAGCTCGTCCGGCTCCTCGAGGGAGTCGAAACCCTCGCGCACTATCACGTGGCAGGTGGTGCAGGCACAGGACTTCTCGCAGGCGTGCTCTATCTCGATGCCGTTGGCCAGGGCCGCGTCGCAGATGCTGACACCCGGCTCAACTTCCACCACCTTGCCCTCGGGGCAGATCTCGGCGTGCGGTAAAAATACGATCTTTGGCATGGGTCTGTGGCTCTCTAATGGTCTCAATCCGCCGGGCTTCGCCCGCCGGGTCGGGCAAACACAAGGCTCGCCTCAACAGGCGGAGATCGTCGGCGATCTCCTATTTATCAAATTCGTCCAGCGTATGGCCCTGCATCGCGCGCTTGATGGAGGCGTCCATACGCCGCGCGGCGAAGGGCTCGGTCAACTGGTTCAGCGCCTCGATCCGCCTGCGGATTTCCTCCACGTCGCCGCCGTTGTGCGCCAGTCTCAGCGCCTCCATGGCGCGCTCTATCTCGTTCAGCTCGCGCTCGTCGAGCAGCTCGGCGCCGTTTTCCCGCAGCGCCGCGAGCAGGCTCTCGAGCACCCGCTCCGCCTCCACCTGGGCCTCGCGCAGCGCGCGCGCGGCAATATCCTCCTCCGCGTGGGCGTAGGATTCCCGCAGCATCCGCGCTATATCCCCGTCCTCGAGGCCGTAGGACGGCTTGACGGTGATATCGGCGCTGACGCCGCTGCTCTTCTCCATCGCAGTCACCGACAACAGGCCGTCGGCGTCCACCTGGAAGGTCACGCGGATATGCGCGGCGCCGGCCACCATCGGCGGTATGCCGCGCAGCTCGAAGCGCGCCAGGGAGCGGCAGTCCTTGACCAGTTCGCGCTCCCCCTGCACCACATGGATCGCCATCGCTGTCTGGCCGTCCTTGAAGGTGGTGAATTCCTGCGCCTTGGCCACCGGGATGGTGGTGTTGCGGGGAATCAGCTTCTCAGTCAGCCCGCCCATGGTCTCGATACCGAGCGACAGGGGGATCACATCCAGCAACAGCAGGTCGTCGCTGGACTTGTTGCCGACCAGCACATCCGCCTGCAGCGCCGCGCCTATGGCGACCACCTGGTCCGGATCGATATCGGCGTGGGGGGGGCGGCGGAAGTAGTCCTCGACCCGCTCGCGTACGCGCAGGGTGCGGGTGGAGCCGCCCACCAGCACCACCTCCTGTACCTCTTCCACCGCGAGGCCGGCGTCGCGCAGCGCGCGCCTGCAGGCGCGCAGCGTCTTGTCGATCAGCGGATCCAGCAGCGCGGCCATGGCCGCGCGATCCAGGCTACCGCGCCAGTCTCCGTGGCTCAGTTCCACCTGTTCGCGCTGCGCCAGGGCCTCCTTGGCTGCGCAGGCGCTGTCCAGCAGCGCGCGCTGGGTGGCCGCGTCCAGGTCTGTGCCCAGCCCTGCCTGTTCGGCGATCCAGGAGGCGATGGCGCGGTCGAAGTCGTCCCCCCCGAGGGCGGTGTCCCCGCCGGTGGACAGCACCTCGAACACACCGCGGGACAGGCGCAGTATCGAAATATCGAAGGTGCCGCCGCCCAGGTCGTAGACGGCGATTATTTTGTCTCCGCCCTCTGAGTCCCCGCCCTTGTCGAGGCCGTAGGCCACCGCCGCCGCGGTGGGCTCGTTCAGCAGGCGCAACACCTTGAGGCCGGCCAGCTGCGCCGCATCCTTGGTGGCCTGGCGCTGGGCGTCGTCGAAATAGGCGGGCACTGTGATCACGGCGCCGTCCAGCTCGCCGCCGAGCGCCTCGCGGCCGCGGCGCGCCAGCTCCTTCAGTATCTCCGCGGACACCTGTACCGGGTTTACCGGACCGGCCGCGGTCTCTATCGCCGGCATGCCTCCGTCACCCGGGGCGAACCGGTACGGCAGTTGATCTCCAAAGCTCTTCACATCGGCGATACCGCGGCCCATCAGCCGCTTGACGGACAGCAGCGTGTTGTAGGGGTCGCCGCCTGCGCGCGCGCGCGCCGCGGCGCCCACGGTAACGCCGTTTTCGCCGTAGTGCACCGCCGAGGGCAGTATCACGCTGCCGTCCTCGCCGGCTATGGCCTCGGCGGAGCCGCTGCGCACCGTCGCGACTAAAGAGTTGGTGGTGCCCAGGTCGATACCCACCGCGCGCTTGCGCTGATGCGGCTCGGGCGTCTGGCCGGGTTCGGAAATCTGCAGTAATGCCATCTTCAGTCCAGTAAATCTTGCCGAGTCTCTAAAAATCTACTGCGCGCGCCGGACGCCGCCAGCCACCCGCTCACCACGATTTTCAGAGACCCTCATCTTCCAGTTCTTCCACCTGCCGCTGCAACTTGGTCAGAAACTGCAGCTTCAGCAGGGAGTCTTTGCCCGCGTCCAGATCGCCCGCGGCGAACACCTCGGCGAAATGTCTCTGCTCGCGGGCAAAGAGATCCCGCACCTCGTCGCCCAGCTGGTCCAGCGCAGCAGCCGGATCCGCCTCGCCGCGCACTTCCTCCAGCCGCTCGCGCAGCAGCATCTGCTGCATCAGGAACTCGGCGTCGGACGTGGTCTGCTCGGGGCTCACCTCGACGCCGGCGAGATTGAGCAGATAGGCGGCGCGCTGCACCGGATCGCGCAATGTCGTATACGCCTCATTGATCCGCGCCGCGTACTGCATCGCCAGCAGCTGCTCGCGCTCGGACCTGGATGCGTACTTGTCCGGGTGGAATTCCCGCTGCAGCTCGCGATAGCGCGTGGCCAGGGCCGCGCGGTCGATTTCAAACGCGGGGCTGAGGCCGAATATTTCGAAATAGGTCTGCGTCATTACCCTCTCGACTTTGATGATGTGGGGGCGAACCCAGTGTTCGCCCGGGCGGACCTATGGCCCGCAAGCGGAGCTGGAGCCCTCTGCCCTCTGAGGAACAGCTCCGCGCTCCCGGGTATTAAAAAGGCCGGCGTGCGCGACGCACCCGGCCTCTCCGCGGCGAGCGGCGGTCAGACGTGGAAGCTCTCGCCGCAGCCGCACTCGTTCTTCACATTCGGATTGGAGAAGGCGAAGCCCTCGTTCAGCCCCTCCTTGACGAAATCCAGCTCGGTGCCGTCCAGGTAGACGAGACTCTTGGGGTCCACCACCAGCTGCACACCCTCCTGCTCGAAGACCACATCCTCGGCTTGCGCCTCGTCGACGAACTCGAGCACATAGGACAGGCCGGAACAGCCGGCGGTCTTGACGCCGACGCGGATGCCGATACCCTTGCCGCGCTTGGCGAGCTGGCGCTGGATATGCGCCCGCGCCGCCTCTGTCATGGTAATAGCCAAAACAATACCCCTACTGCCAGTGGGTTTAACCGGCCGCCTTTTCCTCGGCGCCCTGATCCGCGGCACCGGCGAGCTGGCCGCGCTTCTCGCGGATATTGCGCACCGCCGCCTTGATCGCGTCTTCCGCCAGCACCGAGCAGTGGATCTTCACCGGCGGCAACGCCAGCTCTTCGGCGATGGCGGTATTCTTGATCTGCTCCGCCTCGTCGATGGTCTTGCCCTTGACCCACTCGGTCAGCAATGAGCTGGAGGCGATGGCGGAACCGCAGCCGTAGGTCTTGAACTTGGCGTCCTCGATGACGCCCTCGTCGTTCACCTGGATCTGCAGGCGCATTACGTCGCCGCAGGCGGGCGCGCCGACCATGCCGGTACCGACATTGTCCGCCTTGTCGTCCAGACGGCCGACGTTGCGGGGGTGTTCGTAGTGGTCGATTACTTTATCGCTATAGGCCATTGTTACCGTCTCCTAAACCTTTTTAGTGCGCCGCCCATTCAATGGTATTGAGGTCGATACCGTCTTTGTACATATCCCACAGGGGGGACAGCTCGCGCAGTTTTTCCACCGCCTTGCGCACTTCCGCGGCCGCCGTGTCCACGTCCTGCTCGGTGGTGAAGCGGCCGAAGCTGAAGCGCAGGGAGCTGTGGGCCAGTTCGTCGTTCACACCTAGCGCGCGCAGTACATAGCTGGGCTCCAGGCTCGCGGAGGTGCAGGCGGAGCCGGAAGAGATCGCCAGGTCCTTCAGCGACATGATCAGACTCTCGCCCTCGACGAAGGCGAAGCTGACGTTCAGGTTGCCGGCCACCCGCTGCTCGACAGAGCCGTTGATGTGCACCTCTTCCATATCCTTGATCTGGTCCCAGAAGCGGTTGCGCAGGGCCAGCAGGCGCTCGGATTCAGCGGCCATCTCCTCCTTGGCGATGCGGAAGGCCTCGCCCATGCCGACGATCTGGTGGGTCGGCAGGGTGCCGGAGCGCATACCGCGCTCGTGGCCGCCGCCGTGCATCTGCGCCTCGATGCGCACGCGCGGCTTGCGGCGCACATAGAGAGCGCCGATGCCCTTGGGTCCGTACACCTTGTGCGCCGAGAAGGACATCAGGTCCACTTTCAGCTCTGCCAGGTCGATCGGCAGCTTGCCGGCACTCTGGGCCGCATCCACGTGGAAGATGATCTTGCGGGCGCGGCACAGTTCGCCGATGGCGGCGATATCGTTGACCACGCCAATCTCGTTATTGACGTGCATCAGGCTCACCAGAATGGTGTCCTCGCGCAGCGCCTCCTCGACCTGCTCCGGATAGACGATACCGTCCGCACGCGGGTTCAGGTAGGTCACCTCGAAGCCCTCGCGCTCCAGCTGGCGGCAGGTGTCCAGCACCGCCTTGTGCTCAATCTTGGAGGTAATGATATGTTTGCCCTTGCCCTGGTAGAAGTGGGCCGCGCCCTTGATCGCCAGGTTGTCGGACTCGGTGGCGCCGCTGGTCCAGACGATCTCGCGCGGATCGGCGTTGACCAGCTCGGCCACATGGCGACGCGCCTCTTCCACCGCCTCTTCCGCCTTCCAGCCGTACAGGTGCGAACGCGACGCGGGGTTGCCGAAGTTGCCCTCCATCGTCAGGTGCTCCGCCATTTTGGCGGCGACGCGCGGGTCCACCGGGCAGGTGGCCGAGTAATCCAGATAGATGGGAAGCTTCATAGTCATACCGTTTCCGCTCGTAAAATCTCAACAAGTCTGCGCTGCAGGCAGCGCTTACAGGCCGCCGATTACGGCGACCCGCTCTTCCGGCGCCTCGCGCATATCCTGGCGGCGCGCCACTTCCTGCACTTCCGCCCGCGCCACTAGGTTGGCGAGGCTGATGCCGTTCAGGAAGTTGTGAATCTGTTCGCTCAGGTCGGTCCACAGGTAGTGGGTCAGGCACTGCTCACCGCCGGCGCAGTCCGCGTTGCCGCCGCAACTGGTGGCATCGACGGACTCGTTCACCGCGTCGACGATCTGCGCCACGAAGATGTCGTCGCCGGAGCGCGCCAGGCGGTAACCGCCGCCGGGGCCGCGCACACTGGAAACCAGGCCGGACTGGCGCAGCCGGGAGAACAGCTGCTCCAGATAGGAGAGGGAGATACCCTGGCGCTTGGATATATCCGCAAGACTGATCGGACCGCAGTCGGCGTGCAGCGCCAAATCCAGCATAGCCGTGACCGCGTAGCGGCCTTTGGTAGTCAAACGCATATCAGCTCCCGACTGACACCTTTTCCCGATCGGGCGCGAGTATGGAATAACCCAGCAGTCCAGTCAAGTATATAACCCAGCAGCACAGTCGGGAATCGATGAGGGATAAATGCCGAATAATGTCGAACAGGCGTTAGAAGGCAGTGCCGCCGCGCGGCCGCAAGCCCCGCCAATCGCAACACACCTCGCCCGCGTTTCATCATTCAGCTTTCATCATTCACCCGCTCCGGCCTGCCCTTGCCGCCGGTGCGGTGAATATAGTTCTGCATCGCGGTCAGCCAGCCGCGCAGTATTCCCAGCTCCATATCGTCCGGACGCACGCGACTGAATAGTCTGCGCAGGCGGGTCATTGTCTGGCGGGGATTGTCCGGATCGATAAAGCCGATCTGGCCCAGCGCCTGCTGCAGGTGCTCGAAGTACAGCTCCATATCGCCGGCCTTGGCCGGTGGCCTGTCCCAGTCCGCGTAACTCAGTTCCCCGCCGCGCTCGGCTTCCAGCGCGGCTATGCGCACCTCGTAGGCCAGCACCTGCACCGCGGTGGCCAGATTCAGGGAGCTGTAGTCCGGATTGGCCGGAATATGCACATGGAAGTTGCAGGCCTGCAGCTCCTCGTTGGTCAGGCCGCGATCCTCGCGCCCGAACACCAGCGCCACCGGGTGGGTCTGCGCCTCGGCCACGGTGCGCTCGCCGCACTGCCGCGGCGTCAGCAGCGGCCAGGGGATACGGCGCTCGCGCGCGCTGGTGGCGACCACCAGGCCGCAGTCGGCCACCGCCTCCTCCAGTGTGTCGACGACCACGGCCCGCTCGAGCAGGTCCGCGGCGCCGGCGGCGCGCCATATCGCATTGGCGGCGGGAAACTCCCGCGGCGCCACCAGGTAGAGCTGACTCAGCCCCATATTCTTCAGCGCGCGCGCGGCGCCGCCGATATTGCCCGGGTGTGCGCTGTTCACCAGCACCACACGCACATTGTCGAGGGCGGAGAGCGGAACCTTGTCCTGGAGGGGCTTGGCCATACTAAACGAAACTGTCTGGTGAATGAGTTGGATGCTGCGGGCGCGCGAGTGTAGCAAATATGAGCGGGAATCCCTACAATCGCACCGCCCGGCCGGCCCGGGGTCTGCTTTTTTCAACCACTAGTGCGGAATAGTTATGGAACCCATGCTGAATATCGCCCTGCGCGCGGCGCGCAAGGCCGGAGAACTGATCGAGAGAGCCTGGGAGCGCGGCGACCTGGCGAAGTTCGAGGAAAAGGCCCGCAACGATTTCGTCACCGAAGTGGACAAGGCCAGCGAGCAGGAGATCATCTATCACCTGCGCAAGGCCTACCCCAAACACAGCATTCGCGCCGAGGAGAGCGGCCTGCTGGAGGGCGCGGAGCCGGACTACGAGTGGATTATCGATCCGCTGGACGGCACCACCAACTTCATCCACGGCGTCCCCCAGTTCGCGATCTCCATCGCCTGCCGCTACCGCGGCCGCATCGAACACGCGGTGGTACTGGATCCGATCAAGCGCGAGGAGTTCACCGCCAGCCGCGGCCGCGGCGCGGCCCTGAACGGTCGCCGCATCCGCGTCTCCTCCCGGCAGAATATGCGCGGCGCGCTGATCGGCACCGGCCTGCCGTTCAACGGCCCGGCACTGGACAATATCGACCCCTATCTGGCGGCGCTGAAGGAAATCGCCGGTCAGACCGCCGGCATCCGCCGCCCCGGCGCCGCCGCGCTGGACCTCGCCTATGTGGCCGCGGGTCGCTTCGACGGCTTCTGGGAGATGTACCTGAACACCTGGGATATCGCCGCCGGCTCGCTGCTGGTGAAGGAGGCCGGGGGCCTGATCAGCGATTTCCGCGGCGGCGAGGACTACCTGGAAACCGGCCACCTGGTATGCGCGACGCCGAAGGTCTTCAAGCCGCTGCTGCAGATTGTCGGCAGACATCTGGGCGGCGTGCGCTAATCGCTGCAGGCCGCCACCCGCTCCTCGCCTTTCACCCCGCCGGCCAGCAGCCGCTCCAGCGGCTGCGGCCTGCCGATATGGTAGCCCTGTAGCAGGTCGACACCGATGTCGCGCAACCGCGCGGCCGTGGCGGCATCTTCGACATACTCGGCGATAGTCCTGGCGCCCAGCCGGTGTGCCACCTGGTGGATGGATTCGACAATAATCAGATCGACGAAGTTGGACTCCACCTGGCGCACGAAGCTGCCGTCTATCTTGATAAAGTCGATGGAAAAGGCCTTCAGGTAATTGAAGGAACTGAGACCGTTGCCGAAGTCGTCCAGCGCGACCTTGCAGCCCATCCGGCGCAGTGTCGCCACGAAGTGGCTGGCGCTGTCCATCTGGTTGACCATCGCGGTCTCCGTGATCTCGAAACTGATCCTCGACAGCGGAATCGGCGTCCGCTCCAGCAGCCCGATCAGGTGGGCCTGGAATTCCGGGTCGCCGAGGGCGTCGGCGGACAGATTCAGGGAAAAGCAGATACGCGCCGCGTCGATCCGCGCCGCCTGCCGCGCCAGCACCTCGTCGATCACCCAGCGGTCCACCTGCAGCATCAGGCCGTAGCGCTCGGCCGCGGGAATAAACGCCGCGGGCAGGATCAGCTGGCCGCTGTCGTCGACCATGCGCACCAGCATCTCGTAGTGATTGACCGCACCGGTGTCGCGGGTGCTGGCTATCGGCTGCGCGCACAGGGCCAGGCGGCCGCCGTCGAGCGCCTCGCGGATCGCCGAGGCCATGATGATCTCGCGGTGCTGTTCGGCGGCGGCACTCTGCTCCATTTCGTAGATCATCACGGTGCCGCGGCTCGTGTGCTTGGCGGAGTAACAGGCCACATCCGCCTGGCTGAGCAGATCCCCCAGGCGGTCGTTGCGCCGGTTTATTTCCGTGATCCCGATACTCGCCCCCACGTCGTAGACGCGCCTGTCCCACGGGAAGCGCAGCGTCACTATCTGGCGGATCAACTGCTCGCAGCGCAGCTTGGCCTGCGCCTTGTTGCAGTTGCGAAACAGCAGTCCGAATTCATCCCCGCCGAGCCGCGCGACACTGTCCGAGGTGCGCAACATAGCGCGCAGGTATTTGCTGATCTTCTTCAGCAGTGCGTCACCGGCCAGGTGCCCGGCACTGTCGTTGATCACCTTGAAGCGATCGAGATCGATATAGGCCAGCGCGTGGCACTCGCCGGTGTCGCGTGCATTTTCGATCGCGTCGAGCAGTTCGCGCTTGAACGCATCGCGGTTGGGCAGGCCGGTCAGATCGTCGTGGGAGGCCTTGTAGCTCAGCTGCCGGATCAACTGGCGCGACTCGCTGACATCCTGGAACACCATCACCGCGCCGAGCAGTTCGCCGCGCTCCGTCTTCAGCGGCGATGCGGAATTCTTGATGTCGTAGATCCTGCCGTCGCGGCTGTGCAGTACCGCACCATCGCCACCGCGCACCGCCTCGCCCGACTGCAGGCACTCGCCGACCGGATTCGCCTGCCGGCCACCGTCGCGCCCCTGGGTCACGTGGAAGATATCGTCGATCGGCCGGTTGAGCGCCTCCTGCAGTGAAACCCCGGTCATCTGCTCGGCCACCGGGTTCATAAAGTTCACCCGTTGATGGACGTCGGTGGCGATGACCGCGTCGGCGATGGATGACAGGGTGACCTGCAGCCGCTCCTTGGTTTCCAGCAGACTGGACTCGCTGCGTTTGCGCCAGTCGATATCCTCGACCTGCGCCAGGGAGTACATGGGCTCGCCGTCGGCGCCGCGCGCCAGACAGCAGGATAAATAGCCCCAGACGATCTGGCCGTTTTTGCGCACATAGCGCTTCTCCATCTGCGGCGACTCGCGCTTGCCGCGCACAAAGGCCAGCCACAGCGCCCGGGTGGCCGAGTGATCCTCCGCGTGGGTAATATCGAAGATAGTGCGGCCGACCAGCTCGGCCTCCTCGTACTGCAGAAAATCACAAAAGCTGCGGTTGGCGCGCAGAATAACGCCGTCCAGAGAGACCATCAGCATACCGATGCGGGACTTCTCCACCGCCGCGCGAAAACTGCTCTCCACTTCCACGATGCGCGCGTTGCGATTGCGCTCGATATTGGTGTAGACCGCCATCACATAGGCGGGGAAGGCCGCGGCGAATATCACCAGCAACAGCAGGCTCCCGGTCCGCTCCCCGGGTTCGGGCGCGATATACGGGTTCGGGTGCTCCGCTATGCCGACATACTGAAAGGTCAGCAGCAACACGGCGCTGAAAACCACCGCCAGAGTCTGCAGCAGCGGCAGGCGGGTGGCCACCCAGATCAGTGGCAGCGCGACGAACACAAAGGGCAGCAGGGCCACTTCCAGAATCAGGAAAACTGCCGCTATGGCCAGCCCGGCGACAAACAACAGCCGCCCCAGCAGAGCGCGATCCAGCAGCCCGCGGAGCGAATCCACGGTGCAGTTCAGGGCCAGCGGCAGCAACACGAGAATCCCGGTCGCGTCGGCCAGATACCAGACGGGCAGTATGTCGAAGTAGCCGACGCCGGTGCGCAGTGTGGCGATGGCGGCGCCAATAACGGCGCTGGCCAGCGGCGGCAGGATTGCGGTGATCAGCGTAAAGCCGGCCCAGCGCTCCAGACTGTCGAAATAGCCCCCGGCGGGGAAAAAGCGCCGCAGCAGCAAGGCCGCGGGCAGCACCTCGGCGAGCCCGGCCAGGGTGTAGATGGCCGCCGCCCCGCCCTCGAAGCCCATCGCCAGCCCCGTCAGCACATTGGCGGCCAGGAAGGCGCCGATCAACACGGGCCAGTCCCACAGGCGATGCCGGTACAGAAAGGCGATGGCGATGGCGTCGGCAAACCAGATCACGGCGGCGCCGTCGTCGAAACTGAGCAGTTTTTTGCAGATCACCACAAAGACGGCACTCAGTACCGCCAGTAGCGGTACCGCTACCCAGAGGCTCAGACGGGACTCTCTCTCGGAGAGCCGGTAATCCGGCAGCAGTACAGACATCCACTTCCTCGCCTATTGATATCGTTCCGTGAAAACTGACGGATTTTTTTGCCCCCCCGGCACGATTGACCTGGGCGCGATCGGCCTGGCGCCTGCAGGAGTCCTATCGGGCCGACAATCTCGAGTGCCGGGTGAATAGAAAAGGGGCGGCGAATCCTGGCGCGCGCAACGACAGAAAAATGAGACCCCGCCTACCCGTCTAAGGTAACGGCTAATGCCCGCCCGGCGCCACACCGGGGGCACATTTTTTCAGAACCTGGGATAGCTGTACCAGATCAAAACCGTCTGGCAGGACCGCGTCGCACGCCTCTGTGCCGTGATCTCCGACGGCCACGAAGCGGATCGCCTCCGTCAGCGGATCCTCCTTTAATATGCGCGCCATGTCCGCGGCCGCCATACCCGACACAGAGGCATCGAACAACACGATATCCGGCCGCCGGGTGCGCGCGGTGAAAATCGCCTCCACCGCATCGGTCGCCAGCAGATGCTGAACCTGTGAAAAGCCATTCAACATGGATTTCACACGATTGATTCCCGTGGGGCGGTTGTCCACCTGCAGCAGGCGGCACGGGGGAAGATTCACCGGCGCGCTGGGCTGCGCAGACAGCTGCATCAATTCCGCCGGCGCGTCGATCAGCGGGAACTCAATCCAGAAAACGGAGCCCTGGTCCTCGTGGCTGTCGAAATCAATGCGCCCGCCCATGGCCTCGGTAAGCCGCTTGGCGATGGCCAGCCCGACGCCGGTGCCCTCTATCTGCCCCTTCTCCGCCCCCAGGCGGTTGAACGGCTCGAAGACTTGGGCGCGCTTCTCCTCGGGAATCCCCCTGCCCGTGTCGAGGATACTGAGCCGCAGCCAGCCCTCCGCCTGCGGTGCGAAATTGATCACCACACGGCCGTTTTCGCGGTTGTATTTCACCGCGTTGCCGGCCAGGTTGAGCACCACCTGCTTGAAACGCACCGGATCGGCGCAGATATAGGCGGACTCCCAGCCGAGCGGCTCGAAAATAAGGCTGACGCGGCGGGTTTCCGCCAGCGGCTCCAGCAGGCGGCGGCAGTCCGCCACCAGCGCCGCGGGCTGAATCGGCTCCATCGACGGGGCCAGGCGCTGGCTGTCGATCCGCGCCAGCTCCAGCACATCACCGACCAGGTGCAGCAGGTGCTGCCCGGCGCGGCGTATCTCGCCCAGGCGCTGGCGCTGGTCCGGGTTCAGACTCTGGTCCAGCTCCACCATCTGGCTGTAACCGAGTATCGCGTTCAGCGGCGTGCGCAATTCGTGGCTGAGGCTGAACAGCAGATCGGCGCGGTTGGCGTTTTCCCGCCGCAGCTGCTCCAGCTCGCGCTCGGCGCGCAGCAGGGCCTCGCGGCTGCCGGTGATATCCTGCAGCACGCCGAGCACACGCAGCGGCTCCCCTTTGCTGTTGCGCTGTGCCTTGCCGCGGCAGCGCACCCAGACGATGCCGCCGTCGCGGTGCCAGAGGCGGAACTCCACATCCAGCGGCAGCTGTTCGCGCACATGGTCCCGCATCGCCTGCTCGGCGCGGGGATAGTCCTCCGGCAGCATGCGCGTTTTCCAGAGGGACAGCGCCGAGCGCGCATCGCTGTCCACCGGCCCCTGATCGTAGCCGAGCATCGCCCAGCAGGCCCTGTCCAGCACGACTTCGTCGGCCCGCAGGTCCCACTCCCAGAGGCCGTCGCCGACCCCGGCCAGCGCCTGCAGCGGACGCTCGCCGGGCAGGTTGGACAGATAGCGCACCGAAAGAGATTCCGTATAGTCGGCGCAACTGCCGATCACCACGCTCTCCCCGGTGTCCGCGGCAACCGCGCGCCCCCAGAGTCTCAGCCAGTGCAGCTGCCCGACACTGTCGTAGGCGCGGAAAGTCGTGTCGAACGCCCCCCCCTGGTCACAGACACGCCGGCGCAACACCTGCAGTTTCTCCCGGTCGTCGGAATGCACCAGGTGCAGATCGCCACTCCAAAGCCCCTCCAGTGCCGACTGCCCGCCGTCGCCGAAACCGGACCAGATACCGCCCTGGGCCCGCTGTCGGCCACTGTCGGGATGCCATTCCCACAGGCCGCAGTCCACATCCAACAGCAGGCTCTGCAGGTAGGCCGCCTGTCTGGCCAGCTGTACCGGATCGAGGGAGCTCAACTCATCGGGCGCGGCCAGCTGCAACGGCAGTTCGCGGGTTTCGGGGGGCGATTGCTCGGACACGGGTCACTTTTATGGATTTTCACACAGCTCTAGTGAAGCATTTATCCCCACCCGTGAAAAGGGCGCCAGCGCACCCAGCCTAGAAGCAAAAAGTCTCGTGCCTGACGCCGGTGGACGAACCGGTTATAAAGCCCGGTGAAATATCGATATCCGAAAAAAGCCCCCCGGTATGGGGGGCAAAGTCAGCGATGATGAGAGAAAACGGGGCGCCGCGCGTCGACAGGGGCTGTCGAGACCCGCGGTGCTCCCGAAGCGAGAGCCTCGCGGCTCACAGGAACAATCCTGCAACCCCTGTGCCAGACTTGTAAGATCGCCGCCGGCGCGGGCGAGGCCGCGCACGCGGCGGATACCGGCGCCGACGTGACCGGAAAGCGGAAAGAATTCCCAAACTGCAACTGCCGGGGATGCCTAACCGCGAGGGATCGGGTAGCATCAAGTGTCGAACCGCATGCGGTTTTCGGTCGACTGGCTAGTCGCGATCTACAATGCTCCATCGGAGCCTGGCGACCACTCAGCACACAAGAAAGGTTGTACTATGAATTCAGTTTCCAAGACCCGGCAGCCGTCCGAGCCGCCGCGCCTTTGGGTGACCACCATCCTGTTTTCCAGCACGGCGCTGGCGGCCCTGATACTGGTGCCGCTGTACGGCGTGCTCTACGGCTACCACTGGTACCAGTGGCTGGCCTTCGCCATCTACGGCGCCCTGTGCGGTTTTTCCATTACCGCCGGCTACCACCGCCTCTGGTCGCACCGCACCTATGAGGCCCACTGGTCCCTGCGCCTGCTGTTCGCCCTGTTCGGCGCCGCCGCGCTGCAGAACAGCATCCTGATCTGGTGCTCCGGCCACCGCCGCCATCACCGCCATGTGGACGACAACGAGCGCGACCCCTACTCCGCCAAGCGCGGCTTCTGGTTCTCGCATGTCGGCTGGATGCTGCGGGACTACCCCAGCGGCAAGGTGGATTTCGACAACGCAAAGGATCTGCAGCGGGACAAGATCGTAATGTGGCAGCACAACCACTATGTCCCGATTACCCTGGCCATGAACCTGGGCCTGCCGCTGCTGCTCGGCTGGCTCACCGGCGATATCATCGGCATGCTGCTGCTCGCGGGTGTGTTGCGCATCGTGGTCAACCACCACACCACCTTCTTTATCAATTCCCTCGCACACATCTGGGGCCGCCGCCCCTACACCGACGAAAACAGCGCGCGGGACAACGATCTGCTCGCCTTTTTCACCTTCGGCGAGGGCTACCACAACTACCACCACATTTTTCAGACCGACTACCGCAACGGCATCCGCTGGTACCAGTGGGATCCGACCAAGTGGCTGATCAAAACCGCGAGCTGGCTCGGACTGGCACGCAACCTGAAGACGGTGCCGGCGATACGTATCCAGCGCGCCATTCTGACGATGCAATTCAAACGCGCGGAGCAGAAGCTGCAACAGTCCAGCCACAAGGAGCGCTGGCGCCAGCTGCTGGAGAAGGAAGCGCAGGAGTTTTCCGCCGCTCTCAACGAGTGGAAGGAACTGCAGTCCCGCCGCTATGAAAATGCGCGCGAGCGCCTGCTGGCCAAATGGGAGAGCGCGGCTATCCGCACGCGGGTGAAAGAGCTGGAGTACAGCCTGAAGATGCAGCGCAAGCGCCTGCAGATCATGATGGAGCAGTTCCACCTCTGCCCGGCGCAGGCGGCCTGACGGGAAGCCTCCAATACCTTCGTAAGGGCGAACCCAGTTTCGCCCTTTTTTTGTGCCTCGCGCCAGCCCCACGCCCCAGGGCGTGTCCGCAAACCCTCCGCGACAGATCAAGCGCGCAAGTACTTGACCTTAGGCTGCTGACAAAGGCAGGCGGTCGGGATTGAAGGCAAAGTGCTAGGACGGGTATTTCGAACCGTCGGCGACAGGGACGTCGCCGACGGAGCGTACAGGGATGTATTTACAACGTTTCGAAATACCCGTCCTAGCACTTTGCCGCCACAGCCCCTGCTTAGAATGACGAAGGGGGTTGTCTGCACGCTGAGATCAAGTACTTGCGCGCTTGATCTGCGGTCCGAATATCCGGGCTAGAGGCCGCGCCCGGCGGCGAACTCCCGCATGGAATAGGCCACCCGCTCCTCGACATTCTTTTCCAGCTGCTCCAGATCCAGACTCTCGATATGGCGCAGGCGCCCGCCCAGGCCGACGCCGTTGGCGACCTGGATGGCGAGGCCGGGCCGGGCGTTGGCCTCCAGCAGCAGCGGGCCGCGCTTGCGGTCCAGGACTATGTCGCAGCCGAGATAACCGAGCCCGGTCATCTCGTAGCAGCTCGCGGCGAGGCGCACCAGGTCCCGCCAGCCGGGCACCTCCAACTGGCCGAAGGGCATCTCCGTATCCGGGTGTTTGCTGATGCGCAGGCCGCGCTGCACCGCGTGGCAGCTCTTGCCGGTGGCCAGATCTATACCGACCCCCACCGCACCCTGGTGCAAATTGGCCTTGCCGTCGGAATCGTGGGTAGAGCAGCGCAGCATGGCCATCACCGGAAAACCGCGGAAAACGATAACGCGGATATCCGGCACGCCTTCAAAGGAATAGTTGTCGAACACCGGATCGAAATCCACCAGCGCCTCGATCATCACCCGATCCGGCTTGCCGCCGAGACTGTAGAGGCCGCTGTGGATATTGCTGACGTGGCGCAGTATATCCAGCGCCGTCACAGTTGCGCCCGAGGGCTTCTTGTACTTATCGCCGTCGCGCCCGACAATCACCAGAATACCCTTGCCGCCGGACCCGCGCGCCGGCTTGATCACGAACTGCCACAGCGGCTCGATCACCTCCATTACGCGGGAACGGCTGGGCTGGGTTTCGAAGGCCGCGATCAGCTCCGGCACCGGTATACCGTAGCGCTTGGCGGCGCGCTTGGTGTTCAGCTTATCGTCGACGATCGGATACTTGTCCCGGTCGTTGTAGCGCGCGATGTAGTTCACATTGCGCGCATTCATGCCCAATACGCCCATGCGCCGCAGCGTCAGCGGCGACACTATGCCGCCGCGCAGCTTGCTGACCAGGTGTTTCATGGAAAAGCCGAGCATTCCGGGTCCCTACCTGACCAGCGGGCGGAAGCGCATCAGCTCGCCGAGGCGGTAGCCGGTGTAGTTGCCGACCACCAGGATCAGCGCCAACAGCACCAGCAGCAACTCAGGGAAATTGAAGGTCCAGTGCTCGATATAGCGGTTGGTCATCACCCACCAGGCGAGCACCGCCACCAGCAGGCTGCCGCCCGCCTGTACCACCACCTCGTAGGGGCCGTCCTCCTCCCAGACGATCGACATGCGCTCGATGGTCCAGGCGAGAATAATCATCGGGAAGAAGGTCACCGTCAGCGCCTGCTCTATCCCCAGCTTGTAGCTGACCACACTGATGGCGCCCATCAGTATCACCACCGTGACCACCACCGCGGCGATCCTCGCCACCAACAGCAGGTTCAGGCGGCTGAGATAGAAGCGCACCCACAGGCCCAGCACCAGGATCAGGATGAAGATCGACAGGCCGGTGAACAGCTGCGTCTCGATAAACGCGATGGCCAGCAGCACCGGCATAAAGGTGCCGGAGGTGCGCAGGCCGACGAACACGCGCAACAGCACCACCACCAGCGCGCCCACCGGTACCAGCAGGATCAGCTTGAAGATACTCTGCTGCTCGATCGGAAGGCTGTAGATGGAGAAGTCCACCAGCGCCTCTTTCTCCTTGCTGGTGCTGAGCATCGACACATCCCGCGCCGGCACATCGTTGGAGATCACCGAGAAGGTCACCTGGGAGTTGCGCCCGCCCTCGACGTCCAGCAGGCTCTTGCCGCCGCGCTGCCAGATAAAGAAGTTCTTCGGCACGCCGGGCGAACCGGTGCTGGGTTCGAACACCACCCAGCGCTTGCCGTCATAGACCTCCAGCAGGTCCTCCGGATCCAACCGGCGACGGTCATCCTCCAGGTAGAGGCCGCGTATCCTGTGCGCGGGGATATCCGCCGCCGCCAGCACCAACAGCGCCACATCCACCAGGGAGCGATCTTTGTAGTAGCCAAAGATCATATTGCGGTCCTGGTTGCCGGTATCCGCCAGGGCGGTGAGCAGCTGGGTGGTAAAGGTCTTGGTGTCGGAGGAGCGCTGGTGCGCGTACTCCACCAGCGAGTAAATCGCCAGGCGCACCGCTTCCTGTTCCCGCGCCTCGAGGAAAGGCTTCTGCACCTCGGTACTCAGGTCCAGCGGCTGCTCCAGCGGCGCGCCGGGGGTCTGGTGCACGTCCAACTGGTAGAACAGGGACTGGCTGCCGCTGGCGGAGCGCCGCGACCAGACAGCGCGGTACTCGTCGTCTTCGCGAATGATGTTGAAGCCGTAACCGGAAGAGCTGAAGGTCTCCCCGAGTATTTCCATATTGCGCTGTTCGCGCGGCAGGGTCAGCGCGGCCTTGACCGGGCCGCCGTCGGCGTTGAAACGCACCTTGGCCTCGATGGTCCAGACGGTGCGGTACTCGCCGGGCAACAGCGGGAAGCCCAGTTCGCGATTCTTGTAGATGGTCAGGCCCACCCCCATCAGCGCGAGCAGTGCAGCGAGAATATAAACCTGAGCGCGTGGCGACATTCGCCATTCCCCATAAATCTAAAGGCGCCGGGCAGTCCGGCGCCAAGTGTGTTTTTTACGATTATTTGTCCAGCGGCACCTTGGGCGCGCCCTGGACGTTGCGTCGGCTCACGTCGACCACCGCCGCGTCCTTGAGAAAGTTGCGCCCGATCAGCATCAGGAAATCCGAACCGCTGCGGTTGGTGAGATTGACCTCGACCATATGGGTGGCATCGCCCACCGTCAGGCTCATCTCCACCACCGGCCGCCGCTGGCTCTCGAAGCCGGGGCGCGACACGCGCATATAGCGCTTGATGGGCAGCTCTATGGAGACCGGCTCGGCCTCGGCTTTGTCACCGGGCGGCACCAGTTTGAACTTCACCCACTCTTTGCCATCCCGCTCAAAGGGCGTCAGCTCCCGGGCGCTGAGGGAGGAGGTGGACGAACCGGTATCGATGACCGACTCCAATATCAGGCCGCCGGGCTCGATGGATACCGTCTCCACGGCACCGAGCACCAGCTTGTCCTCGGCGACCGGCACTTCGACCACCTTTTCGAATCTTCGTTCGATCACCCGCTCAACGACTTTGACTTCCGGTTCGGCACAGACCACCTCCACGGGTTCGGGGCACTGCGCCGCGGCGTCAGAAGGATCGGGGATTTGCGCCACTGCGCCGGGCTCGGCTGCGGACGGCTGTGTCTGCCAGGGGACATGTATGGACTCACAGCCGACCAGTATCTGGGTAGCCAGCAACAACCAAATAGGGGGAAAAGTCCGCATTCTTTATTAACTACCTTAGGGCCTTCTCGGCCATCCCTGTGCGACCGGGGGCTTGTGTCAACTCTCACCTTGCCCGGAGCAATCTGGCTATCCATGCTTTTTATACGTCGGAGTATCCCGCCTCCGTTTCGCGTAAAAGCCGGATATTAACGCATCCGCCCGGTCACTGAACAGCGACCGGGATCTGTTCACGCCCGCGCCGCCGTCCGACTGCGCAGAAGTATAGACGGGCCGGCTGAAGTTCAACGCCGGTACGGACAGTAACCCCTCACTAACAGCTGGCGCCACATTCGGCAGAATAGCCACCGACGTCTACAGTCCCTCTCGCGCCGGCGGCAAAGCCCGGGCTGCGGAGCAAACCCGCGCACTTTGTATCCACCGGCGCAGAAGCGTATAGTCGGGAAGACGCTGCTTCGCAGTCGCGATAAGAATAAGACGATGACCGAAAGCGCAGACCCGCCCGCCCTCAGTGGCGGCCAGATTCTCGTACGCTGCCTGCTGGCCCGGGGTGTGGAGCGTGCCTTCTGCGTACCCGGTGAAAGCTACCTGCCGGTGCTCGACGCCTTCGTCGACGCCCCGCAGATACAACTCGTCACCTGTCGCCAGGAGGGCGGCGCCGCGATGATGGCGGAGGCCGACGGCAAACTCAGCGGCAAACCGGGAATCTGTTTCGTCACCCGCGGCCCCGGCGCCACCAACGCCAGCGCCGGTGTGCACCTGGCGCGCCAGGCTTCGACACCGATGATCCTGTTTATCGGCCAGGTGGGCCGCGGCGCCCGCGACCGGGAGGCATTCCAGGAAATCGACTACCGGCAGATGTTCGGCGGCATCGCCAAATGGGTGGCGCAGGTCGACAGCGCCGAACGCATGGCGGAATATGTGCAGCGCGCCTTCGCCGTCGCCTGCGCCGGCAGACCCGGCCCTGTGGTCCTGGCCCTGCCCGAGGACACGCTGCGCGAGACCGCGCCCCCGCCCCTTCAGCACGATACACCACACCCGCCCGCCGACCCGGCGCCGCACGCAGCGGCAATCGAGCGCATCCAGCAGCTGCTGGCGGAGAGCCGCAAACCGCTGGTGATCTGCGGCGAGGCGCCCTGGGGCGGCGCCCGCGAACCGCTGCACGCCTGGTGCGAAAAGCTCCAGCTGCCGGTGGCCGCGGCCTTCCGCTGCCAGGACCTGTTCGACAACGACAACCCCCTGTATATCGGCGATATAGGTCTCGGGATCAATCCGGCCCTGCGCCACCGCGTCGAGAGCGCCGACCTGGTGCTTTTCCTCGGCGGCCGCTTTAGCGAAATCGTCACCCAGAACTACGGCATCCTGCAACCGGGCGCGCGGCAGAAGATTGTCTACGCCCACCCCTGTACCGACGAGCTGGCCAGCGCCCCACCGGTGACCCTGACACTCGCTACCGGCATGCAGCCGCTGCTGCGCGCACTCGTCGGCGAGAGCGCCGCGGAGCTTCCCGCCGGGCGGCGCGAGTGGCTGCGCTCCGCGCGCGCGGATTACGAGCGCTGGAACACGCCGGGCCGGATACCCGGCCCGCTGCAATACGGGGAGCTAGTCGCCTGGCTGCGCGGACAATTGCGCGACGACGCCATCGTCTGCAACGGCGCCGGCAATTATGCGATCTGGGTGCACCGCTATTTCCGCTACCGCTGCGCGGGCACCCAGCTGGCGCCGATCAGCGGCTCCATGGGCTACGGCCTGCCCGCGGCCATCGCCGCCAAGCTGCGCTTTCCCGAGCGGCAGGTGGTCTGCTTCGCCGGCGACGGCTGCCTGCAGATGACGCTGCAGGAATTGGCCACCGCGCGCCAGTACCGCGCCAATATTCTGCTATTGGTAGTAAACAACGGCTGCCTCGGCACCATCCGCATGCACCAGGAGCGCCACTACCCCGGCCGCACCAGCGCCACCGAGCTGCAGAACCCGGACTTTGTCGCGCTGGCGCGGGCCTATGGCTTCTACGCCGCAGCGGTTGCCGAGACGGATGCCTTCGCGCCGGCCTACGCCGCGGCCCTGGCATCTGGCAGGCCGGCGCTGTTGGAACTCAAACTGCCGCTGGAGGCGCTGACACCCAACCTGAAATTGTCCGATTTATAGACGGGAGTGGACTATGGATCTGAATCTGCTCGGCAAGCGCGCGCTGGTGTGCGGCTCCAGCCAGGGTATCGGCCGGGCCTGCGCGGAGCAGCTGGCCGCCCTGGGCGCGTCGGTGGTGCTGTTTGCGCGCAACCGGGAAAAACTCGAAGCGGCGAAGGGGGGCCTGGACACCTCCGTCGGCCAGAGCCACACCGTTCTGGTGGCGGATTTCGCCTACCCGGCGCAGGTCGAGGCCGCCGTGGAGCGGCTGCTGGCGGATTCCACCCCCTGCGAAATCCTGGTCAACAACACCGGCGGCCCGCCCCCCGGCCCGGCGCACAGCGCCGATCCCCAGGCGTTTGTCGACGCCTTCAACCTGCACCTGATCTCCAGCCAGACACTGGTGCAGGCGCTGCTGCCGGGCATGCGGAGCGCCGGCTACGGCCGCGTGATCAACATCATCTCCACCTCGGTCAAGCAGCCGCTGAACGGCCTCGGTGTTTCCAACACCGTGCGCGGCGCCATGGCCAACTGGGCCAAGACCCTGGCCAACGAGCTGGGTCAATACAATATCACCGTCAACAACGTGCTGCCCGGCGCGACCAATACGCTGCGCCTCGCGGCAATCATCGACAACAAGGCAAAAAAACTCGGCAGGAGCCGCGAGGAGGTGGAGGAGGCCGAGAAGGCCAGTATTCCGATGGGGCGTTTCGGCGAGGCCGCGGAGGTCGCCAACGCGGTGGCCTTCCTCGCCTCGCCGGCCGCCTCCTATATCAACGGCGTCAACCTGCCGGTGGACGGCGGCAGGACGGGATGCCTGTGATAGACGCGCAACGCAACCCGATCGGCCACTATATCGGCGGCGAAACCCTACCGCCGGCCGCGGACGCCCGGCTGCTGGACAATATAGAACCGGCCACCGGAAAAGTGTACGGCAGCCTGGCGGACGCCAGCGCGGCCGACCTGGAGGCCGCCGTCGCCGCGGCGGAATCCGCCCTGCCCCATTGGCGCGCGCTGGATATCGAAAAAAGGGCGGCCTATCTCGAGCGCATCGCCGCGCTGATCGAGGAAAACCTCGACGAACTGGCCCGGGCCGAGTCCCGCGACAGCGGCAAGCCACTGGCGCTGGCGCGCAGCGTCGATATTCCCCGCGCGGCGGCCAATTTCCGCTTCTTCGCCCGCGCCATCACCCAGTACGCGTCGGAGTCCCACGCGATGGGCGAGCGCGCGATCAACTACACGCTGCGTTCGCCGCTCGGCATCGTCGGCTGTATCTCGCCCTGGAATCTGCCGCTGTACCTGCTCACCTGGAAGATAGCGCCGGCCCTGGCCGCGGGTAACTGCGTGATCGCCAAGCCGTCTGAATTGACACCGGTGAGCGCCGCGCTGCTGGCACAGATCTGCCGCGATGCCGGCCTGCCCGCCGGCGCGCTGAATATACTGCACGGCCGCGGCGACGGTATCGGCAGCGCGCTGGTGGCGCACCCGAAGATCAAAGCCATCTCGTTTACCGGCGGCACGGAAACCGGCAGCCGCATCGCCGCCGAGGCCGCGCCCCGCTTCAAGAAGCTGTCCCTGGAACTGGGCGGCAAGAACCCGACACTGGTGTTCGCCGACTGCGACCGGGACAAGGCCCTGGACGGCGCGCTGCGCGCCGCCTTCGCCAACCAGGGGCAGATCTGCCTGTGCGGCTCGCGCATCTATGTCGAGTCCTCCATCTACCGGGATTTCAAGATGGCGCTGCTCGAACGCATCGCCCGGCTGAAAGTCGGCGATCCGGCAACCGATGTAGACCAGGGCGCGCTGGTCTCCGCCGCCCATATGGAAAAGGTGCTGAGCGCGATTGACCTGGCCAGGGAGGAAGGCGGGCGGGTCCTGTATGGCGGCGGGCGGCTGCGGATCGACGGCCGCTGCCGCGACGGCTACTTCGTCGCGCCGACCCTGATCGAGGGGCTGCCGATCCACTGCCGCACCAACCAGCGCGAAATCTTCGGCCCGGTCGCGACCATCCAGCCCTTTTCCAGCGAAGAGGAGGCGCTGCGGCTCGCCAACGGCACCGACTACGGCCTCGCCGCCTCCGTCTGGTCGCAGAACCTGGGCCGCAGCCACCGCCTGGCCGCACAGCTGGATTTTGGCATCGTGTGGATCAACTGCTGGATGCAGCGGGATCTGCGCACCCCCTTCGGCGGTATGAAAAATTCCGGCGTCGGCCGCGAGGGCGGCTGGGAGGCGCTGCGGTTTTTTACCGAGTCGAAAAACGTGTGTGTCGATTACGGCGGATAAACTCGGAAAAGAAAGGTACAGCCTGATGCGAAGACCCTGATACCGGTGGCTGTTTGCGGGACTGTCTGCGAGAGGGATCTCGCAGACAAGCCCCAGGGATGGGTTCACGGCGTGTTCCGCAAACAGCCACCGGTAGCAGGGCCGCCACCGGCCTCATCTTTTCACCCAGCCCCAGGAGGAATACCGATGCGCGACGCGATTCATTCGAACAAGGCACCGGAACCCGTAGGTCTCTACCCCCACGCGCGCCGGGTCGGCAAGCTGCTGTTCCTGTCCGGCGTCGGCCCGCGGGTGCGCGGTAGTAAGGAAATTCCCGGCGTCACTCTGAACGCGCGGGGGGAAATCGTCGACTACGATATCGCCGCCCAGTGCCACTCGGTGTTCGACAATGTCAAAAATATTCTCGAGGCGTCCGGCTCCGGCTGGGAGCGGCTGGTGGATGTGACCGTATTCCTGACCAATATGAAAGCGGACTTCCAAACCTACAACGCCATCTACGCAGAGTACTTCCGCGATAACCAGCCGGCCAGGACCACGGTGGAAGTGCTGTCGCTGCCCACCCCCATCGCCATAGAACTCAAGTGCATCGCAACCGTCGACTGAAAGGGCTATTCCGATGACGCCAATCATGCCCCCGATCAATCTGCGTGAGTGGATAGAGAAACACCGCGAATACCTGAAACCACCGGTGTGCAACAAACTGGTATTCGAGGAACAGGGATTCTTCGTCATGGTCGTCGGCGGGCCCAACACCCGCAAGGACTACCATGTGGACGAGGGCCCGGAACTCTTCTACCAGGTGGAGGGCGACATGCTGCTGAAGACCATCCAGGGAGGCCGGGTGGTGGATATCCCGATCCGCGAGGGCGAGATGTTCCTGCTGCCGCCGAAGGTGCCCCACTCGCCGCAGCGCTTCGCCGATACCGCGGGGCTCGTCGTCGAGCGCCGGCGCACCGAAGGGGAACTGGACGGACTGCAGTGGTACTGCGACAAGTGCAACCACCTGCTGTACGAGGAATTCTTCACACTGCGCAATATCGAAAAAGACTTCCCGCCGGTGTTCGAGCGCTTCTTCGGCTCCGAGGAAAACCGCCGCTGCGATGCCTGCGGCCACCTGATGCCACTGCCGCCGGCCAGGCCGGAACACAAGGGCGAAACATGCTGACCATCGACATCCACACCCACATACTCCCGCAAACCTGGCCCGATCTGAAAAAGCGCTACGGCTACGGTGGCTTTATCCACCTGGACCACCACCGATGCGGCTGCGCGCGCATGATGCGCGGGGAACAATTCTTCCGCGAAGTGCAGAGCAACTGCTGGGACCCGCAGGTGCGCCTCGAGGAGTGCGACGGCTACGGCGTCGACGTACAGGTGCTGTCCACGGTGCCGGTGATGTTCAGCTACTGGGCCAAGCCCGAGCACACACTGGATCTGTCGAAATTGCTCAACGACCATATCGCCGGCGTCGTGGCGGAACAGCCGCGGCGCTTCGTCGGCCTCGGCACACTGCCGATGCAGGCGCCGGAACTGGCGGTGCGGGAACTGGAGCGCTGCGTCGGGGAACTGGGCCTGGCCGGTGTGCAGATAGGCTCCCACATCAACGGCTGGAACCTGTGCGACGAAAACCTGCACCCGGTATGGGCGGCGGCGGAATCCCTCGGTGCCGCCGTATTCGTACACCCGTGGGAAATGATGGGCAGCGAACAGATGCCGAAATACTGGCTGCCCTGGCTGGTGGGTATGCCGGCGGAAACCTCGCGCGCCATCTGCTCGATGATTTTCGGCGGCGTGCTGGAAAAATTTCCCCGCCTGCGCGTGGCTTTCGCCCACGGCGGCGGCGCCTTCCCCGGCACCATCGGGCGCATCGAACACGGATTCGAAGTGCGCCCGGACCTGTGCGCGGTGGACAACGGCCACAGCCCGCGCAGCTACCTGAAGCGGGTCTACTTCGATTCCCTGGTACACGACCCGCGGATGCTGAACTATCTGATCGAACTGGCCGGAGCCGATCGCATTGCGCTGGGCAGCGACTACCCATTTCCCCTCGGTGAGCCGGAACCGGGCAAACTGATCAAATCCACCGCGGTGAGCGACGAGGTCAAGGCCCGCCTGCTGCACGGTACCGCGCTGGAGTGGTTGGGTCTGGAGCGGAGCCGATTCCTGTAACGACAGTGACCCACGGAGGTCGCCCTATGGAAGTCACCATCACCCTGAATGGCTGTACCTACAGAGCGGATACCGACAGGGCCCTGAACCTGGCCATACCGCTGAATTTCGACGGCGCGCAACCCAATCACTTCGGCGCCCCCAGAGCCAGCGCAGAACCCCTGGAGGCCGACGGCTTCATCGGCGACACCCGCCGCGGCGGCAGCTGCAATGTCCGGCAGCTGACACTGGTACCCCACTGCAACGGCACCCACACCGAATCCGTCAGCCATATCGTCGATGAACTGAAACCCGTAGGCGAACTCCTGTCGCCACTGCTGGTGCCCTGCATCCTGGTCAGCGTGGCGCCGGAGGCCCTGGGCAACTGCAGCGAACACTACAGCCCCAACCCGGATGGCGGCGACCTGGTGGTGAGCGGCAGAAGACTGGCGGAGGCGCTGTCCCAGCAGCCGGCCGCCAACCACTGCGCCGCGATTGTGATCCGCACCCTGCCCAACGGCGAGGAAAAGTGCCGCCGCGCCTACGCCGAGGGACAACCGCCGGTATTTTTTTCCAGCGAGGCGATGACGCTGTTGCTGACTTTCGACCACCTGCTGGTGGACTTCCCGAGCCTGGACAAGATGTACGACGAGGGCGCGCTGGACAACCACCACAGTTTCTGGCGCATAGACGCGGGCAGCCACAGGCTCAACACCCGGGCCAGAACCCAGAGCACCGTCACCGAGATGGTCTATGTGCCGGACAGTGTCCCGGACGGGCTCTACCTGCTCAATTTGCAGATTCCCGCCTTCCGCACCGACGCCGCACCGAGCCGGCCGGTGCTGATGCCGCTGGAGGAAATTGACTAAGGAACCTCTGAAAGCCCCGCAGGGCGGGCCCTGAAGCATGCATCTGCGGCGTTGCAGCTCTTGCAAAGGGCCGGGCCATTCGCTGCGAGCTGCGCCTTGCATCTGCACGCGTCAGGGCCGCAGAGAGGCTATGGAGTTATTCAGAGGTTCCCTAAGCACTCCCGACCCGGCTCGGCCGCGGTCAAGAATCAGCAATAGAGAACGGCAATATGCATTTTGAAACGGGCATCGATTTCGCCAGAAAACTGGACCGCGGGGATCCACTGGCGCGATTCCGGGACCAATTCAATTTTCCGACCCGCGCGGACGGCAGTCGCGAAATCTACCTGTGCGGCAACTCCCTCGGCCTGCAGCCAAAGAGAGCCAGGGACTGTGTGATCCGCGAGCTGGACAACTGGGCCGCCCTCGGCGTCAGAGGGCATTTCAGCGGCGAATATCCGTGGATGCCCTACCACGAGTTTCTCGCCGAATCCTCGGCGGCCCTGGTCGGCGCGGAGCGCGACGAGGTGGTGGCCATGAACTCACTGACCGTCAACCTGCACCTGATGATGGTGACCTTCTACCGGCCGACGCGACGGCGCTTCAAAATTCTTATTGAAGACCACGCCTTTCCGTCGGACCACTACGCGGTGGAGAGCCAGCTGCGCTTTCACGGCGTCGATCCCGCCGAGGGGCTGCTGTTGCTGAAACCCCGCGACGGCGAGACACTGCTGCGCCTGGAGGATATAGCCGCGCTGATCGAGCGCGAGGGGGATGCGATAGCACTGATACTGCTGCCGGGCGTGCACTACTACACCGGGCAGGTGCTGCCAATGGCGGAGCTGACGCGGCTGGCCCGTCAAAACGGTATCTGCATCGGCTTCGATCTGGCCCACGCGGCGGGCAATGTCCCGCTGCGGCTACACGACTGGGAGGTGGATTTCGCCTGCTGGTGCAGCTACAAATATCTGAACTCGGGCCCCGGCTCCGTGGCCGGCTGCTTCGTGCACCGGCGCCACGCGCGCGACACAGAGCTGCCGCGCTTCGCCGGCTGGTGGGGGCACGACAAAGAGACCCGCTTTCGTATGGAAAACCGTTTCCAGGCCATGCCCAGCGCCGAGGGCTGGCAGCTGTCCAACCCGCCGATACTCTCCCTGGCCGCCGTGCGCGCCTCACTGGATGTTTTCGGCGAGGCCGGCGGTATGGCGCCGCTGCGTGAGAAATCCGAACGGCTCACCGCCTACCTGCTCTTCCTGCTGAAGTCGGAGGTGGGCGAATTTATCTCGGTCATCACACCCGAAGATCCGGAGCAGCGCGGCTGCCAGCTCTCCCTGCGCTGCAGTGCCAGACACCCGGGCGGCAGAGCGCTGTTCCAGCGCCTGGAGGAGAAAGGCGTGACCTGCGACTGGCGCGAGCCGAACGTGATCCGCGTGGCGCCGGTGCCGCTGTACAACAGTTTCGAGGATGTATATCGCTTCGTGGAAATACTGAAATCCGCGTGCAACGCATAGCGATGCCGTCGAAAAGGGGCGAATAAAATGTCGGAAAAAATCCTTATCGCCGGCGGCGGACTGGTCGGCGCCATGGCCGCGTGCTTTCTCGCCCGCCGCGGCCACAGGGTGACTGTCTGTGAACGCCGCCAGGACCTGCGCAAACACGATATTTCCGCCGGCCGCTCCATCAACCTGGCGCTGGCGAACCGCGGCATCGACGCGCTGGAAAAACTCGGCCTGATGGAGCGCGTATCACAGCTGCTGATCCCGATGCGTGGGCGCATGGTGCACGACACCGACGGCGACTGTAATTTCCAGCCCTACGGGCAGAAGCCCGAGGAGGTGATCTATTCCATTTCCCGCGGCGCACTCAACGCGCTGCTGCTAGACGCGGCCGAGGCGGCGGGCGCGGTGGCGCTGCGCTTCGAGCGGGAACTGCTCGATATCGACTTCGCCGCAAAGCGCGCGCGCTTTGCCGATACCGCCGGCGGCCGGCGGGAAAGCCTCTCCTTCGACCGCTTTATCGGCGCCGACGGCGCCGGTTCCAGGACGCGCGCGCTGTTGCTGAACGCGGTGCGGCAAACCCAGCCGCAGCGGCCATGCCGCGACAGTCTCGAGCCGCTGGATCACCAGTACAAGGAACTGGAAATACCCGCGGGCGCCGGCGGCGGCTTCCGGTTGGAAAAGGAGGCGCTGCACATCTGGCCCCGCGGCGGCTTTATGCTGATCGCACTGCCGAACCTGGACGGCAGTTTTACCGTAACGCTGTTCCTGCCGAAAACATCCACCGGCGGCCAGCCCGGCTTCGACAGGCTGCAAAGCGGTGCGCAGGTCCGGGATTTCTTTCGGCGCTATTTCCCCGATGCAGCCGCGCTGATGCCATCGCTGGTGGAAGACTTCCTGCGCCACCCCTGTGGCCACCTGGGCACAGTGCGCTGCGCGCCCTGGCACCTGGACGGCACGGCCGCGCTGATCGGCGACGCGGCCCACGCGATAGTGCCCTTCCACGGCCAGGGTATGAACTGCGGCTTCGAGGACTGTGTCGCGCTGGACGAGTGTCTCGGGCGAAATCCCGGCAACTGGAAAGCGGTTTTTGGACAGTACAGTGCATCGCGTATCCCGAATGCCGATGCCATCGCCGATATGGCGCTGGAAAACTATATCGAGATGCGCGACTCGGTGCGCGATCCGCAGTTCCTGTTGAAGAAAGCCATCGGCTTCGAACTGGAGAGACGCTTCCCCGGCCGCTTCACGCCCCGCTACGGCATGGTGATGTTCCACCGCCTGCCCTACGCCGAGGCGCGACGCCTGGGCGAGATCAATCGCAGGATTCTCGCCGAGCTGGCGCAGGGCGTGGACTCGGTGGAACAGGTGGACTGGCACAGGGCGCGGGTGTTGGTAGATACACTGTTGCCAAGCTAACCGCTTGCTGAAAAAAGCTATCCAGAGTTTCTTCAACGCCGGCTCAGCGTGCCGCCCCCTGTCATCCCTGTAGGAGCCTGCTTGCAGGCGAACAGGAGCGGAGCTTCGCGGCCATTTGCCTGCAAGCAGGCTCCTAGGGAACCTCTGAAAGCCAGAGACATCACGGACTTATTCAGAGGTTCCCTAGCGCAGAGTCCAGCGCTTGGTTCGAGGGTTTCGGCTTCAGCCCCGCTGCAGCCGCTCGTCGATTTCCGCCAGCAGTTTGATCAGTTCGCCCGCCGGCGTCTCGCCGCCGCGGAAGAATTCCTCGGCGATCGGGGCTATGCCACAGCGTTGCGGCAGCGGCAGTTCCCGTTCGATCAGCTCTTGCATACGCGGCAGGAACACAAACTGCAGCCACTGCGGCAGCGTCAGGGTGTCGACGCAGAACGGCTCAGTGCTCGCCAGCGCCTCGGCGGAGGGCATTTCCACCTGCCACAACTCCAGGCGGCGCATTTCCGCCTCGATCAGCAACAGCTGCTCGGCGACTTCCGAATAAATCACTTTCATAACCAACAGCTCAATCCAATTTCCCGGTAGGAGCGGCCGTTGGCCGCGCCGACAACAATGCAAGGGGAACTTCTTTTCCCGCTATTCAATAAGCCGCGCAAAGGGCGGCAGCGAGTCGAGTATCGCGCGCCCGTAGCGACGCGTGACGATGCGCCTGTCCAGCAGCGTGACGGTGCCGCTGTCGCCCTCGGTGCGCAGCAGGCGGCCGCAGGCCTGCACCAGTTTCAGCGCCGCGTCCGGCACTGTGATCTGCATAAACGGGTTGCCGCCCCTGGCCTCTATCCACTCCGCCAGCGCCGCCTCTATCGGGTCGTCCGGCACCGCAAAGGGCAGCTTGGCGATCACCACATGGCGGCAGTAGTCGCCGGGCAGGTCCAGGCCCTCGGCGAAGCTGGCGAGGCCGAAGAGCACGCTGTTGCCGCCGCCGTCGACCGTCTCCTTGTGGATCTCCAGCAGCTGCTGGCGGGACTTCTGCCCCTGCACCAGTATGCGGTTGCGCCAGGTGCCGGGCAGCGCCTCGTAGACGGTCTCCATCTGCCGCCGCGAGGAGAAGAGCACCAGGGCGCCGCCGGCGTCTTTCAGCAGGTCCGGCAGCGCATCGATTACCGCGTCTGTGTGCGCGTCGGCGTTGCCGGCATCCACCGCGCAGGCGGGCACCCGCAGGGTCGCGCGGGAGAAATCGAACGGGCTGGGCACCACCTGGTAGCTGGCGTTGTCGGGGGTGCCGGCGCGCATCTTCAGGCGGTCGAACTTGCCCAGCGCAGTCAGGGTCGCGGAGGTCAGCACGGCGCCGTAACAGCGGCGCCAGAGACTGTACTCCAGGGTCTTGCCGGCCAGTATCGGCGAGCTGCACACCTCGAAATCGGTCGAACCGCCCCAGTCCACCAGCGTGACCCAGCGCGCCTGGGGCAGCGCGCCCTCGGCGTCCGGGCGCGCATAGTTGGCCCAAAGCTGCAGATTGGCCTCGGCGCGGCCGTACCAGCTGCCCAGCTGCGGGTACCAGCGCTCCAGGTCCACCGCCGGCACCGGCGAGTGCGGGTCCTCGAGCAGCTTCTGCGCCGCCAGCAGCATCTTGTTCAGCAGCGCTTCCAGCTCGTCGAAATCCTCGCGCAGTTTTTCCGCCAGCTGCACCATCGCATCCGGCACCACGCCGCCCTCGAAGCGGTGGCGGGCGCTGCCGTACTGGTTGCCGCGCTCATCCTCGAAGTCGCACAGCTCCTCGAGCAGCGGCCACATCTGCTCCAGGCCCTGCTTGGCCGAGGTCAGCACCGCCGGCAGCTGCTCGCCGCAGCGGTCTATCTCGCCGCCGTCGCCTATCTCGCCGAGCATCTGGCCGAGATTCTTGTTGGCCTGGTCCAGCCAGCCGGTGGAGGCGCCGACGCGGCTGTGATGGGAGAAGTGGTTCAGGGCCTTGTCCGGCAGGTGGTGCGCCTCGTCGAGCACATAGATGGTCTCTTCCGGCGGCGGCAGTATGGCGCCGCCGCCGAGGGCCAGGTCCGCCAGCAACAGGTCGTGGTTGGCGACGATCACCTGGGTCTTGCCGAGACTCTCGCGGGCGCGGAAGAAGCTGCAGTTACCGACGTGGGGGCAGCGGCGGCCGCTGCACTGGCGGTGGTCGGTGGTGACGCGGCTCCAGTCCTCCACCTCGATGGTCTCCGGCCAGTTGTCGCGGTCGCCATCCCAGCCGCCGGTGGCCAGCTTGTCGGCCATATCCCGGTAGAGGGCGACGCTGTCCTCGCCCACCTGGGGCAGTTCGTCCTCGTAGAGGCCGAGGGAAAAGCCGCCGCCGCTGGCGCTGAAGCTCGACAGCAGCTGATCCAGCTTGGACAGGCACAGGTAGCGGCCGCGGCCCTTGGCCAGGACATAGTCGAATTTGAGGCCGCTGTGGCGCGCCACTTCGGGCAGATCCTTGTGGATGATCTGCTCCTGCAGTGCCACCGTCGCGGTGGACACCACCAGCTTCTTGTCCTGGGCCTGGGCCAGTGGGATCGCGGCGAGCAGGTAGGCCACCGTCTTGCCGGTGCCGGTGCCCGCCTCGACCACGCAGATATGCTCGCCATTGGTCTTGGCCGCGTCGCGTTCGCCGCTGTCGTCCTGCGCGATTGAACCGAGGGTGCGCGCGATCGCCGCCACCATCAGCTTCTGCCCGTAACGGGCCTTGAGGCCGCGCCCGGCCAGGAACTGGCTGTAGGCGGACTGGATGGAATCTTTCTGTTGTTGGCTGAGCACTGTGAATGGCGAATTAGTTGGTGGGGCCGAAGGCGCGTGAACACCTGCAGCGGCCGGGTTGGGCAAAGTGCAGCCTGCCCGTCAGGGCTGTCCGATGGGCAGGCTGCGCTTTGCCCATCCTACCCGCTGGTCACTCATACGCAAGCCGCGAGACCACCGCGTTCGCGTAGCCCTGGATCGCCTTGTCGCGCCAGCGTTCATCGATCGCCGCCATGCGCTCCTCGAATTTGCGCCGGGTCGCCTCGTGCTCCTGCGGCCTCCAGGGTTTGGCCGGGTAGCCGACGGGCAGGTCCGGCACCTCGCCATAAAGCATCTGGTAGGCGATCAGGTTGGTGGGGTGCAGCACATATTCGCTGATGATCTGCCGGTCTATCTCCTCGGCCAGGGAGGCCACATCGTGGAAATCGTCCTCGATCGGCGTGCCGAAGGCGGCGTGCACATGGCCCTTCTGGCCGACGACCCCCTTGGCAATCGCGCCCAGATCCTCGTGCTCGCCCTTGCGGTACTCCTCCTTGTGCTCGGTGATATACAGCTGCTTGGCCTTCTGCGCGTCGCAGGGGTCCCACTCGTAGGAGATGGCGAGCGGGACTATGTGCAGCTTGCGCCAGAAGTCGGCGAAGGGGGTCTCCTTGTCCTTGGTCATCGCAAACATCGCCGCCAGCGCGGGATTGGTGCGGTCCAGGCCGTCTTTGGCGCGCCCGGAGCGCTGCGCGATCCACACATGCTCGTTGTCGTTGACGATGGAGTGATAGATATAGTTGGACAGCTGGGTCGCCGCCTGCAACTTCTCGCGGCGGCTGCCGGCCTGGCGCTTGACAGTGAAGCACTTGTTCAGCTTCATCAGGTCGGTGGCGAACTGCTTGGTGAGCAGGTTGTCGCCGATAGCGATACGCGCCGTCTCGTGGCCCTCCTTGAACATGGCGACGATGGCGAGCGCCGGGTCCATGGCGATATCCCGGTGGTTGCTGACGAACAGGCATGCGCGCTCCCGCGGCAGCCGGTCCAGGCCGGAAATGGTGAACTCGCTGGTGGTGCGGCGCACCACCAGGTCCATGTACTTGGAGATCACCTCCTGCACGCCGCGCACATCCCGCGCCTTGCGGAACTCGAAGCGCACGAACTGGCGCACCAGCCAGGCCACCGGGCCCTCGAGCCTGGCCAGCTTGGGGACCAGAAAGTGCGCGACCGCGTGCGACATCTCCGGATCGGCGATCAGCCGGTCCAGTACCGCGCGCACCTCGTCGTCGCGATAGGGGCGAATATCTTCGAATTGAGCGGGGTCCAACTCACTTGCTCTCATGAAATCACTACCTGCCAGCCGCACTCTGCGCGGGGCTCGTTCTTATTGTGGTCAACAGCGGACCGGTATCGGGCCGGCGCAGAACATACCGGAAGCGCCGGCGAACTGCCAGCGCCGCGCCCGACCGGCCGGGCGCACGGGCGCGGCCGGGGAGCGGCGGGCGCCGCCAAGTGCCCGCGTCCGGCGGTGGACTTCACCGACGTCAGCCGGGAGAATAGGCCGCTTCGCACCGTCGCCGACGGCTACAACAACGATAAAGAACAGAAGTAGACCAGGAGTTCACCTTGAGTCAGACCAGTTCCTCCCACACCGTCTCCCAGAGCGAGCCGCGCACGCCCAGCCTGGGCGACGCCCTGATTCCGCTGGGAATATTGATCGCGCTGCTGTCCCTGTCGGTTTATTTCTACGGCGCCGACTCCTCCTACGGTCCCAACCAGATAGCCCTGCTGCTGTGCGCCGGCATAGTCGCGCTGATGGGCATGAAGAACGGCCACAGCTGGAGCGATATGGAAGGCGGCATGCTGCACGGTATAGGGCTGGTATTCGGCGCCATCCTGATCCTGCTCGCGGTGGGCGCGCTGATCGGCAGCTGGATACTCGCCGGCACCGTGCCGTCGATGATCTACTACGGCGTGCAGATACTGTCGCCGCAGTGGTTCTACGCCGCCAGCTGTATCATCTGCGCCATCGTCGGCCTCAGCATCGGCTCCAGCTGGACCACCGCCGGCACCCTGGGTGTGGCGCTGATGGGGATCGCCGGCGCCCTGGGTCTGAACCCGGCCATCACCGCCGGCGCAGTTATCTCCGGCGCCTACTTCGGCGACAAGATGTCGCCCCTGTCCGACACCACCAATGTGGCCGCGGCGGTGACCTCCAACGACCTGTTCCTGCATATCCGCCATATGCTGTGGACCACATTGCCGGCTTTCGTCGCCGCACTGGTGATCTTCTCCATCATCGGCCTGACCGCCGACACCGCCAACGCGTCGGCCACCGATATCGAGCAACTGCTGGGCGCGCTGCAGGAGGAGTTCAACATCTCCCTCGTCAGCCTGCTGCCGCTGGCGCTGCTGCTGTTTATGGCCTGGCGCAAGATTCCCGCCTACCCGACCCTGATTATCGGCGCCCTGGTGGGCTGCGCCATAGCGCTCATCTTCGAGCCGGAAACCGCGCGCCGCCTCGGCGGCGGCGACGGCACCATGGCGGCCATCAAGGGGGCCTGGTACAGCCTGTTCGACGGCTACAAGTCCACCTCCAGCAATGAGAATGTGGCCGAGCTGCTGTCCAAGGGCGGCATGAGCAGCATGCTCAATACCGTGTGGCTGATCGTCTCCGCGATGGCCTTCGGCGGCGCGATGGAGCGCGCCGGCTTCCTGCAGGTAATCGTCGACTGGACCCTGTCCCGCGTGAAGACCGTCGGCGGCCTGATCTCCTCCACGGTACTGACCTGTTTCGGCATGAACGCCGCCGCCGGCGACCAGTACATGGCGATCATCATCCCCGGGCGCATGTTCCGCGAAGCCTACACCGACAAGGGTCTGCACGGGCTGAACCTGTCGCGCACGCTGGAGGACTCGGGCACCATCACCTCGGTGCTGATTCCGTGGAACACCTGCGGCGCCTATATGAGCGCAACCCTGGGCATAGCCACTTTTTCCTACGCCCCCTACGCACTGTTCAATCTGATCTGCCCACTGCTGGCGATCGCCTACGGCTGGTTCCACTTCAAGCAGATGCCGCTGTCCGCGGTCGCCGTGGCGCGCTGAACGGCGGGCGAATAATCCGTGCAACGCCCGGTTGAGTTATGAGTGAAAGCAATACCCTGAGCGCCCTGATCGGCGCGGCCGACTTCAAACTGCGCTGGTTCGATCTCGGCCGGCGCCTGCAACCGGTGTCGCGGGCGACTGCCGAGGCCTTCGAAGAGGGCCGCGCGCCCTGGCCCCACCCCTACCTGCGCCAGGCCTGGGCGGGGCTGCTGCTGTGGCCCCGAGAGGGCGGCGAGCCGGTGGTCTGGTTTCTGCGCCTGCCGCTGGACGAACAGGGCAAACTGCAGCTGGCGGCGCGCGACGCCTTCCTGCGCCTGCTGGCACAGAAGCTCAATCGGGGCGATCCGTCGGAATCGGCAACACAGCTGCAGGCCGCGCTGGAGGAGAGCGGCCTGCTGTTCAGCCCGGCGCCGGAGCGACAGGCCAGCTTTCACGCCAGGGCGACACTGCTGCTGAAAAAACCGGCGAGCGCGCACTACGAACCTGTGCGCGCCTACTTCGCCAAGCCCCAATCCCACCGCTGGGAAGAGCTGGCACTGCAGGGGATTGCCGACCTGGCGGCGCGCTGGCGGGAAGAAAAGAAACTGCTGCTGCAGCGCCTCCCGGCACTGGCGCCGCCGGTGTTTATCAGCCTGTGTCAGTGCCTCGAGAACGAAGCGATAGACCACCAGCTGGCGGAGGCGATCATCGCCCGCGCCGACGGCGAGCTGCGCGCTGAAGCGGCGGACTGCGCCCTGGTCGCGGCCGCGCTGCGCGGCGTTTCCCACTCCCCGGCCCGGGGTCTGCGGCTGGCGTTTCTGCGCCGGACACTGGATGCCGCCGCCGGTGCAAACGGCGAAGTCCTCGCCGCTATCGGCAGCCGTTGCGCCTACGATCTGCAGGATGCGGCGCTGGCCGCAGACTGGCTCGCCGCCCTGGCGCAACACCAGAGCCAGGACGCGTTCAACCTGCTGCTGGCAGACCTGATGTTCCTGCCCGAGGTGCGCGGGACATGTCTCGCCGCGTTGCGCGACCCGGCGCGCCCGGAGGCCCTGGCGCGTGCATTCGGCAGCTTCCTGCACGGCCCGCAACCTACCCACTGAAACAAAACCGGCGCGGCCGCCGCGCGCCGAACATATCTGCACATGCGAAGGCGCAGAAAATTTGCGCGCCTTTCCCAGGTTTTTTTCAAGTTTTCGCCAAAAAATATCTAGCCGCCACGCAATGGTCTAGGGGCCAGATTGGCGGAAAAACCCCTTAATTTAGGTACTTTGGCGCGACAAACTGGCGTAGAATTTATCCCGACTTCGCCGCTGGCAGCTATTTTAACCGTGCGCCTATTACACTCCATTGGGCGGTATCTTTGTAGAAAAGATTTTTACAAAGCAGACCAAACAGGTGACGTTTTATTGGCTATGCTAATGGCTAACATCAACGGAAAGGAGTTAGGGGATGAATTTCACTCCAGCCAAGTACTTAATGGGAATTATCAGTGCACTGGTTCTGGCGGGCTGCTGTGCGGCACCTGCGCCACCGGCCTCCTGCCCTCCGGGTTCTGAGCAAATTCCGCTGTCTATGGCCTGTCCCGCAGACGCGGATTGTTGGATGGCTTCCGACGACGTGCGCTGCATGAAGGTAGTCAAATAAGACTGCTTTCATTCAGGACCAGTGTGGTGATTCATACTAAATGAGGCTCAAATCAGGCTTTGCCGCCGACCCGCCGGAAGCATCATTTAGTATGAGTCACCACACCGAATGCCGCTTTTCGAAGCGGCATTTGTTTTTCCAACATCCCAACTCCCCCCCTCTGGCCGGCGGCGGCGAATACCGCTAGCATTGACGCTCGATTTCGGCGCGTCGCCGGATCCCACCTGTCGTACGAAAAACAACCATTAGCCAGTAGCATCCCATGACAAGCGAATCCCTTGTGGCCAGTCGCAGCGCCGCAATTGCACGACTGCAATCCCACCGGAAGCAAACCAAGTGGTCACTTCGCGATCTGTTTGCGAGCGACGGACAGCGGGCGCAGCGCTTTAGCGCCGAGGCCGCCGGCATCTACCTGGACTACAGCAAGAACCACCTGCGCGACGACACCCTGCAACAGCTACTGGACTACGCCGCACAGATAGAGCTGCGCGAGCAGATCCAAGCCCTGCTCGGCGGAGCCAATCTCAACAACACGGAGCACCGCCCCGCCCTGCACAGCGCGCTGCGTTTTCAGGGGCAACCGCAGACAGATCACGAGCAGGCGGTGGCCGACTGTCGCACGCAGATGGAAAAATTTGCCGACCAGATACACAGCGGCAGCTGGCGCGGCTTCTCCGGCGAGCCGATCCGGCATATCGTCAATATCGGTATCGGGGGCTCCGACCTGGGACCGCGCATGGTGGTCGAGGCGCTGCGCCCCTGGCACCGGGAGGATATATCGGTACATTTCGTCGCCAACATCGACGGCGCCGACCTGAGCGACACCCTGGCCGGGCTGCCGGCGGAGCGCACCCTGTTTATCGTCGCCTCCAAGTCTTTCTCCACCCTGGAGACGCGCCAGAATGCGCTCTCCGCACGCCGCTGGATGCTGGACGCGGGCTGCCGCGAGGACCAGCTGGCGCAGCACTTCGTCGCGGTGAGCAGCAATATCGTCGCCGCGCAGGACTTCGGCATCGCCGCGGAAAATATCTTCCCGATGTGGAGTTGGGTGGGCGGCCGCTATTCGCTCTGGTCGGCGATCGGCCTGCCGATCGTTCTCGCCTGTGGCTACGGGACCTACGCACAACTGCTCGCCGGCGCCCACGCGATGGATACACATTTCGCCAACGCGGCGCCCGGTGAAAACCTGCCGGTGCTGCTGGCCCTGATCCACTTCTGGTACCGCCAGTGCTGGGGCGCCGGCAGCCAGGTGGTACTGCCCTACGCGCAGCGGCTGGCCAAGTTTCCCGCCTGGCTGCAGCAGCTGGATATGGAGAGCCTGGGCAAGGGCGTCGATCGCGACGGCCACGCGCTGCACTACCCGAGCGGCAGCGTTATCTGGGGCACCGAGGGCAGCAATGGCCAACACTCCTTCCACCAGCTGCTGCACCAGGGCACCGACCTGATTCCGGCGGACTTTATCGCGGTGCGGGAACCGACTTCGGAACTGCGCGAACAGCACCGCTGGCTGCTGGCCTGCTGTATCAGCCAGAGTCAGGCACTGCTGCGCGGCAAGAGCCTGCACGAGGCCCGCCGGGAACTGGAGGAGCAGGGTTACACCCACCGCGAGGCCCACGCGCTGGCGCCGCACAAGGTGGTGCCCGGCAACCGCCCGAGCAACACACTGATTATCGAGCGGCTGGACCCCTTCCATCTCGGGGCACTGCTGGCGCTCTACGAGCACAAGGTATTCGTGCACGGCTGCCTGCTGGGCATCAATCCCTTCGATCAGTGGGGCGTGGAGCTGGGGAAGATTCTCGGTGCACAGATTCACGCGGCCATCGATGGCGAACCACCAGCGGACTGGGACGGCTCTACGCGGAATCTGATCGAGCGGCTTTTCTGAGTCCTCCGGGGCGGACAGCGGGTTCGCCCCCACACTTCAATCAGGTCGTATTGCCACTCGCCTGCGTCCAGCCCTCCGCGTTGACCACCTTGGCACACCGCGAGCGCTCCGCCTGGCGCGCGGTGGCGCGAACCATACTCCGGTAGAGCGCATCGGCAGCGGACTGGAAATTCAGTGGATCAAAGATCCTCCAGATTATTCATCAGCTGATAGAAGAACCCGATGGTCTTCGCATATTCATCCACTCTAATCCGTTCGTTCACACCGTGAAAACCGGCAAACTCGTCCATTGACTCGAGCTGAATCCCGGTAAAGGTATAGACATCCGGGGCGAACTCGCGCGCCTGGAAATGCTTCGAGTCCGAGCCGCCGATCACAAAGAACGGCGATACAATCAGATCGTTGCCCCATGTCTGGCGGATGGTTTTTTCCAGCAGCTTGTACCCTTTGCCGTCCGGATCGGCCACGTTGGTAGCGGGGGTGGATGCGGAAATCTCCTTGATCGTGACTCGATCATCGTCAATCGCTTTTTTCACATGCGCGATAATCACTTCGGGCGTATCGCCCGGCATGGGCCTGAAATTGACCACCGCGGTCGCCGAAGGCGGCAGCACGTTATCCTTGATGCCGGCGTTGAACATGGTGACTGCTATCGTGGTATGCAGCATGGCCCTGGTGACCTGATTGGACGCCATTTCCTCGATAAAGGCCTTTTCAAGATCGGTCATTTCACCATCTTTGCCGAAGGCAACCGCGGCGTACATCGGCTGTTTTTCCTTGTCCAGTTCCGGGCCCATGTACCGATACTGATGGCGAACCGCCTCGTGGATCCGGTAGGGGAACTGCGCGTCTTCGAGCTTCGTAATGGCTTTCGCGAGAATGCCGATATTGGATTCTTGCGGTGGTTGCGACGAGTGACCGCCCTCACCGTGAACGGAAAGCTCCAGGCTGATATAGCCCTTTTGCGCGATACCGATCAGCGCCGTGTTGTCGGGGACGCCCGGAAAGATACCGGGGATCAGCGGAGCCGACTCATCGAGGACAAAGGCGATTCTCTCTATGCCGCGCCCCTCCAACACATCGACAATATGCTTGGCACCTTCTGCACCTCCCACTTCCTCATCCTGGCCAAAGACGAAGTAGAGCGTCCTGGAAGGCTGCCAACCTTCCTTAATTTTCATTTCAGCCGCTTCCAGAATCCCGTGGATCTGGTTTTTGTCGTCCAGCACACCCCGCCCCCAGATATAGCCATCGGCGATGGCCCCGGAAAAGGGTTCTTGCTTCCACTGATCCAGTGAATCCTCCGGCACGGGCACGACATCCTGGTGCGCATAGAAGACCGCCGGCGGCAAGTCCGGATTCTTGCCCTTCCACGTATATAACAAACTGTATGGGCGCGGATCCCCCAAGACCTCTCTCTTCAATGTCTTGTGCACACTGGGATAGGCCTCCAACAAAAACTGGTGATAGTCACTAAACGCCTTGGCATCAAAGTCGTTTCTATCCTGGTTCGAGATGGTCGGGAACTGCACCGCCCTGGACAACCGCTTTGCCGCCGCATCAATATCCACCTCGATTGTCACCGGCTCGACGCCCTGCATCTGCAGGGACTTGAGTTCACGCTCATCGGCGGCGCAGGCCGACAGGCTGATCGATAGCGCCACCAGCGCGAAGAGGCTCAACACACAGTTTTTTTGGCACTTTTTCATCAGACACTCGCCTTCCGGGTTGACGCCCCATGCACCGAATAGACTTAAGGAACCTCTGAATAAGTCCGTGATGTCTCTGGCTTTCAGAGCGGTTCACAATCAAGGCGCGGCTTCGCAGGAATGTCTAGACCTTTCAAGAAGTCGCAACGCAGAGTGTGAATCGCTCTGAAAGCCCCGAAGGGCGGGACCTGAAGGCCGCAGCTGCTGCGTTGCAGCTCTTGCAAAGGGCTGGGCCATTCGCGGCGAGCTGCGCCTAACATCTGCAGCCTTCAGGCCCCGCAGAGACATTACGGACTTAATCAGAGGTTCCTTAAGCATAGTAGAAGGCAATAGAAGCTTTGGAACAGTGCGGCTCGATCACTGCCCCGAGCCGCACCGCATTTTCGGCAGAGCCAGGGAGGCAACCCGGCAGGCCGGAGAGAACTTTTAGAGCCTGCGCCCTCGGCGCTCACTCAACCTCTCAGGGCTTGTTGCCGGTCGCCGCCTTCATCAATGGCTGGATCAGATCCAGCGGCAGCGGGAAGACGATGGTGGAGTTCTTCTCACCGGCGATATCGATCAGCGTCTGCATATAGCGCAGGGTGATCGCGTTCGGATTTTTCGACAGCTGATCCGCAGCCTCGGTCAGCTTCTGCGCCGCCTGCGCCTCGCCCTCGGCGTGGATCACCTTGGCGCGGCGGGAGCGCTCCGCCTCCGCCTGGCGGGCGATGGCGCGGATCATGCTCTCGTCCAGATCGATATGCTTGATCTCGACATTGGTCACTTTCACGCCCCAGGCATCCGTCTGTTCGTCGAGAATCTTCTGGATATCCACATTGAGCTTGTCGCGTTCCGAGAGCATCTCGTCCAGCTCGTGCTTGCCGAGCACCGAGCGCAGCGTGGTCTGCGCCAACTGGCTGACGGCCTCGTGATACTGCTCGACATTGATGATCGCCGACTGCGGGTTGACCACGCGGTAGTAGACCACCGCGTTGACCTTGACCGAGACATTGTCGCGGCTGATCACATCCTGGGTCGGCACGTCCATGACCACGGTGCGCAGATCGACCCGCTCCATGGTCTGGATCACTGGGATAATGATGATCAGGCCCGGCCCCTTGACCGCCTGGAAGCGGCCGAGAAAAAACACCACCGCCCGCTCGTACTCACGCATAATGCGGATGGCGTACATGATCAGCAGCACCACCGCCGCGATCAACAACCCCATAAAGTAACTGACCATTCCTGCTCTCCTTTTCCTCGTTATCCCGGTTCTACGTGCAACGTCAATCCCTTTTGTCCGACCACCCGCACCCGCTGCCCCGGCTGTACGGGCTGGTCGCTGCGCGCCTGCCAGATCTCGCCATCGAGATGGACCAGAATGCCGTCAGCCTGAATTTCACTGACGATTGCGGTGCGCCCCACCAGGGCCTGGTCGATCGCGACACGGGGCTTGCGCAGGCTTTTGCCCACCGCCATCAGCAGGCCGAGCAGCGCCAGGCCGCTGACGCCGGCGATGGCGCCGATCAGCTTGCGCGATACCTGCATGCCCGGCACGTCGCTGTCGATCAACATCACCGAGCCGATCACCAGCGCGATCACGCCGCCGATACCGAGGGCGCCGAAACTCGGCATAAAGACTTCCGCCACTATCAGCAGCGCGCCGACGATAATCAGCGCCAGGCCGGCGTAGTTGATCGGCAGCACCTGCAGCGCGTAAAAGGCCAGCAGCAGGCAGATGATGCCGACAATCCCCGGCACCAGCGCGCCGGGGTTGTAGCCTTCAAAAATAAGACCGTAAATACCGAGCAACAACAGAATATAGGCGATCTGCGGGTTGGTGATCAGCGCCAGTAACTCGTTGCGCCAGTCCGGCTGGTAGGATTCCAGCGGCAGATCGGCGATATCCGCGGAGAGGGTCAGCTCCCCCTCAGCCAGCATCACTTTGCGCCCACCGGCCTGCTTGAGCAGGTCTTCGTTGTTTCTGGCCAGTATATCGATGACCTTCAGTTCCAGCGCTTCGCTGGCGGTCAATGTGGCGGCCTCCCGCACCGCCTTTTCCGCCCAGTCCGCGTTGCGGCCGTGGCGTTTGGCCAGCCCGCGGATAAAGGCCACCGAGTCGTTGACCATCTTGCGCTCCATCGCGGTGCCGGGGGGCGGCGCGTCTTTTTCCTCGCCCCGCTCCTCGGCGGACTTGTCTTTTTCTTCGCCCTCCTTCTGGCCGGCCTTGCCGCCGGAGGAGCCGGAATCCTCCCCGGGCGGCGGCTGCCCCGGCATGCCGCCCATCTGTACCGGGGTGGCCGCGCCCAGGGTGGTGGCCGGCGTCATGGCCGCGATATGGCTGGCGTAGAGGATATAGGTGCCGGCGCTGGCGGCGCGGGCCCCGGCCGGGTGTACATAGGTGGCGACGGGCACCGGTGAGGCGAGGATATGCTGGATGATGTCGCGGCTGGCCGCGTCGAGGCCGCCGGGGGTGTCCATCTGGATCAGGATCAGCTGCGCGCCCTGCTCCTGCGCCTCTTCCGTCGCGCGCACCAGATAGTCGGTGGTGGCGGGGCCTATGGGCCCCTCGATGGACAGCAGCGCCACATGGGGGCGGGGCTCCTGCTGGCCGCTGGCGAAGAGTGCCAGGCCGGCCAACAGCAGCAGCGCGGCGATCCTTATTCGCGGCAGGCACACCACAGTTGAAATCCGATTCGGCATGGCATCTATCCCGGATGCTAAATGGCGATAGATGCAGCCTAACAGAAAACTGGATGCCTGATTATTCGCGGTGGGAATTTGCGAATCGTGTTCGCTCACCCCTGCCCCTTATTCCCAGTAGCCGATTGGGTGGCGACCCTGCTACCGGTGGCTGTTTGCGGGACACGCTGTGAATACATCCATGTACGCTCTCCGCGGCCATCCTTGGCCGCGAAAGGTCCCGCAAACAGCCACCGGCATCAGGGCCTTAGCATTAAATTTCTATAACTTTTTAATCTCCGAATCCTGTACTCGCACTCCGGAAAAAGCTACACCGGATTGCGCCGGCTGTGCCAGCGCACTTCGTGGGCGTATTGGTCCACCTTGTTCTCCACCCCCAGCAGCATCGCGAACAGCGCCATGCGCACCAGCAGGCCGTTGTCGGTCTGGCGGAAGATGGCCAGACTGGGGTGCTCGTTCAGGTCGGTATCCAGTTCGTTGGCCTCGGCGCGGGAGTCCCGCGGCAGCGGGTGCATGATGACGGTGTTGGGTTGCGCGTAGCGGGTGAAGATCTCCCGGTTCAGGCGGAAGCGGCCCCGGTAGAGGTTGGCCTCCTCCTGAGAGGCGAAGCGCTCCTCCTGGATGCGGGTGGAGTAGACGATATCCACGTCGGAGATGGAGGTCTCCAACTGGTCGGTGACCGTCACCCGGTGTCCGGCGGCGCGCAACAGCTCCACCACCGCCTCCGGCATCGCCAGTTCCGGCGGGGATACCAGCACTATCTGCACATTGCTGTACAGGCACAGCAGCTTGCACAGGGAGTGCACGGTGCGGCCGTATTTCAGATCGCCGATCATCGCGATGCGGAACTGGTCCAGCGAGCGGCCCTGGCCCTCCAGCTCCTTGCGGATGGTGTACAGATCCAGCAGCGCCTGGGTCGGGTGTTCGTTGGCGCCGTCGCCGCCGTTGACCACCGGCACGCGGCTGGCGGCGGCGAACTCCGCCACCGACCCCTCCTGCGGGTGGCGCATGCAGATGACGTCGCTGTAGCCGGACAGCACCCGCGCGGTGTCGTACAGGGATTCGCCCTTGGCCATGGCGCTGGCAGTGATGCCGACGGTCTCGCGCACGGTGCCGCCGAGCAGGTTGAAGGCGGCGCCGAAGCTGAGGCGGGTACGGGTGCTCGGCTCCAGGAACATATTGCCGAGGATGGCGCCCTCCAGCACCCGGGTGACCTTCTCCCGGCGCGCGTAGGGGGCCATGGTATCCGCCACGTCGAAGACACGCTCGATATCGGCGCGCTCGAACTGGCTGACGGAAAGGATATTGGCTCCGATAAAGTCCATTGCTACTCCGTTGGTTGCGCCTTTTGGGCGCTTGATTCTGGCGGGGGCATTCTACTCGCGCGGCAGTAAAGAGCCTACAGGGGGCTATCGATCAGGCGAGGAGGCTGTCGCCCCAGGTCTCCAGCTGGTCCAGCAGCTCCGCCTTGTGCGGAAACTGCTCGCGCAGTTCCGCGATCTGCTCGAAGTAGGCCTCCAGGGTGATGCTGGCGCCGGCGGCGGGATCGGTCAGGCGGCGGTAGCGCCACTGCTGCCAGCGCTGCTGCTCCTCGGCGGACAGCGTCTCGGGGAAGTTGCGCGCGCGCAGGCGGAACAGCAGCTCCGGCAGCCGCCGGTCGGCAAAGGGCACCTCGCCGGCCAGCGCCTCGGGGCCGCGCTCGGCCAGGTCGCGGTGCAGCTGGCGGCACAGGTCGCGGTCGGCGTCGTTCAGGAAGCCGTCGTAGAGGCTGGCCTCCACATCCCGCTGCGGGAAGTCGCGATCCAGGAATACCTGATGCAGCTTCTCGGTCAGGTCGACCGCCCGCAGCCGCTGCCAGTTCGCCTCGCAGGCGGCCTTGTCGATACCCAGTTCCCCGGCGCGGCGGTCGTCGAGCATCTTCGCCGGCGCCAGCACCGGGCATTTGTTCAGGTGCACCAGTTTCAGGCCCACCGGCAACTCGCCCTCGCCCAGCTTGTCGCGGGCCGTGTAGAGGCGCTCGCGCAGTGCCTCCGCGTCCAGGCTGAACAGCGGCTCCGGGTCCATGGCCAGGTTGGCGGCGATGACCGCGTTGCGGTTCACCGGGTGCATGGCCAGCGGCACTATATAGGTGAGGTGCCCCTGGGCGGCGGGCACCTTGCCGGAGATATGCAGCAGCGGCCTGCGGTTGCGCAGATCGATCAGCTCGGCCGCGGCCTGCTTGCGCCGCAGCCGGTACACATAGTCGTAGAGCTTCGGCTGCCTGGCCCGCACCAGGCGCGCCAACTCGATGGTGGCGCGCACGTCCGACAGCGCGTCGTGGGCACCCTCGTGAGCGATACCGTTGGCGGCGGTCAGCTCCTCGAGGCGGAAGGACGGCACTCTCTCCCCACTCACAGCTTCGCGCTCCGGCCACTCGATACCCTGCGGGCGCAGCGCGTAGGTCAGGCGCACCATATCGATAATGTCCCAACGGCTGTTGCCGGAGCGCCACTCGCGCTCGTAGGGATCCAGCAGGTTGCGGTAGAGGGTGTGGCGGGTCACCTCGTCGTCGAAGCGCAGGCTGTTGTAGCCGACGCCGCAGGTGCCCGGCGCGCCCAGTTCATCCAGTATACGCCGGATAAATTCGATCTCGGGGACACCCTCGGCCAGGGCGCGCTGCGGGCTGATACCGGTGACCAGGGCGGCCATTGGCTGCGGCAGGCAGTCGTCCGAGGGGCGGCAGTAGAGCATCAGCGGCTCGCCGACGATATTGAGGTCCTCGTCGGTGCGTATGCCAGCGAACTGGGACGGCTTGTCCGCGCCCGGGTCCGTGCCCCAGGTTTCGTAATCGTGCCAGTAGAGTGTGGTATTGCTCACATGTCCCCCTGTTTTTGGGGAGCATCATAGCATCGAGGTTCGGGACTCGGGCAGGGTTGTAGGATGGGCAAAGCGCAGCGTGCCCATCAAGCCCGCGGAAGAGGGGCACGTCGCTGGGCTCCTTTGCCCATCCTACGGGGGCTGGACAAGTCCACCGACTCGGCACACCATTGCCAGACACCAAAAAGGAGACTTTGATATGGCAGTCACCCCCGTTCCCGACGGCTTCCACAGCGTCACCCCCTACCTGAGCGTCAGCGGCGCGGCCAGGGCCATCGAGTTCTACCAGCGCGCCTTCGGCGCCAAAGAGCTGTTCCGCTTCCCGATGCCGGACGGCAGTATCGCCCACGCGGAAATCCAGATCGGCGACACCCGTATCTCGCTGGCCGACGACAACGAGGAAAGCGGCCTGCTGAGCCCGCAGGGCAGCTCGCCGGTGGGGCTGCTGCTGTATGTGGAGGATGTGGACAGCGTCTTCGCGCGCGCGATCGAGGCCGGCGCGACGGTCAAGCGCCCGCTGGAAGACCAGTTCTACGGCGACCGCACCGGCACCCTGCAGGACCCCTTCGGCCACGTCTGGTTCCTGGCCACCCATATCGAAGATGTGCCCATGGACGAACTGGAGCGCCGCGCCGCGGAACTCTCCTGATCCGGCATTCCGCATCCCCACGGGGGCGGCCGTTTGCAAAGCCGCCCCCGCCCATTAAAATCCCGCGTTCCCCACGAATTACTGCAGCAGTTTCTCCCCTATGAATATTCGCCAACTCCTCTCCGACAAATTCCAGGCCGCCATGCTGGCCGCCGGCATTCCCGAAGACTGCGGCCCGGTCGTGGCGCCGGCCAAGAAGGCGGGCTTCGGCGACTACCAGGCCAACGGGGCCATGGCCGCGGCCAAGCGCATGGGCACCAACCCGCGCGAGCTGGCGGGCAGGATCCTCGAGCAGTTGGACAAAGGCGAGATGATCGACAGGGTGGAGATCGCCGGCCCCGGCTTTATGAACATCCACCTGAGCGAAGCCTGGCTGGCCGACAGGCTGGCCGCAGCGGAAAAAGACCAGCGCCTGAATATCGCCCCGGTGGCCGAACCGCAAACGGTGGTGATCGACTATTCGCACCCGAATCTGGCCAAGGAGATGCACGTCGGCCACCTGCGCTCCACCATTATCGGCGACGCGCTGGCGCGCCTGCTGGAATTCCAGGGCCACAAGGTGATCCGCCAGAACCATATGGGCGACTGGGGCACCCAGTTCGGCATGCTGCTGGCGCACCTTTCCGACAAGCTGGAAGACAATGACGCGGAAGTGGCGCTCGCCGATCTGGAAGCCTTCTACCGCGAAGCCAAGGTGCGTTTCGACGAGGAGCGGGGCTTCGCCGACCGCGCGCGCGCGCATGTGGTGAAGCTGCAGGGCGGCGACCCGGAGAGCCTGAAGCTGTGGCAGCAGTTTATCGATATCTCCATCAGCCACAGCGAGGAGATCTACCGGAAGCTGAACGTGACTCTGAAACGCAGCGACGTCTACGGCGAGAGCCAGTACAACGACGACCTGCCGGTGCTGGTCAAGGAATTGCTGGATCGCGGCATCGCCGTCGAGGACCAGGGTGCGATCGTCGTGTTCCTCGAGGAGATGGCGGACAAGGAAGGCAACCCCAGCCCGATGATCGTGCAGAAGAAGGGCGGCGGCTACCTCTACGCCACCACCGATCTGGCCGCCATCCGCTACCGCGCCAACAAGCTGAAGGCGGACCGCATTCTGTACGTGGTGGACGCACGCCAGTCCCTGCACCTGCAGCAGGCCTTCACCGCCGCGCGCAAGGCCGGCTTCCTGCCGGAATCCGTATCCCTGGAGCACTGCGCCTTCGGCACCATGATGGGCGACGACGGCAAGCCGTTCAAAACCCGCACCGGCGGCACGGTAAAACTCGCCGCACTGCTGGATGAAGCGGTGGAGCGCGCCGAGAAACTGGTGGCGGAGAAGAACCCGGACCTGGACGCCGACACCAGCGCCGAAATCGCACGCAAGGTCGGCATAGGCGCAGTCAAGTACGCGGACCTGAGCAAGACCCGCACCAACGACTATGTGTTCAGCTGGGAGGCCATGCTGAGCTTCGAGGGTAACACCGCGCCCTACCTGCAGTACGCCTACACCCGCGTGCGCTCCATCTTCCGCCGCGCCGGCATCGAGCCGGGCGCACTGGGCGGCGACATACAGCTCGAGACCGCCGAGGAGCGCGCACTGGCGGTCAAGCTGTGCCAGTTTGGCGAGGTGCTGGACCAGGTGGCCAAAGACACCTTCCCGCATATGCTCTGCAGCTACCTCTACGACCTGGCCAGCGCCTATATGGCCTTCTACGAGGCCTGTCCGGTGCTGAAGGAAGGCGTGACTGAAGCGCAGAAGCAGAGCCGCCTGCAACTGTGCGACTTGGTCGCGCGCACCATCGCCACCGGGCTGGACTTGCTCGGTATCGAGGTGATGGAGCAGATGTAGAGTGAGTTTGCCCCGTCCCCGCAGGAGCGGCCCATGGCCGCGATCGGGCTTTTCGCGTATTCCGAACATCGATCGCGGCCATGGGCCGCTCCTGCAAGGAAAACCCATATCTCGAGGACAATCCGGACAGGGGAGACCACCATGAATGTTCTGATCACCGGCGCCTCCGGCCTGCTCGGCCGCAGCGTCTTCAAACGGCTCAGCGCCAATCCCACTTTCACTGTAACCGGCACTGCCTATTCCCGCACCGGCGACAAGCTGCGAAAGCTGGATCTCACCGATGCCGCCGCGGTGGCGGACACGCTGCGCGAGATTCAGCCACAGGTGGTCATCCACTGCGCCGCCGAGCGCTGGCCGGATCGCTGCGCCGGGAACCCCGATGCGGCCTGGCAGCTCAATGTGCAGAGCACGGAGAGGCTGGCACGGCTGTGCCGCGACAGCGGGGCGCAACTGGTGTATATCTCCACCGACTATGTGTTCGACGGCAGCGCACCGCCCTACGCCGCCGGCGACCGCCCCAACCCGCTCAACTTCTACGGGCGCAGCAAACTGGCCGGCGAAGAGGCGGTGCTCGGCAGTGGCGATCACTGGGTGTTGCGCGTGCCGCTGCTGTTCGGCCCGGTTACCTATCTGCGTGAATCCGGCGTCACCGCGCTACTGGGAACGGTGCGCGACCCGCAACCGGTCGCGCTGGACGACTGGGCCATCCGCTTTCCCACCAGCGTCGAGGATGTGGCCGAGGTCCTGCAGCAGTGCCTGCTGAAAAGCGCGGCCGGCACCCGCCTCGGCGGCATCTACCAGTGGAGCGGCGACACCGCCTGCACCCGCTACCAGCTGGCGGGAATAGTCGCGGAGGCCTGCGGTCTGACGGCGGAGCACCTGTCCGCCGACCCGGCGCCCCAATACAGTGAGCCCCGCCCACACAACTGCCAGTTGGACAAGTCGCGCCTCACCGACATGGGTATCCAGGTCGGTGAACCGCTGGTGCAGCAGTTGGCGCGTTACCTGCGCCCCTTCCTGTAGGGGGCGGCCGGCAAAAACAGTAAAGGGAGAAAATAGGCGGAAACCGCCGGGCGATTTCCGCAGAGGGGATGAAAAGAGTGAAAGGGGATCAGGCCGGGCGCCTGGTCCGCCCCGGCGGCGCCGGTTCCTCGGCCAGCGCCCGCTTCAGCAGCCGCGCGGCGCTGTCCAACTGGCGGTCCCGCATCACCCACAGCTCTGAATACCAGGCCAGCGGGCCGCTTTCCTCCTGCGGCACGTCGACCACAGACTTTTGCGTCAGCACAGAGATGCCGGCCCTTTCCAGCAGGGTGTACAGGTGGCTCACTAACAGTTGGTCGCTGGCGATGAAGATCCTTTGCGCCATGGTGGGATTATCCGCAATCCTTGTCGGCCACTGGCCTCGGCAGTGTCCTTATCCTTGTCGTTCCATTCCAGCCCCGGCGACGACAAAAAAACGCCGGGGGTACCCTTTAAAGTAGACCAGCGGCGGGCATCGCGCGACACGGCCACAGCCGCCGCGCGGAGACAGGCGCCAACGGCGGATCGGCCGGCGGAGCGCACACCGGCGCCGCCACCCACCCCAGCCAGAATAATGTTGCGCCAAAATGGCAACCACAGGATATAAACCACTTTTTTTGCCGCAAAACAGCACTTTTAACGCGGCAAAACGGCAGATTGCCGGCATCGCTTGCGGTTGCTAAGATGCGCGCCGGCCGATACGGCTGCGGCGCCCCTAACAGACCCCGCTATCCGCCTGTCTGGCGGTCGCCACCCAGATTTTCCCGAGCGCAAAAATGTCGCCCCGCCGCAGCGCGGCGGCGCCCTTTTAGCGGAAAGCGCTACAGATACCAGGTGCTACTTTTGCACCAGCGACTCCCTGCGATTACAGGAACGAAGTTTATGACCCAGCCATCTCTTCAGCAGTTGGAACAACACGACGCCTTTATCCACCGCCATATCGGCCCCGACGCCGAACAGGTCCAGGCGATGCTGAGTGCCCTCGGCGTGTCCAGCCTCGACGAGCTGATCGAGAAGACGGTGCCCGCGTCCATCCGCAAGCGCGACGAACTGGATCTGGCCGACGCGGTCAACGAGGAGGAGGCGCTGGCAGAGCTGAGGGCGCTGGCCAAGCGCAACAAGATTTACCGCACCTTTATCGGCATGGGCTACCACGACACGGTGACGCCCAATGTGATACTGCGCAATGTGCTGGAAAACCCGGGCTGGTACACCGCCTACACCCCCTACCAGCCGGAGATCGCCCAGGGCCGCCTCGAGGGCCTGCTGAACTTCCAACAGATGATCATGGACCTGACCGGCATGGAACTGGCCAACGCCTCGATGCTGGACGAGGGCACCGCCGCCGCCGAGGCCATGGCCATGTGCAAGCGCCAGGTCAAGCGCAACAAATCCAACGTCTTCTTCGTCGACGCCGACTGCCACCCGCAGACCATCGCCGTGGTCAAGACCCGCGCCGAGCACTTCGGCTTTGAAGTGGTCACCGGCGATGTGGAGAAAGATATCCCGGCGGAACTGTTCGGCGCCCTGCTGCAGTACCCGGGCTCCACCGGCCGCGTGCGCGACCTGACCGATATCATCGCGAAAGTACACGAGGCGGGCGGCCTGGTGACCGTCGCCGCCGACCTGATGAGCCTGGTAGCGCTGAAGGCGCCAGGCGAGATGGGCGCCGACGTGGTGGTCGGCTGCAACCAGCGCTTCGGTATCCCGATGGGCTACGGCGGCCCGCACGCCGGCTTCTTCGCCTTCCGCGAGGCCTACAAGCGCTCCGCACCGGGCCGCATTATCGGCGTGTCCGTCGACAGCAAGGGCAAACGCGCGCTGCGCATGGCCATGCAGACCCGCGAGCAACACATCCGCCGCGAGAAGGCCAACTCCAATATCTGTACCTCCCAGGTACTGCTGGCAGTGATGAGCGCCTTCTACGCCATCTACCACGGCCCCGAAGGCCTGAAGACCATCGCCGTGCGCATCCAGCGCCTGGCGGATATCCTCGCCGCCGGCCTGAAGAAAGAGGGCTTCGACCTGGCCCACGACAGCTGGTTCGACACCCTGACCGTCAATGTCGGCGCCAAGCAGGGCGAGATCTACCAGCGCGCGCTGGACGCCGAAATCAACCTGCGCAGAGTCGGCGATGACGCACTGGGTATCAGCCTGCACGAGACGGCCACCCTCGAGGACGTGTCCGACATCATCACCGCCTTCTGCGGTTCCGAGCACAGCCTGGACCTGCGCGCGCTGGACAGCGAAATCGCCGCCAAGGGGCCCCTGGGGCTGCCCGCCTCGCTGGTGCGCACGAGCGAATTCCTGACCCACCCGGTGTTCAACAGCTACCACTCGGAAACCGAGATGCTGCGCTACCTGAAGTCCCTGGAGTCCAAGGACATAGCGCTGAACCACTCGATGATCCCGCTCGGCTCCTGCACCATGAAGCTGAACGCCACCGCGGAGATGATCCCGGTAACCTGGCCGGAGTTCGGCAAGCTGCACCCGTTTGCGCCCGCCGACCAGGCCCAGGGCTACGCGGAAATGTTCAAACAGCTGCAGCAGATGCTGGCCGCCTGTACCGGCTACGACGCGGTCAGCCTGCAGCCGAACGCCGGCTCCCAGGGCGAGTACGCCGGCCTGGTGGCGATCAAGAAATACTTCGAGGCCAAGGGCGAGACCCAGCGCGATATCTGCCTGATCCCGGCTTCCGCCCACGGCACCAACCCGGCGTCCGCGATGATGGTCAGCATGAAGGTGGTGGTCGTCGCCTGTGACAACAAGGGCAATGTCGATATCGACGACCTGAAGGCCAAGATCGAGGAGCACGGCAATCGCATCGCCGCGCTGATGGTCACCTACCCGTCCACCCACGGGGTGTTCGAGGAGGGTATCGTCGAGATCTGCGAGCTGGTGCACAAGGCCGGCGGCCAGGTTTATATCGACGGCGCCAACATGAACGCGCTGATCGGTGTCGCCGCGCCGGGCCAGTTCGGCGGCGACGTGTCACACCTGAACCTGCACAAGACCTTCTGCATCCCCCACGGCGGCGGCGGCCCGGGCATGGGCCCGATCGCGGTCGGCGAGCACCTGAAGCCCTACCTGGCCGGCCACCCGGTGACCGAGGTACCGGAAACCGACGCCGCCAACGGCACCATCTCCGCCGCGCCCTGGGGCTCCGCCAGCATTCTGCCGATCAGCTGGATGTATATCCGCATGATGGGCCGGCAGGGCATGAAGCGCGCCACCGAGATGGCGATACTGAACGCCAACTATGTGGCCAAGAGGCTGAGCGAGCACTACTCGCTGCTGTACACAGGCAGCAACGGCTTCGTCGCCCACGAGTGCCTGGTGGACCTGCGCCCGCTGAAGGAGGCCAGCGGCATCACCGAGGAGGATATCGCCAAGCGCCTGATGGACTTCGGTTTCCACGCGCCCACCATGTCCTTCCCGGTGGCCGGCACCCTGATGATCGAGCCCACCGAAAGCGAATCCAAGGAGGAGCTGGACCGCTTTATCGAGGCCATGGCAATCATCCGCCAGGAGGTGGAAGACGTGGCCAACGGCAAGTACAGCGCCGACGACAACCCGCTGCACAATGCGCCGCACACCCTGGAAGACGTGATGGCGGACCAGTGGACCCACAGCTACTCCCGCGACGTGGCCGGCCGCCCGGCAGCCTGGCTGAAGGAGCACAAGGTGTGGCCCGCGTCCAACCGCATCGACAACGTCTACGGCGACCGCAACCTGATCTGCTCCTGCCCGCCGGTTGAGAGCTATATGGACTGATAAAATGCCGGAGTGCTGCTCCGGCATTCGGAGTACTGATAGGCCCCGGATTCCGCTCTAAGCGGGTCCGGTGGCGGCAAAGCACTGGGACGGTTCGAGATACCCCCTACTTTGCCTTCGATTTTGGCTACAGGACTTTGTCAGCGGCCTGAAATACTGGGCCAAGTTAACGCTCGGCCGCATCCCGGCACTCGCCGCGCACTTCACCACCCAGCCGCGACACCGCGCGATCGATAACAAAATAACCGTCGCGGCAAAATCCGCTTTCCTTCAACTTCAGCTCCAGCGCGTGATCGAAATCGACCCGCTGCCCGCGATCGCGGCGACCGTTCCTGAGCCTATCGTCCCGCTGCGCCAGGCCGCCCCGCATCGCCGGATTTTCCGTGTAGGGGCCGCGTACCACCGGCGCAACCACCTCCAGGGAATAGGTGAAGCGTTTGGAGCCGTTGGCCGAAATTTCCGTATGGAAGGATTCTTTCAGCCCCGGGTTCGGAGCCCTGGGCTCGCTGGCACAGGCGGCCAGTAACAGCGGAGACGCAACCACTACACATTTCGCTAACAGACGGCTGAACATCCTTCCCCCCTGTCGATGTCCGTTACTTGAAAACAACCGTGCGGTTGCCGTGGATAAATACCCGCTCTTCCAGCACCAGTTGCAGCGCGCGGCTCAGCACCTGCTTTTCCACATCGCGGCCCGCATCCGCCATGGCCGCGGCCGAGTAGCCGTGGTCCACGTGAATCACATCCTGCTCGATAATCGGCCCCTCGTCGAGATCGTCGGTCACGAAGTGCGCCGTGGCACCGATAATCTTCACACCGCGCTCGTAGGCCTGCTGGTAGGGCTTGGCACCGACAAAGGCGGGCAGGAAGGAGTGGTGGATATTGATGATGCGGCCGCGGTAGCGGTCCACGAATTCCGGCGTCAGCACGCGCATATATTTGGCCAGCACCAGGTAATCCGGCGCATAGTCGTCGACGAGCGCCACCACCTGCTCCTCGTGCTGCGCGCGCTCGAGGCCATCCGCCGGCAGGCAGTGGAAGGGGATATCGAACTTCTGCACCAGTGCGCCGAGATCCGGATGATTGCCGATCACCGCCGCTATCTCCACGTCCAGCGCGCCGGCGTAGCACTTCATCAGGATATCGCCGAGACAGTGCGGCTCGCGGGTGACCATCAGCACCAGGCGCTTGCGCCCGCTGGCCACCAGGCGCCGCTCCGCGCCGGCGGGCAGGGCCATATCCAGGTCTTCCAGCAGTGTGTCGTCGTTGAAGTTGCCCTCCAGCGCGGTGCGCATAAAGAAGCGCCCCTGGGCGCGGTCGACGAACTCGTCGTTCTTGATGATATTGAGCTGGTGCTTGTAGCAGATGTTGGTGATCTTCGCGATCAGCCCCTTGGCGTCGGGGCAGTCGGTCAGCAGTATCTTCTTTTCCATGGGCAAAATTCAGGCCAAATGTCCGGAATCAAGACTATACACTATGCGGATTCGCCGATTCACATACCCGTTCATCCATCTGGGGAAAACATGGACAAGAATCTCTACGCCGAGCATATCGCCACCCTGCGCAGCCGCTACGACGAGATACTGGAGCAGTGCGGCTTCGACACCCTGAACGTATTCAGCGGCGCGCCCAAGGTCCAGTTCCTGGACGACAACTACTACCCCTTCAAGGCCAACCCCCAGTTCAAGGCCCTGGTGCCGGTCACCGACAACCCCCACAGCTGGGTCATCTACCGCCGCGGGCAGAAGCCGAAGCTGCTGTTCTACCGCCCGGTGGACTTCTGGCACTATGTGCCGCCGACACCCCAGACCTTCTGGAGCGATCACTACGACATAGAGCTGCTGGCCAAGCCGGCGGACGCCAAGGCATTCCTGAGCGCCGAAGGGGCGGCCTTCCTCGGCGAAACGGCCGGCCTGGACGGCTGGCCCATAGGCACCCCCAACCCGGAGGCGCTGCTGGCGCGGCTGCACTGGGCGCGCGCCTACAAGACCCCCTACGAATTCGCCTGCCTGCGCGAGGCCAACCGCATCGCGGTCAAGGCCCACCGCGCCGCGGAGGCCGCCTTCCGCAGCGGTGCCAGCGAGTTCGAGATCAACCTCGCCTACCTGCAGGCCGCCGGCCAGGGCGAGAACCGCATGCCCTACGGCAATATCGTCGCGCTGAACGAGCACGCGGCGATACTGCACTACACCCATCTGTCGGGCGAGCGCCTGCCGCAAGCCGAGCTGAAGACCTTCCTGATCGACGCCGGCGCCGACTGCAACGGCTACTGCGCCGACATCACCCGCACCTACGCCTATAGCGACGGCGAATTCGCCGAGCTGGTGGCGGCCATGGATGAAAAGGAGCGGGAGCTGGTGGCCGGCCTGAAACCCGGCCTGCCCTACCCGGAGCTGCACCGCGAATGCCACCTGAAGGTGGGCCAACTGCTGAGCCGGTTCGGCCTGATCAAGACCTCGGCGGAGAGCGCAGTGGAATCCGGCCTGACCGGCACCTTTATGCCCCACGGTCTGGGCCACTTCCTCGGCCTGCAGGTGCACGACGTCGGCGGCCACCAGACAGCGCCCGAGGGCGGCACGACACCGCCGCCGGAAAAATACCCCTTCCTGCGCACCACGCGCACCATAGAGGCCAACCAGGTATTCACCATAGAGCCGGGGCTCTACTTTATCGACAGCCTGCTGGCGGAACTGAAAGACTCGGCGCTGGCGGGAGAAGTGCACTGGGACAAGGTGGACGCACTGCGTCCGTTCGGCGGCGTGCGCATCGAGGACAATGTCATAGTGCACGCGGACCGCGTGGAGAATATGACGCGGGACTGCTACGCACAGTAAAACGGCTCCACAGTAGGAGCGGCCATGGGCCGCTCCTACAAACGAGAAAAACAACCCCATTCGGGATCGATGCCAATCAGGCCAGTTCCGCCCGCACCGCCCGCGCCGCCTCCACCATATTCAGCAGCGACGAACCCACCTCGGCCCAGCTGCGGGTCTTCAGACCGCAGTCCGGATTCACCCAGAGTTTTTCCAGCGGAATCACCTCGGCGATCTTCTTCAACCGCGCCACCAGCTCCTCCCGCGCCGGCACATTGGGCGAGTGGATATCGTAGATACCCGGGCCTATCTCGTTCGGGTAGCCGCCGCATTTTCCGGCGAAGGCGCGCAGCAACTGCAGGTCCGAGCGCGCGGACTCTATCGTGATGACATCCGCATCCAGCGCGACAATCGCATCCATGATCGCGTTGAAGTTGCTGTAGCACATATGGGTGTGGATCTGGGTCTGCGGCTGCACTCGACTGCACGTATAGCGGAAGCAGGCCACGGCCCAGTCGAAATAGGCTTTGTGCTCCGACTCGCGCAGTGGCACGCCCTCGCGCAGGGCCGGCTCGTCTATCTGGATAATGCCGATACCGGCCGCCTCCAGGTCCAGCACCTCCTGGCGCAACGCCTTGGCGATCTGCAGGCAGCTCTCGGCCCTGGGAATATCCTCGCGCGGGAAGGACCAGTTCAGAATCGTGACCGGGCCTGTGAGCATGCCCTTAACCGGTTTCTTGGTCAGGCTCTGGGCGTAGCGGCTCCACTCGACCGTCATAGGCCTGGGCCGCGAGATATCGCCGAAGATGATCGGCGGCTTCACACAGCGGGAGCCGTAACTCTGCACCCAGCCGTTGCCGGTGTGCACGAATCCGTCCAGCTGCTCGCCGAAATACTCGACCATATCGTTGCGCTCCGCCTCGCCGTGCACCAGCACGTCCAGGCCGAGAATTTCCTGGCGGCGAATCGCCTCGGCGATTTCCGCGCGCAGATGGTCGCGGTAGTCCCGCGCGGAAATCTCGCCATTTTTGAACTGCCTGCGCACCTGGCGCAGCAGGTCCGTCTGCGGGAAGGAACCGATGGTCGTGGTCGGCAGCAGCGGCAGCTGCCAGCGCTCGGCCTGCAGCGGCGCGCGCTCGGCGTAGGACTGCGGCCTCCAGGTGTCTCGCAGCTCCTCGGCGACGGAAGTCGCCGCCTTCGCCGCTGCGTCCGCGAAAGTTTCCTCGACCAGATCCTGTTGTAACAGGGCTCGCAGCTGCTCCAGCTCGTCCAGCTTCTGACGGCTGTAGGCGAGTTTGTCCAGCTGCTCCGCCGGCAGCTGTGTCTCGGTGTCCAGGTCCACCGGGCAGTGCAACAGCGAACAGCTGGCGGACAGCCACAGGCGCTGGCCCAGTTTTTCCGCCAGCGGCTTCAGTGCGCGCTGCCAGCGGGCCAGGTCGGCGCGCCAGACGTTGCGGCCGTTCAGCACACCGGCGGAAAGCACCTGTCCCTCCCCCAGCGCCGCCGCGGCCGCGGGCAGCTCCTCGGGCGCGCGCACGCAGTCGATATGCACTCCGTCCACCGGCAGGCCGAACACCAGCGGCAGATTTTCCCGCAGCGGGGAGAAATAGCAGGCCAGCAGCAGCTTCAGGGCCGGCGCCGCGGTATCCAGTTTCCGGTAGGCGGGGGCGAAGGCATCGCGCCATTGCGCCGGCAGGTCCAGGCCGAGTATCGGCTCGTCTATCTGCACCCACTCGGCGCCGACATCCGCCAGTTGTTGCAGCAGCAGTTCGTAACAGGGCAGCAGCTGCGGCAGCAGATCCAGTGCCTCCCCCTCGGCGCGGCCGAGCCACAGATAGGTGAGCGGACCTATGACCACCGGCTTGACTCTGTGCCCCAGGGACTGCGCCTCACGCACCTCGTCGAGCAGCCAGCCGCTGTCCAGCTCGAACTCCTGCTCGGCGGCGAACTCCGGCACCAAGTAGTGGTAGTTGGTATCGAACCACTTGGTCATAGCGCTGGCCGCCACCGGTTCTCCGGACGGTGCGCGGCCGCGGGCGAGGCGGAAGTACTGGTCCAGTTTGTTGTCCGCCGCACCCTCGGCAAAGCGCGGCGGTATCGCGCCGAACATCAGTGTGTGGTTCAGCACCTGGTCGTACCAGGCGAAGTCGCCGACGGTCACCAGGTCCAGGCCGGCCTCCTTCTGCGCCTGCCAGTTGCCGCGGCGGATTTCGGCCCCCGCGGCCAGCAGTTCGCGCTGCGAGATATCCCCGCGCCAGTAGGCCTCCTGAGCCCTTTTCAGTTCCCGCCTCGCGCCTATGCGCGGATAGCCGAGGATATGTGTCTGTGCCATCTGTAATTCCCCAATGCATTTTTTTGTTCGCCCACCTCCAGGGGTGGAATCCGAAATCGGGGTTGATTCTGCGGGCCCTCTGTTATTCAATCAATTTCATATTTTTTGCCTGAAACATGAATATTTCTAAAGATGATTGAATTGCGGCATCTAAGGGCGCTGACGATATTGCGGGAGACCGGCAGCATGGTGCGCGCCGCCGAGCGGCTGCACCTGACCCAGTCGGCCCTGTCCCACCTGTTCCGCGAGATGGAGGACCGCTTCGGCCAGCCGCTGTTCGTGCGCAAGTCGCGCCCGCTGCGCTTTACCAGCGCCGGCCTGCGCCTGCTGGCGCTGGCGGACGAGGTGCTGCCGCGCGTCGCGGTCGCGCAGCGGGACCTGGCGCGGCTGGCCTCGGGGCAGGCCGGGCGGCTGAATATCGCCATCGAGTGCCACAGCTGTTACCAGTGGCTGATGCCGACCCTGGACAAGTACCGGGACGACTGGCCGGAGGTGGAGCTGGATCTGTCCAGCGGCTTCCACTTCGCGCCGCTGCCGGCGCTGGTGCGCGGCGACCTGGATCTGGTGGTCACCTCCAATCCGGATCCGGAACTGAAAGGCATCCACTACCAGCCGCTGTTCGGCTTCGAGATGGTGCTGGCCATCAGCCGCAAACACGCGTTGGCCGAGCGACGCTGGGTGGCGCCGGAGGATCTGGCCGGCGAGGTGCAGATCACCTACCCGGTCGAGCGCGAGCGGCTGGATATCTTCCAGCACTTCCTCGACCCGGCCGGTGTCGAGCCGGCGGCCGTACGCACCGCCGAGCTGACGGTGATGATGGTGCAGCTGGCGGCCAGCGGCCGCGGCGTCTGCGCGCTGCCGAACTGGGCGCTGCATGAATATCTGCAGAAGGGATTTGTCGCGCAGCTGCGCCTGGGGGAGAAGGGCCTGTGGAGCACCCTCTACGCCGCCGTGCGCGAGGAGATGCTGGCGCAGGCCTATGTGGAGGATTTTCTGCAGACGGCGCGGGATACCTGCTTCGCCAACCTGAAGGGGATTCGCGCGGTTTAGAAAAAGTATTTTCCGGCAACCGGGCCGAGCAGGGATATCCGGCGTTTTCCAGGCCCGGGCACAAGGTAAAGAATTCCTAAGCCGCCCTCTTTCCCTTCGCGCGCGAAATAGCGCTATGATAGACCGCAGTTTTTGTAAGGAGATTTTTCATGACCGACCGAGTTGAACGCTGGCACCCGGTCAGCAAGGGCCTGCACTGGCTGTTCGTGATTTTATTAATCGGCGTCTGGGGGGCGGTGGAGCTACACGAGTTCTACGACCGCGAGGACCCGATGCGCGGCTGGCTGGTGCGCCTGCACTTCTCCCTCGGCATCAGCGTTCTGCTGTTGCTGACCGTGCGCCTCTACTGGCGCGCCCGCCACAAGCGGCCGCAGGCCGAGGGGCCGGGTTGGCAGCGGACACTGTCGAAACTGACCCACGGCGCCCTCTACCTGATACTGCTGGCGATGCCTGTTTCCGGCATCACCATGCGGCAGCTGTTCGGACGCGATACGGAATTTTTCGGCCTCTTTGCGCTGCCGAGGTTGTTTACCGAAAACCCCGACCTGGGCAAACAGATCGCCTTCCTGCACAAGGAAGTTTTGTGGCCGGCACTGCTGGTGCTGGTGGGCCTGCACATTGCGGCGGCGCTTTGGCACCACTTTGTGCAGAAGGACAATACGCTCACAAGGATGCTGCCGCAGCGGTAGTTTCTTCCGGCATCGATCGCGGCCATGGGCCGCGATTGATCTCTCCGGCGCGCTTAGCGTTTCGGCTTGCGCGCCTTCGGTTTGCCGCGCGGCTTGCCGCCGCTCTCGGCCAGTCGGGAAATTTTCATCGGTCTGCCGGAGACCCGCACCTGCTTCAGGTGCTGGAATATTTCCTTCGGCATACCTTCAGGCAGATCCACGGTGGTGTACTCCGGGTAGATCTCGATGCGGCCGATATAGGAGCTTTCCAGATCCACCTCGTTGGCGATGGCGCCGACGATATTGCCCGGGCGCACGCCGTGCTCGCGACCCACTTCGATGCGGAAACGCTCCAGGCCCTCGTCCGGCGGCGGCATCTTCCGGTCCTTCTCGTAACCGCCCTTCTTGCGCCCGCGGCCCTCGAATTCCTCCTCCCGCTCGCGGCGCTCCCGGCGCGGTTTCTGCTCCACTTCCTTGACCAGCAGCGGCTGGTCGCCCTGGGCCATCGCGGCGAGGGCCGCGGCCACGTCCAGCGGATCCGCGTCGTTCTGCGCCAGGTACTCCTCCACCAGCTGGCGGTAGGGGGCCAGATCCGTCTGGCCTTCCAGGGTGCCGGTGATGCGCTCGCGGAAGCGCTGCATGCGCGCGCTGTTGACCTGGGCCGCACTGGGCAGCGCCAGCTGCTCGATCGGCTTCTTGGTGGCCTTCTCGATAATGCGCAGCATGCGCCGTTCCCGCGGGGCGACGAACAGGATCGCATCCCCCTCGCGCCCGGCGCGGCCGGTGCGGCCGATGCGGTGGATATAGGCCTCGGTGTCGTAGGGGATGTCGTAGTTGATCACGTGGCTGATGCGCTTCACATCCAGGCCGCGCGCGGCCACGTCGGTGGCGACGACGATATCCAGCGCGCCCTTCTTCAGCTTGTCGATCACCGCCTCGCGCAGGTTCTGCGCCATATCGCCGTTCAGCGCAGCAACGGCGAAGCCCCGCGCGGCCAGCTTGTCCGCCAGCTCCACGGTGCTGTTCTTGGTGCGCACGAAGATAATGGTCGCGTCCACCGGCTCCGCCTCGAGGATGCGGGTCAGCGCATCCAGCTTGTGCAGGCCGCCCACAGGCCAGTAGCGCTGGCGGATGGTCTCGGCGGTCTCCTGCTTGACGTGGATCTTGACCTCCACCGGCTCGCGCAGATGCTCGCGGGCGATGCGCGCGATCTCCTTCGGCATGGTGGCGGAGAAGAGCGCTATCTGGCGCTCCTCGGGAATCTGTTCCAGCACCCACTGCACATCGTCGATAAAGCCCATGCGCAGCATCTCGTCGGCCTCGTCCAGCACCAGCGTCTTCAGGTTGGACAGGTCCAGGGAGCCGCGGCGCATATGGTCCATGACCCGCCCGGGGGTGCCCACCACCAGCTGCACGCCGCGCTTCAGCTGCTGCATCTGGCCGCGGTAGTCGGCGCCGCCGTAGATGGGCGCGACGTGGAAGCCCTTCAGGTTGGCGGCATAGGACTGGCAGGCCTCGGCCACCTGGATCGCCAGTTCGCGGGTCGGCGCCAGCACCAGCGCCTGCGGGCGGCGGTCTTTCAGGTCCAGCTGCGCCAGCAGCGGCAGCGCGAAGGCGGCGGTCTTGCCGGTGCCGGTCTGCGCCTGACCCAGCACGTCGCGGCCCTCGAGCAGGGACGGAATCGTCTGCGCCTGGATCGGCGACGGCGTCTCGTAGCCCAGTTTTTCGATCGCGGACAGGATTTCGGACGGCAGACCCAGCTGGTCAAAGCCGGCGGGATTGGAGGTATCGGTCATTTCGGAATTCACTTGAAACTACAAAGGGGAGCCAGGCGCGGGCCATGGACCCGACCGGGTAACCATAGCTCACAGCCACACATTGCTGGGCAGGCGAGAAAGCCCAGCAATAGCACCCGCTATCTCAAGCTTATTCAACGCAGTACAGGGACCCGTGGCGAGGAGGTCTGTTACCCAATTAGGCTCTTGTCCCACTCAGGGGCCAGTTGGCGGCGGGGGACAAAAGGCCGCGCAGTCTAACAGGTTAGGCCCGGTTTCGACAGCGTATTTTTTGATCAGCGCCGGCGGGCAGCGCCAGCTTGCGCGACAGCCGCAGGCAGGCGGCCTCGGCGGTACGCCCGATCCCCCGGTAGAAGCTGCCGTCCAGTTGCGTGTGGTCGTAGAGGTAGCTGCGGAAGCGGCGGAACAGCGCCGCATCCACCGCCTGCGGCCGGCGCCAGAAGCTGGCCAGATCCCCCTGGTGTGTCAACCCGGGCATATCGTAGAGGGCCCGCCCCAGCACCTTGGTCGGCACCTCGTGCAGCAGTGCGGAGATACCGACGGTGCTGTTAATGGTGACTACCCCCTTGGCGTGGTCGAGCAGCGTCGGCAGGTGCAGATCGTGGCAGTAGAGCACCCGTCCGGAAATGCCCCGCTGCGCCGCCAGCGCACCGATCAGCGCGCCGTAATGGCAGAAGCCCCGGTCCATCGGGTGGTGTTTGATCACCAGCAGCTCGTCCGCCGCCGCGTTGGCGGCGAAGGAGGCGATAACCTGATCGATGGAGTGCTCAATGGAAATAAAGTCCGAGTGCAGGCGCACCTGGAAATCATCGGCGGTCTGCAACGGGTAGAGGAAGTAGCGCTGCGAATGCTCCTTCAGCAGGCGCTTCACCGTAGTGCGCTGGGTCAACCGGTACAGGCCCTTGCGGTAGAAGCTCGTCAGCCAGCAGAGCGTCTCCCGCTTCCAGTCCCGCGGACGGTGGTGGCGGTAGTGGGGGAAACGGGACCTGGCCAGGCGGGCCGCCACATAGTAGAGGCTGGCAAAGCGCGCGCGCTGCCAGAAGGTCTGCCCCACACGCGGCGCCGCGACCGGCGGCGCCGGCTCGTGCCGGTCGATCGCCTCGCGGGACCAATCGGTACCGGAAAATGCATTGACGCCGCCCCACTCGAAAGTGACGAAGTCCGGGCGCAGGTAGCCCTCCTCGAATACGCCAAAGGGCACGCCCAGCTGTTCGCAAACCTGCCGCGCGGCGCGGTGGTACAGGCGGCAGTCGCCGTAGACAAAGACGGCGTCGATCTGGTGCTTTTCCAGGTAGTCGCGAAAAAAAGCCGGCCAGTCCTCCGCGCACCCGCAGTAGTCGAGCTGCCGATCGGCCCAGGCGTAGAGGCGGTCGCCGCCGTTGAAATTAATCTTGTGGGTCACAACCCCGCGCCGGGACAGGCGCCGGGCGAGACTGGCGAAGAAGGGTCCCAGTGGCCCCTGTAGAAACACAACCGAAGACATTCAATCCCCCAACCCCAGGCCCTTGACCCCGCGGCACACCGTTTAGTTATTACTGTTACAAAGCGGCACTTCGCTGTGCCCAACTAGCAGGCTGCCGAAAAGGCCATTCCTGGCCTTATCGGCCCGGGTTTGCGGCGCGTGTTCGCAAACCCTCCACGACAGATCAAGCACTTAGGTGCTTGATCTGCGGCCCGAACATCCGTGCTCGGGCTAGCAGACTGCTAAAAAATGCTTTTCCAGCGCCTGCTAGTCGCTGTGGGTTAGTTGATTCGTCCAGAAACTCCGAAACCGGCCGGGAATGGCCGGCGGAGGAGCGCAGTTTACCGGCTCTGACGGTCGCTGTCGCCCGCCTGTGATGGGGCGTAATAGCGCAGCTATCCCGGGCGCGCCGTCTCCGCAGATAGGCGGCTGAAGCGCCCGACATAGCTGCGCTGCTCACCGCTGGCCAGCTTGCCCGCATCCAGGCGCCGCAGCACCCTGCCCCAGACCCACTCGAAGGCGCGCGCGGTGGATTGCGGCCAGAGGGTGAACAGCGGGTTGAAGGGATTGTCCCGCGCCTGCATCCACACCGTCATGCGGTTGGAGGCCTCCAGAGCCTCGCCGCGGCGGTGAAAACCGTAGACATTGCCGATCAGCAGCGTGTTCGCGGGCACGCAGAACTTGCGCGGGGCAAAGCCCATTTCCTCCAGCGCCTGTTCCGATACCCGGAAGGAGCCGTCCCAGTAGCGCCCCGGCGCCCGCGCCGCGCCCCGCTTGCAGGCCTCCAGGCTCTGGCGGTACTCCCACTTCAGGCGCCGCCAGCTGAGCCGGTGGGAGCCCGGCACATAGATATAGGGGCCGTTGCTGTCATCCACCGCATCTATGTACAGCCAGCCCTTTACGCAGGGGTGGAAGGTATCCGCATGCATATCCCGCTGCGGGTCCGGGCGCGGGGTGACATTGGCGTGGTTGCACAGATTCTCGATATGAAACAGCGGCGGCCGGTTCTTGGACGAGCAGTAGCGCATCAGCCGGTCCAGCTGCGGGTTTTCCGCAAACGCCTGCAGCGCCGGCAGCTTCTCCCGCTCCTCCCGCACCATAAAGGCACGCTGGGTCAGGGTCGTGCCCTCGACGAATTCGCGCACCTCCCCCCGATAGCGCTGCAGCTCCTCGCGCAGGCGCCGGAACTGCGCCTGCGGCAGGAAATTTTCCTTCAGGATATAGCCGTTCTTCAGGAAGTCGCGCCTGTCCGCGGCCGGCACCAGCGGCGCCAGCAGCAGCAGGCGGAAGCGGAACAGCAGCTGCGCCAGCACCACCCGCGCCACGTGCAGGCCGCACAGGTTCAGCCAGTAGCTGCCGATGATCGGGTTGTTATTGAAGCTCTTGCCCCAGGAGAACAACTCAAATAGCCACTGAGGCCACTTCCAAAGCACTCGAATAAACCGCTTCGCCATTTCCGTCACTCTGTATTCCTATCGGCGGGCGCAACAAAAACTGCAGCAGCGGCCGTTGGCCGCTCCTGCAGACACCATTCCTATTTTTGCAGGAAGCGGTTGCGAAGCAACCGGTAGAGCCTGGTCCCCAGGCCGGGTCTGCGCCGCCTGTCGCGCGCATCGGCCAGCAACTGCACCGCCGTCTCCACATTCACATGGTCGCCGCTGTACGGATCTATATAGAGCGGATACAGAATCAAAACCCCGGCCACCAACTGATCCAGGCTCAGCCGGCGCTTGCGGCGCGGGCAGACCAGCCGGTCCTCGGTCAGCCCCCAGCCGGCGTAAAAAGGCAATCCGTAGGTCGTTACCGCTACGCCGCGCAGCAGCGCCTCGAAGCCGGCCAGGGAGCAGAGGGTGTGCACCTCGTCCACCTGCTCCAGCAGTACCGGTAGCGCAATATCCGTCACCTGCAGGTCGAACAGGCCCGCGCCCTCCCCGCCGAGCGCGCCGAGGCGCGCCCCCTCGGCCACATCCGGGTGCGGTTTGTAGACAACAAACGCCCCCGGGTTTTCCCGGCGCACCGCGCGCAGCAGATCCAGATTGGTCTTGATCGCCGGCGAACCCGTTGCGATGGATGCATCCGTCTCCACCTGCCCCGGCACCAGAATCACACGCCTGCCGGCGGCCGCTTCGGGCAACTGCAGGGCTGTGCCGCCGACGTTGTATTTGCTCAGCCGCAGCCGCACCAGCCGCTCCCGCAGCCTGCGCGCCCGCGCCAGCAGCGCCTCGTCGAAACGGGTTTCGCCGAGAATCACCTCCAGGTCGCTGGGCGCACCGGCGTCGTAATAGATACCGCGGGAATCCAGCACCAGCGACAGCGGCCGCACCAGGTCCGCGCCCAGGCCGACGGAGCGCAGGAAGCCGTCCTCCATGCGCCACAGCGGCAACCCCGCCCGGCCGCAGGCGTCGGCAAAAGACTCGGGAAGGCCGCTGGCCCAGGCCAGCACCCGCGCCGTCGGATCGGCCCTGCGCAGGCTGTTTTCCCGCAGCGCGGCAAAGCGCAGGCCCCCGGGCCGCCCGAGAAATTCCGGTACGAAGCGGCGCTTCCAGGGGGAGAAGCCCACCGCGATCCAGCGGCCCGCCAGCCGCTCCCGCTGGCGCTTCTGCTCCGCGATCAGGTCGATGCTGTCTTCCAGCTCACAGCGCTCGCCGGTGTAGGGATTGACGTACCGGCAGTAGCGCAGGTAGGCGGCGGCGAACAGCTGTTCCAGGGAGCGCTTCAGGCCGCGGCGTTCACAGCTCAGCCGGTCTTGGGTCAGCCCCCAGCCGGCGTAGAAGGGCAGCCCGAAACAGTGCACCGCCCTGCCCGCCAGCAGCGCGTCGAAGCCGAACTGGCTGGTAACCACATAGACTTGCTCCACCGCCTCCAGCAGCGCCCAGGGAGAAATATCCTCGGCGAGAATCCGGCAGCCCAACTGCCGCGCCTTTTCCAGCAGGTAGCCGCGCTTCTTGCCCGCAATCACATCCGGGTGGATCTTCACGCACACCTCGGCGCCGGGGTTTTCCGCGATGGCGCTGTCGAGCATAGCGGCAAACCGCTGCGCGTCGGCGCAGCCGTAGGTCACCGAGGCGTCGCCGAGGGTCTGGTCCACCACCAGCACCCGCGGCCGGGCGTCCGGCCAGGTGATCGGCCTGTCCGCTGCGCAGTTGTATTTCGACAGCCGGTGTTTTCTCAGCAGCGCCCTACAGCGGCGCGCGCGCGCCAGTTCGGCCTCATCGAAAGGCGCCGCGGCGATCAGTGTTTCCAGATCGCTGGGGCGCGTCGCGTCGTAGTAGATACCGGAATAGTCCACCGCCAGGCTGTGCGGCGACGCCCCCTCGACGCCCAGGCCGAGGGAGCGCAGGAAGCCGTCCTCGATCGCGATATAGGGCAGCCCCCGGGCCGCCGCGATACGGCGCGCCCTGTCCGCGCTGGGCTTGCGCCCCCAACCGGCGATATGGGTAATCTCCCTGCCCGGGCTCTGCACGAAGTAGCGGCACGGCGCTTCCAGCAGCCGCTCGAGGGTGCGGAGGCGGCGCAGCCCCGGCGCGCAGTAGCCGATCGCGCGCCTGCCGGCTACAGACACGCGCGGGCCCCCTCGAGCAGACGGGCGCGCAGAGCGCCGTCGCCGGCCAGGCGCAGAATCGCATCGATCCAGGCTTTTTTCTCCATCGGCACCAGCAGGCCGTTCTCGTCGTGTTCGACGATAGCGCCGTACACCGGGCCCTCGGCGTAGACACCGACAGCGCCGGCGGCGGTGATATCGAAAAACTTGGTGTGGGAGCGGGCGCGGTTGAAGCGCGAGTTGAGCAGTGGCGCCAGGCCGATACTGCGGTCCGGGCGGCGCAGCAGCGCTTGGTAGCTGGGCCACTTCATCGGATGCAGCACCTGCACGCGCGGAATTCCCCTGAACAGGCGATTTACAGAAGCGTCGCCGATCACCTCGAAGGCCAGCCGCTCGTCGCGCGTCAATACCTCCGCGATCACCGGGCGCAGCCAGCGCAGGTCGGCGCCGTGGGAGGCGGAACCGTGATAGAAGACGGTCAGTAGCGGCGATTCATCCGGCCGCAGCGGTCGCGGCGCCAGCAGCTGCGGCCGCCAGTCGGCGTATTTCCGCTGCAGATAGGGGGTCGAGACCAGCAGTTGCGCGCCGATGGATTTCAGCCATTTTTGTTTCGACCAGCTGAGGCGCAGTATCTTCTGCTGGTAGCGCAGCGGCATGGTCGCGAAGGCGCGCCAGTCGAACAGGTCGTCGTCCATAAAGAAGCAGACGGCGGCTATCCTGCCCCGGCAGCGCTCCACCAGCGCGCGCCAGCTGGCGGGGATATAGCGCACGAAAACCAGCGTGGCGCCGTCCAGCTGCTCCGCGGGTGGTATCTGGGCAAAGGAACAGCGCACGGCGTCGACACCCTGTTCCCGCAGGAAGGGCATCACGAAATAGTCGGTGGAGGGGTTTGCGCCCTCCTCTACAATAAAATACTGCTTACTCACCACCAAAGCAGCCTGCCCCCGCCCGGCTTTATCACTCAATCGCAATTACTGGCCCGCCTGTTTGCGCAATTTGTCGATATCGCCGCTCTGAAGTAACGAAATCCAGATCCTTGGACTTGTACTGGTTATCAGAGTAAATACTGACAGCGCCGCCACCAGACAAAGTGGCTTTTATCTCTGCCGCCGAAGTGCTCGCCGTGATCGTCATGGGCTATAGGGCCTTACCGGTACGGCGCGGTCTCTGGCGCTGCCGGAAGTATTGCTGGATCACCTCGTCAGGCAGGCGCTCCAGCTCGGCCTCGAGAAATCTGCGTAAGTTCTTTACGGTAGCGCTGCGCGGGTTCCAGGTGAACACCCTCGTCCGGCCTACCACCCGGCTCACCAGAATACCCTCGGCTTCCAGGCGCTTCAGCTGCCGCTGGATGGCCATGTGGGATACACCGAATGTATCTGCAATCCGGCGGGCGTGGCCCTCGCCATAGTTCTGCAGGAACAACAGAGCCTGCGCCGCGGACCTGCTGCCGAACAGGGCTTCGAGTGCGGGATTCATGGGGTGACTCCAAGGCTGCAGACTGTAGCCATATTGCCACAATCTGTGGCCATATGGCTACAATATTAATCCAACCAGCAACCTGGAATCCGTGACCAGAAATCCGAGACAGTCTTGTCCGCTGCGGAAGCCGGCGTCTGCAAGCGTCAGGCGTAAAACGGAAACACGACCGGCAACAACACCAGCACCGTAACCGAATAGGCAATCGTCAGCGGCAGGCCCGCGCGCACGAAGTCGCGCAAATGGTAACCGCCCAGGTTCTGCACCATCAGGTTGGTCTGGTAGCCGAATGGCGTCAGGAAGCTGGCGCTGGCCCCGTAGGCCACCGCCATCACGAACGGCATCCAGCTTACGCCGAAGCTCTCCGCCAGGCTCCAGGCCAGCGGAAAGGCCAGCGCGGCGGCGGCGTTGTTGGTCATCAGTTCGGTCAGCGCCAAGGTCAGCAGGAAGATACCGACCAGGGCCACGAAGGGCCCGGCGCCCTGCAGCGCGGTGCGCATCCCCAGCGCCAGGGAATCCGCCAGGCCGGAGCCGGACAGCCCCTCCGCCAGCACCAGCGCGCTGGCGATAATGATCCAGATCTGGAACGGGAAGCGGCGCTGCAGCTCGCTGGTGGATACGATGCCCAGAGCGATCATGCCGCCGAGCAGTATCACCAGCCCCTTCAGCAGTGAGAAATACCCCAGCGCGGCCCCGGCCACCACGGCGGCAAAACCGAAGCCCAGCAGCCAGTTGTCGCGCCGCGGCAGCTGGCGCTGCACCTCGCTGCCGCTGATCACATAGAAGTTCTTGGAGATATTCAGGTGGTGCTTGAAGTCCGGCCCCACCGCCAGCAGCAGCGCGTCCCCCGCCTGCAGCTCGATTTCGCCCAACTTGCCGGAGAGGCGGTCACCGCCGCGGCGCATGGCCACCACCGCCGCATCGAAGCGGGTGCGGAACTTGGCCCCCTTTAGGCTCTGGCCGATCAGGCTGGAGGTGGGTGTGATCACCACCTCGGTCAGGTCCGGGGCCAGGGCCTCGTCTTCCAGCGCGAACAGGCGCAGCCCCTCGATATCCTGCAGCCGCCCCAGATCGCGCACATCGCCGCTGAAGATCAGCTTGTCGCCGGAGCGGATCACCTCCGTCGGCGATACCGGGCTGATCACCTGGCCGCGCCGCACTATCTCGATCAGGTAGAGGGTTTCCAACTGGCGCAGGCGGTTCTCCTCCACCGTCCTGCCGTCCAGCGGCGAGTCCGCCACCACCTCCGCCTCCAGCAGGTACTCGGTCACCGGCTCCTCGCTGACCGCCTTGTCCGGCAGCAGGCGGTTGCACAGAAACAGCACCGCCAGCCCCACCAGCGCCGCCGCGACCCCGATGGGAAAGAAGGCGAAGAAATCCAGCCCCGGCAGCCCCCGGTCCAGCACAAAGCTGTTCACGATCAGGTTGGTGGAAGTGCCGATCAGGGTCATGGTGCCGCCCAGAATGGCGGCGTAGGAGAGCGGCAGCAGCAGCTTCGCCGCCGGGTAGCGCCGCTGCGCCTTCACACTGGAAGCCAGCGCCGCCACCACCGCGGTGTTGTTCAGAAAGGCGGAGGTCAGCGCCGTGGCCCCGGTCAGGCGCAGCAGGCTGCCCTTCAGGGAGCCGTTGATCAGGCCGTCGGAAATCGCCCGCAGCCAGCGGGCCTTCTCCAGCCCCACGGAAACCAGCATCAGCAGAATCAGCGTCACCAGACCCGGGTTGACCGCCTTCTGCAGCACCGATTCCGCCGGCACCAACCCGGTGAGGAAGCAAACCGCCGCGCCGGAGGCGAACACCAGAGACGGGCGCATGCGGGTGCCAATCAGCGCGGCGATAACCAGCAGGAAGATACCGGCAACAACTATCTGGGAAAGGGTCATAGGGTCGGGGCGCCGCTCTGGTCACCGGAGTCGGTGTGTTTTTTATACAAGCCTTTGGAGATAGCGAATTATGCCAAATCTCGAGCGCATATGCCCCCGCCCCCGCAGATGTAGGAGCGGCCCACGGCCGCGATTGGGCTATCACCCAAGGCGACGTTCGACAGACAACCGCTCCCGATCCAACACCAGCGACGACACACCCGGAGCCCCGGATACCAGTTAGAAATATTGGAACTTCAAGCGCAGCCCGAAGCCGGGCAACCGGGCCGGCTCCGACGGACAGGCGAAGACCCTCCCGGAACCGAAAAGCCGAAAATCAAAATAAATTGGCGAAAGCTCCGAGCCACCGCCAAAAATTTTTCTCCCCCCCCCAACCCGTGCAGATTTTTTTGCATCGCATCACAAGCCCCGCCTTTGCCGCGATTTGCACTTGCTTTAGAATTTTGTGCCTCAAGGACGGCATGGGAAAAAGGCTAAGGGACTATCCATGTATTTGAATGTCGAGAATCGCCGGGGTGTTCGCTACCGGGTCAGAATGGGCTGGGCACACCAGGGCGAAATTCCCCACAACCTCAGTGCGCACCAATTGCTCGAGAGTTTCGACGACGAAGTGCTCGAGCAGATCTACGAGCAGTTTTTCGCCTTCGACAATCGGCTCGACGATCCCTTCGCGCCCGGCGGCTGTGAGAACCGCACCCCGCTCAGCCCCTACGCCGCCCCACCCCCCTTCCTGAGCGAGCGCCACAGGGAGATCTACCTGGCACTGGCCGACAACCGCCTGATCATCGAGGAAAACCCGCCGGGCGAAAGCGAACTGGCCGAGCGCCAGTCCCTGCTGCTGCCGAAAATCCGCATGGGGCTGCAGCAGATTATCGCCGAGGAGCGGGCCGAGGCGGCGCGCATCCAGAAGGTGCACGAGCAGCGCAACGCGCTGGAAAAGGTCGGCGCCTATATCGAGCGCGGCGCCACCGGCCTCGGCAACGCCGCCTGGGAACTGGCCGTATGGACCAAGGATGTGCTCGAAGTCGCGGCGCTGGTCAGCCCCGCGCGCCAGGCCAGTGCGGCGGCCTCGGCGGCGGTCGACTACGCCCTCTACGACAAACCCCTGGAGCAGTCCGCCCGCGAGCAGCTGTCCCAGGTGCACAAGGAAATCGTCGATGTGCTGGGCTTCGATCCGGCAAAGATCTCCGTAGAGCAGCTGGAGCAGGCCTTCGAGATAGCGCAGCTGATCTACGACGAGCCCACGCTGCGCGGCGCCATCCGCCAGTTCGCCAAGGACTATGTCAAGGCCCAGCACAGCCTGGAACTCACCGAACTGGCCGGCGGCGGGGTATTTGAAATCATCCTCACCATAGTGCTGGCGGCCTTCACCGGCGGCGTCGGCGCCGTGGCCAACATGGGCAAGAACGCCCGCCTGCTCAGCCGCTTCAAGGGAATAGGCGAGCTGATGATCGAGTTCGCCAAGAACCAGAAGCAGCGCCTGGCTCTGGCCAAGACCCGCGGCGCCCAGACCCAGGGCGCCAAGTTTTCCGACCTGGAATCCGTCGAGGTTTCAGCCCCGGCACCGGCCGAACCGGCGCCGCGCGCTGCGACATCCGCCGGCGCCGGCAACGCGGGTGCAGACGGCGGCACCCAGCGCCCGGCCGCAGCGGACGGCCCCGCCGAACCGGACAAAACCAACAGCGAGACGGGCAGCAACCAGAACGGCGCCAGCACCCAGTGCAACGCCAACGCCTGCGAGGGCGGAGAACCCATCAACCTGAAGACCGGCGAAGAGCGCCTGACCCTGGTGGACGCGGTGCTGGACGGCCCGCTGCCGTTAACGGTGGCACGCACCTACCGCAGCAGCAACCCGAAAGACTTCGGCCTGGGCCACGGCTGGACCCACACCCTCTGCGAGCGCCTCGAATACCGCGGCAAGGACAGGCCGCTGCACTTCCACGACGCCGAGGGCCGCGTCATCGCCCTGCCCGTGCCCGGCGCCAGCGGCCGCAGCCACAATGTGGTGGAGCGCCTCAGCCTGACCCGCATCAGCGACGAACACTGGGTGATCGCCCCCTACGGCGCGCCCAACGGGGTACAGAAACACTTCAAGCCCGCCGATCCCTTCTCCGAATACCTGGACCTGGCGGAAATCCGCGACGGCTACGGCAACGGCTACCTCTTCCACTATATCGACGGCCGCCTGATCTGCGTCGAGAGCAGCCTCGGCGAGGCCCTGCATATCACGCCCGCGGGCAATCGCATCGGCGAACTCAAGAAAGAGACCCGCGACGGCCGCATCACCACCCTCGCCCGCTACCAGTACAGCGACGAGGGCGACCTGATCGAAGCCGCCGACGCCGACGGCCACAGCGAGCGCTACCGCTACCACAAACACGTTATCGCGCAGCGCACCCTGAAGAGCGGCTACAGCTTCCACTTCGAGTGGGATGCCGAGGGCCCCGGCGCCCGCTGCCTGCGCCAGTGGGGCGACCCGATCGACGGCCAGCCCACCTACA
>NZ_JBSWWT010000005.1:0-219119 GCF_056160225.1 Microbulbifer sp. ABF4_143
CTACAGCCAAATACGGCCACACCAGAATAACGACGGTTTACCGCCGAATGTGGCAGAAGAGAAATACTGGAATGCTCAAAAGACGGTGGCCAAAATAACTTGACCACTACAATAAATTCTGCCGCTAGTTTGGACATGGGCTTGAATGTGACCCGTCCGAGTCCCTTGCTGGCCTTGGCCTTGCTTCGCGCTTCTTCAACACTCAGAAGCTCCTCAGACCGATCCTTTTCGACCGGCAGCGTCCACTCTCGACCACAACAGATGTCGGCCGCTATCTTGTTCAACTCGAGATGGCGGAAGCACAAGCGATCTACGAGGTCTCGATATAGTTCGGAGTCTTCTACCAGCGAAAGACCGTGCTGTTTCAAGAGCCGGTAAGCCACATGACCTGTTATTTGTTTCTGAGCCTCGAACCCCCGCTCCATCGCTTGGATGATCGGCTCATCGAAAGCCTCGACGATTTCGATGCGCTCCCCCTTGATTGTTACAGCAGATTCCAAAACATAGGGAGCGAAGTCTTTGCGGGTCCTGAAACCCTTGAGCTTTCAACCTCGCTCTTGAGCCAACGGTGCGCCAGGATCGTAATATCATGCTTAGTGGGCCTATTGTCCTGCATGGCAGGGAATTCCCCACGGCGAGCCATATTAACCCACTCGGAATACTGGGCATCCAGCACGGCGACCTTGCGCTCTGCTACCCGGTAATCCTCCGTGTGAAGGGACTCCTTCCACTCTCGTTTCCCATCGGCGAATTGCCGGACATCAGCCGGAACCGTCTTACGGAACCAATAGTTGCGGGAGTTACTGGGTTTGAAGGGCTTGAGCTTGGCGGGCATGGGAGTGTCACGGATCGTTTTGTACCAGTAGCAGATGCGAGACAAGCCGGGATTCCGGCGAAAATCCCTTTTTCTATAGAAATCAAAGAGTTGAAATGGTCGGAGTGGCCGGATTTGAACCGACGACCACCACACCCCCAGTGTGGTGCGCTACCAGGCTGCGCTACACTCCGACAGAGGCAAACCAAGCGTCACGAAATGTGCTAAGTGCTTGATTTGTAAGGGGCATCGCATTGCGATGAGGCGCAAATCATACATGAGTGGCGGGGGATTGCAAGCCCGGATTTGCGCCACTGGGGCCCCGCAACAGGGGCCCGGTTCAGGTCTCCAGCAGGGTCAGCACGCCCTCCAGTTCGGCGATGACCTGGGGGATCACCTGCTGCAGCTGCACGGTCTCCGCTTTTTCGCTGCCATTCTCCATCTGCAGGCGGGCGCCGCCGATGGTGTAACCCTCCTCGTACAGGAGTGCGCGGATCTGGCGGATCAGGATGACGTCCTGGTGTTGGTAGTAGCGGCGGTTGCCGCGGCGCTTGACCGGGCTGAGCTGCGGGAATTCCTGCTCCCAGTAGCGCAGCACGTGGGGTTTGACCCCACAGAGTTCGCTGACCTCACCAATCGTGAAATAGCGCTTGCCCGGAATCGTCGGGAGTTCGCTATTGTTGCTCGCTTCCAGCATCTTCTTCCACTCTTGCCTTGAGTTTCTGTCCCGGTTTGAAGGTCACGACACGGCGGGCGGAAATAGGAATCTCCTCGCCGGTCTTGGGATTGCGGCCAGGGCGCGGGCTCTTGTCGCGCAGGTCGAAGTTGCCGAAACCGGACAGCTTGACCTGCTCGTTGTTTTCCAGCGCGTTGCGGATTTCCTCGAAAAAGTATTCGACGATCTCTTTGGCTTCGCGTTTGTTAAAGCCCAGCTCTTCGTACAGCTTTTCGGCGAGCCCGGCCTTGGTCAGTGCCTCTGTCATTGGTTCCTACCAACAGATTCAGAGGCGTCGACTCCAGATCGGAAGCGGCCCAAACCGCGGCGGCTTTCAACCCGGTAGCAGACGCTCTCGGGGTGCCATTCAACCCGGCCCCCGGAGCATCTTGCTCGGGGTCAGCGCAGGCTGGCGTTGTATTTTTGTTCTAGTTTTCCGACCACCGCATCTACCGCGGCATTGATTTCGTCGTCGTTAAGGGTGCGCGACGGATGCTGAAACGTCAACCCCACAGCGACACTTTTTCTATTGAAATCAATACCTTTGCCCTGATAGACGTCAAAAATCTTGAGGTCCGTCAAGGTTTCGCCGGCGGCTTCGACGGCGGTTTCCACCAGGCTGGCGGCGGGCACGTCGGCGTCGATCAGCAGGGCCAGGTCGCGGCGCACTTCCGGGAACCTCGACAGCGGGCGGAAGGCCGGCAGGCGGGCCTCGCCCAGGGCTTCGAGACTCAGCTCGAATACGAAGGCGGATTTAGGCAGGTCCAGCTTTTTCTGCAGCTGCGGGTGCAGGGCCCCGACCACGCCCACTGCGCGCTCACCGCGATAGATACGGGCGCACTGGCCCGGGTGCAGGGCCGGATGCTGGCCGGCCTCGAAGCGGAACTCACCCTCGGCTGCGCAGTGGGCCAACAGGGCCTCCACGTCGGCTTTGATATCGTAGAAGTCGACCGCATCCTTGCCGCCGGTCCAGTTCTCGGCGAAGCGGCTGCCATAGACCAGGCCGGCCAGCATCGGCTCTTGCTTCAGTTCGCCCCCAGAGCTGCCGGGGGGCACGAAGCGCAGGCCTGACTCGAACAGGCGCACCCTGCCCTGCTGGCGGTTCAGGTTGTACTGCAACGCCTTGCACAGGCCGGGGATCAGGCTGGTGCGCATTACCGCCAGCTCGGCGCTGATGGGATTCTGCAGGGCCACCGGCTCGGCCTCGGGGTCGAAGAGCACGGCGGAGTCGCTGTCGATAAAGCTGTAGGTAATGGCCTCGTTGTAGCCGCGGGCCAACAGTGTCTGCTCCAGTGCATCCTTGGAGATCTCGCTCTCCCGCTGCGGCACTATGTCCAGGGCGGCGCTGAAGCTCAGGCTCGGAATGCGGTTGTAGCCGTAGACCCGCGCCAGCTCTTCGAGCAGATCCGCCTCTATGGCGATATCGAAGCGGAAGCTGGGGGCGAGGAAGGTCCAGCCGTCGGCGTTCTGGTCGATCTTCTCCAGGCCCAGGCGGGTCAGGATATCGACGATCTCGTCGTCGGCCAGGGTCACGCCCAGGCGCTGGGGCACGCTCTCCCGGCGCAGGGTGATATGGCGCTCGGCGGGCATCAGCTCGCTCAGCTCGCGCAGGTGCACCGGGCCCGGCTCGCCGCCGACGATATCCAGCAGCAGCTGAGTGGCGCGCTCGACTGCCCTCTCCTGCAGGCGGTAGTCGACGCCGCGCTCGAAGCGGTGCGAGGAGTCGGTGTGCAGGCCGTAGGAGCGGGCCTTACCGGCGATGGCCAGCGGGTTGAAGAAGGCGCTCTCGAGGAAGATATCGCGGGTGCTTTCGGTCACCGCGGAGTCCAGGCCGCCCATGATGCCGGCCATGGCCAACGGCTTCTGCTCGTCGGCGATCAACAGGGTGCCCTCCTGCAGCTTGACCTCCTGGCCGTCGAGCAGGGTCAGCTCCTCGCCCTGCTCCGCCAGGCGCACCTTGATGCCGCCGTTGAGCTTGTTCAGGTCGAAGGCGTGCATCGGCTGGCCGAGTTCGAGCAGCACGTAGTTGGTGACATCCACCACCGGGTCTATGGAGCGCAGGCCGCTGCGGCGCAGACGCTCCTGCATCCACAGGGGGGTGGTGGCGCCAACATCGATATTGCGAATCACGCGGCCCACGTAGCGGGGGCAGGCGTCGCCGGCGGCCAGGGTGACCGGCAGGCTGTCGTCGATCTGCGGCGCCACCGGGGCGATTTCCGGGCCCTGCACCGGGCAGCGGTTCAGCACGCCCACCTCGCGGGCGATGCCGGCGATACCGAGGCAGTCGGAGCGGTTCGGAGTCAGGTCCACCTCGATGGTTTCGTCGTCGAGGCCCAGGTATTCGCGCAGGTCTTTGCCGGTGGGGGCGTCTTCCGGCAGCTCCCAGATACCGTCGCCGTCTTCGCCCAGTTCCAGTTCTGTCTGGGCGCAGAGCATGCCGAAGCTCTCGACGCCGCGCAGCTTGGCTTTCTTGATCTTGAAGTCGCCGGGCAGTTTCGCGCCGACCAGGGCAAACGGGATCTTGATGCCGGCGCGGGCATTGGGGGCGCCGCAGACCACCTGCATCTCGCCATCCGGATGGCCGGCCACCTTGCACACGCGCAGCTTGTCCGCGTCCGGGTGCTGCTCGCAGGCGAGTATCTCGCCCACCACGACGCCGGAAAACTCGCCCGCGACCTTCTCAACCGCGTCCACTTCCAGGCCAGCCATGGTGATCTGGTCGGCCAGTTCCTGTGCGGAGAGCTGCGGGTTTACCCATTCCCGCAGCCAGGAGTTGCTGAATTTCATATCCGTGTCTCTGTTCTGAATTCTTGATGATGGGCACGCTTCGCTTTGCCCATCCTACGAATGTTTCCCTGTTGGAGCCTGCTTGCAGGCGAATGGCTACGCAGTGCCACTCCTGTTCGCCTGCAAGCAGGCTCCTACGGGCGGGCCCGCGGCCACGGGGTTAAAACTGCCTGAGGAAACGCAGGTCGTTGTCAAAAAACAGGCGCAGGTCGTTGACGCCGTAGCGCAGCATCGCGAGGCGCTCCACGCCCATGCCGAAGGCGAAGCCGGAGTAGGTTTCGCTGTCGATGTTGCAGGAGGCGAATACATTCGGGTGCACCATGCCGCAGCCCATGACTTCCAGCCAGCCGGTGCCGGAGCAGACGCGGCAGCCCTCACCGCCGCAGGCGGTGCACTGAATATCCACTTCCGCCGAGGGCTCGGTAAACGGGAAGTAGGACGGGCGGAAACGCACCGGCACATCGGCTTCGAAGAAGGCTTTCAGGAATTGGTCCACACAGCCCTTCAGGTGGGCAAAGCTGACGCCCTTGTCCACGACCAGCCCTTCCACCTGGTGGAACATCGGTGAGTGGGTCACGTCGGAGTCACAGCGGTAGACGCGGCCGGGACAGATGATGCGGATCGGCGGCGCGGCCTTTTCCATGGTGCGGATCTGCACCGGGGAAGTGTGGGTGCGCAGCACCGTGGACGGATCTATGTAGAAGGTATCGTGCATGGCCCGCGCCGGGTGGTGTGCGGGAATATTGAGCGCCTCGAAGTTGTGGTAGTCGTCCTCGATCTCCGGGCCTTCCTCCACGGCGAAGCCGAGGCGTACAAACAGCTGTTCGATGCGGCGCATGGTGCGGGTCACCGGATGGGCATTGCCCTGCGCTTCCCCGCGCCCCGGCAGGGTGACGTCAATGGTCTCTTCCGCCAGCTTGGCATTGATGGCTTCCTGCTCAAGCTGATTGCGGCGCGCATTGATCTTTTCCTGCACCTGCTGCTTGGCTTCGTTGATCTTGGCACCGGCCGCCGGGCGCTCTTCCGCCGACAGCTTGCCCAGGCCTTTCAGCAGCGCGGTGAGCTGGCCCTTCTTGCCCAGGTAATCCACGCGCACCTGGTCCAGCGCCGCCAGGCCATCGGCCTGCTCCACCAGCTCCAGCGCCTGTTCGGTGAGGGACTGCAAATCTTGCATCGAACTAATTCCCGTTAAAATCCAACGTCATTCAGTTATTTTCTATGCCAGTGGCATCGATGGGCACGTCGCCAGGCTCCCTATGCCCATCCTACGTATCTTTTGCCGGCCCGATCATTATGGCCGAATAAAAAAATAGGGAAGGGCCACAACAGCCCTTCCCTATTTTTCGTATTCAGTCTTGCAACTGAAATGGCAACTTACGCTGCCAGGGCTGCCTTGGCTTTTTCAACTACGGCAGCAAAAGCAGCTTTGTCGTATACCGCCAGGTCGGCCAGGACACGGCGGTCCAGGGCGATATCGGCCTTTTTCAGACCGGCGATCAGGCGGCTGTAAGACAGGCCTTCAGCGCGGGACTGGGCGTTGATACGAGTGATCCACAGGGCGCGGAAGTTACGCTTCTTGACGCGACGGTCGCGGTAAGCGTACTGGCCGGCCTTGATCACCGCCTGCTTGGCTACGCGGAAAACGCGCGAACGCGCACCGTAGTAACCCTTTGCCTGCTTCAGAATTTTCTTGTGACGACGACGCGCCTCTACACCACGTTTAACACGGGCCATGATTCTATCCTCTTAAACCTTTTGCGAATGGAGCCAATTACTTGGCGCGCAGCATGCGATCGACCAGGGTGGCATCAGACTTGTTCATAGTCGCGGTGCCGCGCAGCTGACGCTTGCGCTTGGTGGTCATCTTGGTGAGGATGTGGCTCTTGTTGGCGTGCTTGTGCTTGTAGCCCGCAGCCGTCTTCTTAAAGCGCTTGGCGGCGCCACTGTGCGTTTTTGCTTTCGGCATTTTGTACTCCAGTAAAAAATGTGCCTGCGAACAGGCTTCTGCAATTAACCACCGGGTACCGGTGGCGGCGTGAGAGTGGGGAGGCAGCCGTCGCCCAACCACTTCTCCAAGGGAGATCCGCGGCATGCGCCGCGGGCCTCACTTTTTCTTCTTGGTGGGAGCAATCACCATGATCATCTGGCGGCCTTCCAGCTTCGGCCGCTGCTCCACGGTGCCCAGCTCCGCCAGGTCCTTCTCGATGCGCTGCATCATTTCCAGACCCAGCTCCTGGTGCGCCATTTCGCGGCCGCGGAATCGCAGTGAAACCTTGGCCTTGTCCCCCGCCTCCAGGAAGCGGGCCAGGTTGCGCAGCTTGATCTGGTAGTCCCCGATATCGGTACCGGGGCGGAACTTCATTTCCTTGATCTGCTGCTGCTTCTGTTTCTTCTTGGCCGCATTCTTGGCCTTCTTGGCCTCAAATACGTGCTTGCCGTAGTCCATGATTTTACAGACTATCGGATCGGAGTCCGGCGCAATTTCAACGAGATCCAGATTGGCCTGCTGAGCGGCCTCCAGCGCTTCATCGAGGGAGACGACTCCCACCTGTTCGCCATCGGCACCTATAAGGCGGACTTCAGACGCCTCGATCTGATCATTGATGCGGGCCTTTTTGGACCTTCCCTTGCTGTCTCGTTTAATAGTTATCGTCTCCAGTTACCAAAGATATCAGTGTTGAGAAGCTTCAATAGACGAGCGACCGCGGCGAGCCACGTCCTGCTCGAGGATCTCCAGGAACGACTCGAAAGTCATGGTCCCGAGGTCCTCTCCGCTGCGTGTCCGCACGGCGACCGTCTGGTTCTCAACTTCCTTATCGCCGATTACCAGCAGATAAGGAACACGCTGTAGCGTGTGCTCGCGGATTTTAAAGCCGATCTTCTCGTTTCTCAAGTCGGCCGCGGCACGATATTGCCGGGCACCGAGGCGCGCCTGCAGATCCCGGCAGTAGTCCGCCTGGCGGTCGGTGATATTCAGAATCGCCACCTGCTGCGGCGCCAGCCAGGTGGGGAAGGCGCCCTCGTAGTGCTCGATCAGGATACCGATAAAGCGCTCGAAGGAGCCCAGTGCCGCGCGGTGCAGCATGACCGGGGTCTGGCGCGAACCGTCCTCCGCCACATACTGGGCGTCGAGGCGCCCCGGCATGGAAAAGTCCACCTGAATGGTGCCGCACTGCCAGACACGACCGAGACAGTCCTTCAGGGAGAACTCGATCTTGGGCCCGTAGAAGGCCCCCTCACCCGGCAACTCCTCCCAGGGCAGACCGGCGGCGTCCAGCGCGTCGGCCAACGCCTTCTCGGCCTTGTCCCAGCTCTCGTCGGAGCCGACCCGCTGCTCCGGGCGCGTGGACAGACGGTAGATCACGTCATCGAAGCCGAAATCCTGGTACACCGAGTGCAACAGACCCATAAAATCGGACACCTCCGACTGGATCTGATCCTCCGCACAGAAGATATGGCCGTCGTCCTGCACGAAGCCGCGCACGCGCATCAGGCCGTGCAGGGAGCCGGACGGCTCGCTGCGGTGGCAGGAGCCGAACTCCGCCAGGCGCAGGGGCAGGTCCCGGTAGCTGCGCAGCCCCTGGTTGAACACCTGTACATGGCAGGGGCAGTTCATCGGCTTGATCGCGAACTGGCGCTCCTCGCTGGTCAGCGTGAACATGTCGTCGCCGAACTTGTCCGCGTGGCCGGACTTGCGCCACAGGGAGAAATCCACCAGTTGCGGCGTCTTGATCTCCTTGTAGCCGTACTCCCGCTGGCGGCGGCGCATGTACTGTTCGATGGTGCTGTAGATGGTCCAGCCGTTCGGGTGCCAGAACACCATGCCCGGCGCCTCTTCCTGGATATGGAAGAGGTCGTATTTCTTCGCCAGCTTGCGGTGATCGCGCTTCTCCGCCTCTTCGATGCGGTGCAGGTAGGCCTTGAGATCCTTCTTGTTGGCCCAGGCGGTGCCGTAGACGCGGGTCAGCATCTCGTTGTTGGCATCGCCGCGCCAGTAGGCGCCGGCCACCTTGGTCAATTTGAAGGCCTTGAGCTTGCCGGTGGACGGCACATGCGGACCGCGGCACAGATCCTCGAAGTCACCCTGGCGGTACAGGGAGATATCTTCGTCACTGGGAATGTCGGCGATAATCTTGGCCTTATACTCCTCGCCCATGTCGCGGAAGTACTTCACCGCCTCGTCGCGGGGCATCAGGCGGCGACTGACCGGAATATCCTCCTTGGCCAGTTCCTCCATACGCTTCTCGATCTTCTCCAGATCCTCCGGCGTAAACTGGCGCTCGTAGGCGAAATCGTAATAGAAGCCGTCCTCGATAACCGGGCCGATGGTGACCTGCGCCCCCGGGTACAGCTGCTTCACCGCCTGGGCCAGCAGGTGCGCGGTGGAGTGGCGGATGATCTCCAGACCTTCCGGCTGGCGGTCGGTAATAATGGCCAGCTCCACGTCGCGGTCGATCACATAGCTGGTATCGACCTCTTTGCCGTCGACCACACCGGCAAGCGCGGCCTTGGCCAAGCCGGGACCGATATCGGCGGCGACGTCGTGTACGCTGACAGGCTCGGGGAATTCGCGGCGGGAACCGTCGGGGAGAGTAACAACGGGCATTGTACTTCCTTTCTCTCAGTGGCGATCCCTACCAAAGACCGCGTGAACAATTGATGGACTTGATTAGCGGGACACGGCGCCTGGAGGCACCGCCGCCGGCCTCGGCCGGCGCGAGCTCCGAAAGAAACAGCGAACGCATGCGCCAGCCTTTTCGAAGCGACCTTAACAGAGTGACAGGAGGCCCCTATTAAGGGTAGGTAAAATGGTAGACCCGAGCGGACTTGAACCGCTGACCTCTGCCATGTCAAGGCAACGAACACGGGTAGAAAGCCGTTGCCATTCAATAAGTTAGCGAAGTCTACCAGAGAACTCTAACCGTATTCTAACCATTTCGCCGAAATATCCGTATACTCCGGGCCTCTAATCAGAAGCTCAGCGGATACCCGCAAATGGCCAAAACACCCCTGACGATCGACGCAGTGCGGCGCTTTTTCCGCGACGAAACCACGCTGACCGTCTCATGGAAACTCCAGCCCAGCACCGCTCTGGTACTCGTCAAAACCGGGGGGCGGAAGGATTCGAGGGACGGAACTTACTATATCCGGCACCGCGGAGGCAACAAGGATGCGCGCTTACCGCTCGGGACAGCATCCAATACCACCCCGGAATTGATGCGCGAGGCCGCCCTGGCAGTCATCCAGGAAGCCCGCGACAAGGGTATCGACCTTGAGCGACACATCATCCGACGCGCGCAGATGGGCCAGTTTGCCACCCAGCAGGCCGCCAAAACGAAGGACTGGCCGGTGGGCTCCTTCGGCCACCTGCTGGACTACTACGAGGAGTCCGTCACCCAGGGCGGCAAGAACCAGGATGGCAGCATCGGGGCCTGCCTCAACGCCTCGGTCCGCAAGTACAACACCGACCTGCTAGCAAAGCCGGCCTGCGAGGTAACCACCGACGATATCCTCGACATCCTCAAGCGGCGCGTCGACCAGGGCATCACCGGCCAGGTGAACAAGCTGCACACCTACCTCCACGCGGCCTTCAACCGAGTCATCAGCAAGGACAAAATCGACCCGCTGCGCGCGGCCCAGACCGGGCAGATGGGCCTGCTCTTCGCCGTAGAAGTCAACCCGGTGAGCCGGATCGGCAAGGTCAAGGAATTCGAAAAAGCCAGGGACCGCCACCTGTCGCGGAAGGAGCTGCGGCGCCTGCTGCGCCTGCGGGACCAGGTGAGCCCCCAGCACACCGGGTTCATCTACCTAACCCTGTTCAGCTGCGTGCGCCCGCTGCAGATGGTGCAGGTTCCCTGGGCGAACTATGACCTCGAGGCCAAACAGATGCTGTCGCTGCGGGAGTGGATCAAACAGAAACAGTTCGACCACATAAACCCCATCATCCCAGCACTCGAGGCAGAGCTGGAGCGCCAACGGGAATTCACCGGACACCTCACCTACCCCTGCACCAAGTCCGACCGCACCGGCGTGCCCTACGATGAACACCTGAATTCCGACGGTTTCGACTACCGGGTAAAGAAATACATCCTCGATGCCAAGGACGAGGACGGCGAGCCCCTATGGAAGTACAAACCGTTCCAGACCCGCGACCTGCGCGAGACGATCAGCTACCACATGAGCGAGGAGCTCGAGATCGAGGACGACGTGATCCGGCTGTTGCAGGTGCACTCCCTGGGCACCGCAGTGACCACGATCAACTACGGCCGCTATCGTAAGACCAAGGCCAAACAGCGGGCCATGGACCAGTGGCAGGAGTACCTGGAGGAACTGGCAGGCAAGCCGTTGAGGCCCACGGCCGGTGCTTAGGCGCTGTGCGCCAGCTCTACTTCCTGCGCCGGGCGAGCGTCCGTTTCGGCCGCGTAGATAACGCCCGACAGCACAGCCCCCATCTCCTCCCCCACCAGCTGGAGCAACGCCTGCCTCGCACGCTCGTCCGGGCACATGGCCACCCACTCCAGGCCGGTGTTGAGATCCCGAACTCGGTGCAACTGCTCGAGGTGTGCTGTTAGCATTTTTGTTCTCCCCTTCCGCGATTTCCGACTGCCACTTGGGCGAGAGTACCGCCTTACCAAATAAGACGGACGCGCGCAGGCATTGCGGTGGCACCAGGCGGGCGCAGCGGGGACGAATTCGGGCAAAATCTGTCCACCGCGCCGGAATATTATTCCAATGTTGCTAACTGGTGACACTCCAATACCGATCCGGCCGCGCCAGTTATGGAACCAGATTTCAAAAACTGCCGTGACGGCATTCAAATCTACACAGTTACAGACCCGTCGCAAGCTCTTTTTATCGAATTTTCCACTTTAGAAACAATAACTTAGCGAATTTTTCTATAATCGAAAATATTACAGGTAATTACAGGGCGGCGTGGTGTCTGAGCTGGCCCAGGACATAGTCAAACGGCTGCGAGAGGCGCGGGAGCGGCGGGGACTGAGCGGTGCGGAGCTAGGCCGGCAGCTGGATCTGTCCGCCTCCCAGGTTTCCAAAATCGAAAACGGCAGAGGCTGCCGGTGGAGTTGTTACCCACCTGGTGCGAGGCGGTGGGGATCAGCCTGGCGGAGGCGTTTGGCGAGGAGCACCTGCACCACTTCGCGCTGTTGCCCTTTTCACCGCATATAGCCCGCCTGTACAGCGAGCTGCCGCCGGCGTGGCAGACGCACTGCCAGAAGCTGATCGAGAGCCTACACAAGCTGTATCGAAAAACCGATAACTAGACATTTCATGTCGTGGTCGTGCAAGGCTGACGCCCATAGCCTCGCGGCATGGAAAAGACACTCAAACAACGATTCGGCGCCCGGATGGCGCAGCTGCGCCGGGAGCGCGGGACTTCTCAGGAGGATTTCGCAGCCCTGATTGGCGTGAGCGCGCGACAGGTGAGCCGCATCGAGTGCGGAGATAGTGCCCCCTCCTTCGAGCTGCTGGATACTATCTCCCGCACCCTGGGCGTGGAGCCCATGGAACTATTCAGATTTCGCAACTGAGACCAACCCCGCCACCCACAACCTATACAAATAGGCACGCCCTCAGATAAGCTCGCGCTCAAACAAGAATCAGAAACAGGGAGTCGCTATGCGCATCATCATCATCGCTGCGGCCATGCTCGCTGGCTGCACCGGCCAATTCGTTCCAAAGCAGACTGTCGACAAGGTGGGGCTCGTGGTCATGCAGCAGGCCGCGCAAATTGAAATCGTTCCAGAAGCGCAAGCGGCCACGATGGTTCCGCTCGGCGAAATCGTCGGCCACTCCTGCAAGAACCAGGTTATGGTCGGCGAGGCGGACGCGACCAAAGTGGGCGCCGTCGATCAGCTGCGCATCGTCGCCGCACAGAAGGGTGCAGATGCCATCTCCACACCTCGCTGTGAACAGGGTGGCGTCTCTTTGGTCAAGAACTGCTGGAACTCCTGGGAGTGCCACGCCATTGCACTGAAAGCGCCCGCGGAGAATTAAGCGGGCGCATTGTCATCATCCGCATACACCCGCTCGTCGTAGTTGACGGCGGTAACGCTCACCGAGTCGGTACCGCTCGGCTTGATCTCGGTAATCAGTGCCGGATAGCTCCAGCGCTCCGCCTCACCGAACATCCACAGCGGCGGCTCCATGCTGGCGTCGACCACCGGGGCAAAGTCCAGGTCCGCACCGATGACCACCACGGTGGGGTCACTGGTGGCCGTGGCCACGTAGGGGCCGGACAGCCGCCCGTCCGGTTTCCGCAGCGCCAGGTGATGGGTACCGGTGCCCCACTCCACCGCCGCGTCCAGGGTGATATTGCGCCCACTCACCGCCAGCACCCGGCCAGTCTGAGAATAGCCGGGGATGTCGTCCGCCAGTGCGTCATAGCTCAGGTAACGGCTGTTCAGCGCGTCCATTTCGGTCTTGAAGGTGTAGCGGGTGTCCCGGTACCGCATGATGCGTCGTTGGCGCATGCCGAAGCGCCAGGCGCGGGTGCGGTCGGTGATACCGAAGGCGCGCACTTTCTTCGGTGCCAGCCCCACGTCGCCCGGCAGGGTGCACAGGATGGTCGCCGGCTTCCAGGTCTGCGGATCGAAGTATTCCACCTCCACCCCGTCCGGCTCGTCCGGCTCCACCATCTGGATATCCTGGGACAGGTCGCCGACCATGTTGTCCGGCTGGTACATGTACTCGAAGGCCGTGCGCGGGCCGTCGCGCACCGGCACTATCTGGCCGTAGTCCAGGGTCGGCTCGGCGTAGCCCGGCGCCAGCACCCGCTTCAGAGCCTCAAACAGAGTGCTCTTGTTGTCGAACACCGCATCGAACGTATCGCCGCGGGCGCTCCACAAGGCATGCAGCGCGTCCAGCTCCTCCAGGCCGATCTGCGCATCGGTGTGTCCCACATTTTTTATGATGTAGGAGAAGTACGGAGCTATGTCCCGGGTGGCCACCGGCGCGGACCAACTGCCACCGCTGTACACCGGCAGCTTGCGGGTAGCGATCAGGTTGAACTTGTTTTCGGCGCTGCCGGCCAGGGCGTTGGTGCCTTTGATCTTTACCGCGATGGTGGTTACGCCGGCGTAGCTGGTAGCGCCGTCCTGCTCTGCTTTCAGCCCGGTCCACTGCACCGTGTCATACACCCGCGTATCATCGACGGCCGCGGTGACCCGCTTGACCCGCACCTCGGGGCGTATAGCGCTGGGCAGGTCGATTTTCTTCGTGTAGCCGCGCTGGTCGTTGCTGGCACCGGTAAAGGTGTGGTTTACATCCGACCAGGTACCCGCGCCCTCGGCGCGATACTGAATATTGATTTCGACAGAGTACGACTGAAAATCGCCGTTGTCGTCCAGCTCGCCAAGCCCCTGCGGCAGTAGAAAATCCAGCCAAATGGTGTTTGTGGTTTCGTCCGGCGGGCAAGCAAAAAAAGGCCCGCTGTACTCGCCGGGCCCGCCGCTGGAAGTAACACTAGCGGTACTGTAGGACTCAGCAGTAAATCCCGTCCAGCTGGCGTCGTCCTGCCCTTGCGCGTCGACCTTTTGCATGGTGCCGACGTTGCTGCTTTTCGACACCACGCGATAGTCACCATCATTGCCCGAGCTGCCCGATACGGTAACGATCACATCGACGTCGAAGGGGAAGCTGGCAGGCAGATATTGTTCGGAGCCCGGCTCGAACTCCCGGCGATAGCTTTTCAGGCTGGTTCCGCTGAAAGTCCAGGCCATCAGCCCGGTGTCGCCGCCGCCGCTGGCCAGCTTTCCCTCCAGTTCCAGGCCCGAACTACCCGCGCTGGCGCCCACCTCCGGCGAGGTATACACATTGCGGTGCGCCTCATGCCCAGTCACGTCCGCGCCCGGGCCGAACACCTGGTAGTTGATATCTCCCGAGTAGCGGCTCAACGGCGTGTTGCCGATAAAAATTTCCTCGGGGTCTATCTCATAGTCCCCGACGCCGACCGCCATCATCAGGTAGAGATACTGGTCGTTGCTGATGTACTCCCGCCGCGGCTGGTTCAGCAGATCCGGAAACACCTTGTGGCGCCCGGCGATCTCCGGCACCACACCCATCAGCCGTGCCTGGTTGCCCTGAGCGTTGGGATTGTAGATGGTGGATCCATCCGGCGTGGTCTGGTTGTAGTTGTCCGGAATCTGGTTGGCATAGTAGACGGCTGCGCCCACAGCAATGATGGCAACTACCGCCCAGGCAATGGTCGCCGGATCCCGGGCCTCCACCACCAGCTCGAACTCGTCGCCGGGCTGGATGACATAGCTGTCCCACCCTATCGGCGCCAACTGCACGCCGTTAACCGCGGCGGAAAACAGCGGCCGCTCGCGCTCGTGATACGCCGGCACATTCGTCCGCAGCCAAGTGTCGAAGGTCTGCCCCGCCTCGGCGGTGCAGGTCTCGAAGGTGTGCGGGTCCAGTTTGCTGGGGAATACTTTAATGGAAGCGTTTTGCATGGGCGTACTCGTGAAACTCCGTGCGCTCGAACAATCGGCGGAAAGCGCGCGGCGCGTTCAGGCCGGGGCGTCCGAACTGTTTGGACGTGTGCAGCACCTGCAACAAGCCGCCGTTGTCCACCACCACACCCACATGGATCAGGCAGTCATCGCGGAAACCGCAAGCCACCGCGCCGGGCGCGCAGCCACCGACGGTGAAGGTGCCCACTACCTCGCGGTAGCAGTCGGTCATCAGCCGCTTGTCGTCCGGGCGGACGTGGCCAAAGCTCGCCAACCACGGCAGGCCAAAGTGGTGGTGCAGCACATGCCGCACCAACCCCCAGCAGTCGAAGCCGGTGCAGTCGCGGCCGCCGTCTACATAGGGAATCTGCAGGTAGTCGTTGATCCAAGCAGACACAGGTCACCCGTAATATTTAAGGCCCGGCGCGAAGTCCGGGGTGTAGAACAGCGTGGGCCACGACTTGTTGACCAGGTCGTGGAAGCTCGCCACCACCGCCACCGACGCCGGTGTGGCTTTCACAGACACCGCCGTCATTACCGTGGGCGGCTGCGCCGGCGCGGTGAGGTCCGAGGCCAGGTAGACCCGGTAAATCACCTGCACCGCGCCCCCAGCTTCCTTGGCCGCGCGAATCTGCTGCAGGGCCTCGCCGGTGACATTGTCGATCTGGAACTGCAGGTCCTGCCGGCCCTTCACCGCTCGACTGGGCAGCGACACGCCGAAGCCAGACGCGGTGAAGGTCGCCGTGCTGGCATCCTCTAGCGTCGCCGTCACATCGTCGAAGCCCTGGCACAACCGAATGGCCCCGCCTTCGAACGCGGAGTGCTTCAGTTCCAGGGTATGGATGATGACCTGGTCAACCGGCGCGCTGGCGTAGACGGTCTGCAGTACCTGGCTCATCAGGTGAAGATGGTGACGCCGCGTGCGGTGACACGCTGATTGATTGCCGCAATAGCAGTGACGAACTGCTCATCGGCCAGCAGGCGGTCGTAGACGGCAAATGCGTAGAGTTCGCTGGTCGCTGGACGATATGCACCATACCCCCAACCACCGACCACGATGGATTCGCCGCTCAGATCGCCACCATAGTCGGTGGCTAGGTCGGCGTCCGTGAGGTTGTAGTTCGTTCCGTCCAACGAGCGTGTTTTAAGTAGAGTCTGCGAGGCACTGACCCCGAAACCATAAATACTGGCCTGGCGAGAGTCTCCACCGCCTCCCACACGGGAAGGCCCGATGGATGCTGAAACACCACCAAATATCCCGAAATTACCGGTGTTATCCGGAAGCACCTGGGTATTCATAACTGGTCGCAAGATACTGTTGTTGCCTGCATCTTTGCTGGTTGTTATAGAGCCCGTGTCGGCGACATGGGTTTCATAAACATTTGATGCGCTGGCCGGCAGAGTGCTCTTCAGGCACGCAATGACGGTGAACTCACCGCTCATGGCAATGCCGGTGTCGATTGCCAGCCCGTCTTCATCGGTTACTTCCAAGCCGTAGGCACGCTTGATCGGCGCTACCCAATCTCCGTAGATACTGGCGTGATTGCCGGAGCCGCTGTAATCCGTAAATGGCCCATTGTGCACGGCGTCGTCGCTGCCGCTTTCAAACAGATAGAGCCCCACCAACCCGTCTGCCGGTAGGCCGTAGATGGTCTGCTCTAGCTGCGGCAGGCCGGATGCGGAAAAGTCGGCATTCTTTACACGAATAATCAGTGACATCAGGAATTCTCCCAGTTCGTCGGAATATAAAAAGCGATGCACCAGTTGTGCAGCGGATAGGGTTTATCGATCAGTTCGGGCAGATTGGCCGAGGCATACATGCCTTCGGCCGGCTTGTATTCGTATTTGTCCAAGGCCACAGTTTCGTCCGAATCGCGCAGACAGCCGTTGCCGTTGTGGCGCGTCTTGTCGGCGTACCAGATATGGGCGCCCCCGATCGTATCGCGCCCCAGCTGCAGTTTCACGATCGTCTCTCCGACGATCTCGGCCCGGGAAATCAGCACCTCGCCGATGTCGTCCGTCACCCGGAAACCCTTACTGCTGTAATCGGTAGCGCTGTTGACCACATAGGGGAGATCGAATACCAGCGGCGGCTCCGGCACGTGGAAGTCGATATAGATTTCGCGGCCAATCTGTTGCGCGCGCCGTGGGCTGAGCGGTCGCCACTGCTGCCCGAGGGTGACCACCTTGTGAAATACCTTTCCCAGCAGGTTGCCGTACCAGCGGTAACCGTTGGCATCCAGATGGCCGCCCTTATCGGTGTAGGGGTACACGGGACCGGCGAGGTAACAGTTCGGGTTCTCGCGAACGAATTCCCATTGCGCCATACCCACATGCAAACCTGGGTCGCTGTTGGAATCCTCGTCGCGGGTGTAGGCCGCACCGGTCTGGTAGGTGAAAAAGGCGGGCTCGTCCGCTTGGCCTGTCAGCACCAGCGCATCGGCCACCATGTCGTCGCGCAGCTGTGTGAGCGCACTCTTGTAACTGGCCTTGTCCCATACGTCACCGTGATCGGTATAGTTCCATTCCCCCTGCATCCACACGATACCGGTAACGCCATAGGATTTACTCTCGCCGTCGGCGATGGCTTTGACCTGGCTCACCGCACCGGTATAACGGCTGTAACGGTCGGTGCCGTCCTGGGTGTTTACCTTGGAGAGCTGCTCAATGGTCTTACCGCTCACGCCGCAGTTGGTGGTCACAAAAACCCGCTGGCTGTCGTTGTCGACCAGCAGGCTGCGGTTGTGCAGCTTCTTGGCGAAGTTCACCATGCCGGTGTTGACGGTCTCCCCCAGGGCCCCATCACCCTCTATCAGCTCGGCCACCTCCTGGTCCGTGAGGATTACTCCTCCAGACTGTACATTGGCAATCAGCGGCTGCAGCGCGGCCCCGCCGAAAGGTGTGAAGCCTGCGCCGTCTGAGTTGCTGGGCCTTATACTGTCGCCGAGCATAAGATTGCCGTAGCGCGGAGTTTTGGATAGCGCAGGCCACCCCTCGTGACCAGTGGACAGTGACTGCCCGTATACCACCACGTGGTTGTAATCAAAGACGTTCTGCGCGCAGGTGGTATTGATGCTTTGTTTGAGTTGGTTGGACTTGGCAATGTTGAGCTGATCGCGGCGCTCCAGGTCTACGTTGAGACTCTGACCCGGGGTCATGACCACGCCCGCCGAAAGCCCGAAGCCTACATAGCCGCTCGCGTCCGCTATCGCGAAGTCGTAGTTGAACTCGCCCTGCTGCAGCTGGGCATCAGTGCCGATCTCCAGGATGCCCAGCACGCGCGCCAGAGCCATCAGGGTTCCGCCGGTATTCACATCCACCCCAAACACCGGGTAACCGGCTTCGTCAATCAGGCCGAGCGCGTAGTTGTACTCGCCCCCGGTCAGCTCTTCCATACCGACCTTGAGGGAAAGCGCGCGCAGCAGCGGCACAATGATCTCACCCAGCTTGGTGATCACCAACGCCGCGTTGCCATCTTCATCGGCGATGGCCGCGGCTATCTCGTCGCCGGCCTCCAAACCGGTCGGCGCCAGGATTTTAAGCAGCGTGTCGATGCTGTGCCGGAATCCCGCCTGCAGCACTTCCTGCGGGATCTGTCGGTCCAGCATCTCGGCCTTTTGCTCCAGCGTGCCGATATCCGCCTGCAGCAGCGCGTAGCTGTCATAGGGGGATTTCACCCAGGAGCCAGTACCGCTCGCGCCAGTCTTGCCATACAGGCCGTTGTTCGCCTCGGCGGGGTCGTTCCACACCTCGGCTAGGGTGTCCGCGGCGTGCGCCAAGTCGGCATCCATGGCCGCCTTGGTCGCAAACGATTGGCGCCCCTGCACCATGGCCTTGAGACTGGCGAACTGGTCCTTGATCGCCTTGGAAATGGTGTCCTTCGTAACGCCGCCCACATCGACAGTGCTATTTTCATCGCCTGTAAGGATCGCATCCAGGGCGTCAATACTGGCCTGAAGTTGCGCCACCAAGTTGAAAAAGCTAGACATGCACTACTCCTGATAGCTGTCTACGGCGCCGTCCACGCCGGTGACAAATTGTTGAACGGTGTTCGGGTCCAGCAGGCCTGCGGCGGTCTGCTCCTCGGTCAGTACGGCGCGCTCCTCAATCTCGATGCGCGCACGGTATTCCCAGATGCGCGGGCCCGTCGGCCGGCAGTCGCCCAGCGGATCGGTGATAAAGCGCATCTTGTGCTGCACCAGCCCCAGCGGAGTCAGGGCGTCCGCCAGGAACCAGGCGATGGAGTCCTGCAGGGCATGCAGCACAAACCCCTCGAACAGGGCCGCCTGTTCGGCCTGGCACCGCCAGGTCGCGGTCAGTTCGGTGGGCACGCGGGGAAAGCGGCGGCGCTGGCGTGCGCGGCCGCTGGCCATCGGGGTGCGCAAGCGGTTGTCCACTCGCTTGAAGCCATAGCCCTCCAGCAGCGGAGCCGGAAGCTCGCTGGGATATTCGATCAATGCCATGGATTAACTTCCGGTGCGCTGCAGTGCGTAGGTGCCTTCCAGGGCGCTGGCGGAGTCGCCGCCCTGGCGGATATCGGCCACGAAGATACGAATCACGTCCTCACCACTCAGCTGCTCGCGCTCCACCTGGCCTGCCCGGGAGGCGTCTTCGATCAGGTTCACTGTGACGTTGCCGCGCATACCGCCGTTCTTGAGGGCGGATGTGAGGTCGGCGTTTTGGTTTGGCGACAGCACGCGCTCGCCCTTGTCCAGCAGGTAGGTGGACTCTTTCGGCACATAGTCGAGACCGCCGTGGGCGATGCCGGCCGGCTCCTTCAGCGACGACAGCATGCTGTAGATCTGCACTCCCTGGGCAGTGGCGCCGGCAATCATCGGGATGTTTTGCGGGAAGCCGATCTTGGAGGCGTTGGCGATGTTTTCGATCATCGCCGTTCCGGCGGTAAAGATCGCCATACCCCGCTGCAGCGCGGCCACTTTTTTACTATGGCCGCCGGCAGCAGCCAGAATCTGGCTCGCGCCCTGGGTATACATCTGCAGCCGGTTTTTGCTGCTAGCCTGTTCCAGTTGCTCGCGCTGCTTGCGGTGCTTCTCTTCCAGCTGTGTCAGGCTGCGCTCATACTCATCACGCGCCATCAGCTTGCTGATGTAAGCCTGGTCAAGGAGCGCCATCTCCTCGTCCTGCTGCACCTGCAGCTGTTCCTTTTCGGTGAGCCAGGACAACTTGAGGGTTTCCAGCCTGGATGCGACACTCTGGCGCTCGGAATCGGTGAGCCCGTCGGGGCCGACCTTATTGCCCTTGCCCTCATCGTTAGCCGCACGCGCCGCCATCTCCTGCAGGGCCATCTGGTAGCGGGCGTTTTCCCGTGCGCTGTATTCGGCCTGCAGGGCTTCGATGGAGTCGAAGCCGCGGCGGCGCAGCTCCTCCTCGGCGATCTGCAGAGCGGCGATCTGCTGCAGGCGCGCCTGGTGATCCAAATCGATCTTGCCGCGCTGGTCGGCGAGAAAGTTGTCCAGCTGCGCCAGTTGGAGCGCGCTCTTGTCCTGCAGATTTTTGAGTTCGCCCGCGGCACGCTCACGCTCGGCCTGCTCACGGGCAGTGGTAGCTGCTTCTGCGGCCTTCCGCTGCTCGGCCCGCCGCTCTATTGCAACCTTCAGATCTGCATCCTTGATTTCCTGCAGCTGCGCGCGATATTCCTCGACCTTGTTGCGCTGCCATTTAATCTGAAACTGAACGCCATCACGCTCGGCTTTCTCTAGCTGCTTCTGGTGGTAGAGGTACTTCTCTTGGAGTTCGAAGTACCTATCTGCGCTCTTCTCCGCTTCCGTTGGCATAAGAACGGTGCGCCACCAGCTCACCGCGTCGGCCACAAAGCCAACGCCCTTGGACGCCTCCTCAGTCTTAGAGAGGGCTTCGAGGAACTCCTGCCAGTTCTGGCTCAGGGTATCGACCTGCCCGGCGAGTCCGCCCGCCTCGGCAGTGCCGGCCCCGCCGACCTGTTGCGACAACTTGGCGAGTATGAACCGCTGTGCCTCGGCGACGCGGCCGGCTTCCTCCATCGCCTTGATCTGGTCTTTCTCCGCCTCGGTAAAGCTGACACCGGCCCGGCGCAGTGCAGTGAGTCCGGTGCTGGGCTCCTCCAGAGCCTTACCCAGCTGCAGGGCCGCGCTCTTGGCGTCGCCGCCCATGACCGCCGCTAGGTCTTGAGAGAGAGAAATCGCACTGTCGAACACGTCCGACTGCACGCTTTTGAACGTCAGTAGAACTGCCTGAGCATCGCGGATGCCGGACACGCTGGCCAGGGTGTTGCGGGCCACCGAGCGCGCCTGCTCGTCCAGCTGCTGCGCGGTGCGGCCGCTGGCGTTGTCGGTAGCCTTCAGCAGTGCCGCGATCTTTAGCTGCTGCCGCTCCATCTCCTCGCCGGCGCGGATGCTCTTGTACATCACAGCAGTAACCCCGGCGACAGCTACGCCAAGACCAGCCCAGGCGATGTTGCCCCCGGTGACCAGGCTATTGACTGCACTCAGCCGCCCTGCCACGCCCCCGAGCGGTCCGTCAATAGCCGCCACGCCCTGAGCTGCGCCGCGCATAGAACGCGTGAACCCATCGTTCGCCGCGCTGGTCTTTTTCAGGTCCCGAGTGAACTTGGTTGTACGCGCGCGCGCCTGGTCCATTTCCTTGCGGAAACTGGCGGAGTTCATTTCCAGGTTCGCGACGAGCGTGGCGATGGTCGCTGTCTTGGCCATAGCGGTTCCGGTTTAGCAAGATTTCCAAAGGGCGATTTGGTCCTTGATGGACTTAGGTTTGCGAATCTCGGGGATGAAATCCCCTACCTTCCCGCCGCAGACTCCGGCCGCCACCTGCGCCAGTTGCAACTGCTGCGCCTCGCTGTGGAGGGGCCTGGTGCGGTGGTGCTCGTACCAGTGGTCAAGCTCGGTGCTGCTGATGCTGCGCAGCATGTTGAAGTAGTCCACGCGGTTGAAATCGCGGGCAAGTTGCCGGGCGAAGGCGAAACCCGGCACTAGCCTTTTTTTTCGCTGCCCTCTTCGTCAACCTCGCTGCCATCTTCTGGATTTTCTTCCGACGACTCTACATAGAGGCCTGACAACCTGGCCGCGGGGATATACAGCTCGTCAATCGCATCTGGAGCGACGCTTTTACGCAGCTCCAGGTGCAGCTCCTCGAGGCTTTCTTCGCGACCCGGCTTTAGCGCATAAGCCACTAGCAACAGCTTGCTGCTCACATCTTCGCGACGGATCGACCAGAACTCACCGACTTTGTCGAATTCGCGCAGAGGAACTTCTTCACCGCCTTTGGTAGCCGGTATATTCGCCGTGATTTTCTCCAGGTACTCGCAGCGATCGAAGGCGCTGAGCTCGTACAGGGTGAGCCCGGTACCGGCAAAGGTGATCGGCTCGTTCTTTAAATGAGGCGCTTGAAACAGACTCATGATCAAGCGGCCTCAGTGACTACAGGCCTGCCGGACAATTTGAACTTCACGGTGCGAGTGATCTTGTCGTCCTTCGGCAGCGCCCCGCCCCAGCCGGTGATATGGCCCAGGAACTCGACGGTGGTGCCGTCCGGATACTCGATCTGGTAATTGACGTTGGCGTCGGTATCGAGATCCGCAGCCAGCGCTGCCTGCCCGGTGTCACCCTTTTTCCAAACTAGGGTGAGCGATACCTCGCCAGCATCGCGCAGACCCACCGGCTCAAAGTCCATGTAGCCACTGGTGCCGTCGATGGGCGTAATGTCAGAGGAACCGCGAGAAACCTCGTTCAGCTCAATATCCAGCATGCCCGCCACTTGGGCGTAGGTGGTACCGCCATCATCGCTGCGGAGGAATTTGGTCTTGTAACCTTGCGCCATAACGCAATCTCCTGTTTAGAAATAAATAGTGAGGTCGATGCTGACGCGGTAGCGATGAGCTTCCTCGTCGTATTCTTCAAAGTTGGTGACAGTTTCAATCAGACCCACTTCCTGACCGGAAAAGTCACCGGCAAATCCGTTGATGTTGTGCACGGCTTCGGCAAGGCTCTTGGCCTCATGGTATGCCTCTGCCCACACGTCCACCTGGATCTGGCTGACCCGGGTGCGGGGTGTGCCATCGAGGCCCAGCGGCGCACGAGCGGCGACCGGGGTGTACACCAGCGCCGGTACCGGGTCTTTCTTGCGTAACAGCAACGGCCGCACCTTGGCCGCGCCCAGAGTGCGCAACCAGGTGTTGAGATGGGTCTCGATCATTTGACTTTGCTGAGCTCGCTGCCGAATTCGTTGATCAGATCCTGCAGGACACTGTCGATACGGTTCTCCAGCGCCGGGCGGATAAACGGCTTGGCACTCCGCTTCGCGTTGCCGTACTCCTGGGCAATGGCTTTCTGGTTCAGGTTATTGAACTCGCGTTTGTTGTCACCGCGGCCCTTGGACTTTTTGACGGGGCCCACGGTGATGCGGGCCACCCGGTCCTTACTTTTGCCCTTGGCAGTGGACGCACGCATGCCGATGCTGTCTCGCAGATCCCCTGTGTCCACCTCGGCGCCGTCACGCATTGCACTTTCAACCGGCTTCATGGCGCTGCGCCCGGCGCGGCGCAACAGCGCGGACCCGGTCTTGGCGTCCAGGCCCAGCAGCGCGCTGTTGAGCTTGGCCAGGCCTTCCACATGGAACTTGGATCGATCACTCATCGCTGGTGCTCCGGTTGATGCCGGTGAATTCCAGATAGCGGTCTCGCCCGGCGATCTTGCGCGGCGGCGAGATATCCAGGATCTTTCCCTCCCACACCGCGCGCATGGCGCTGGTTATGCCGCGGCTGGCGGTGCTATTGCGCACACGGATGGTCACTTCACTGGTGGATAGCTCCTGCCCCTGGGCGATACCTTCACCGGTGCGCACCGGCAGCACTTCCGCGCGGCAGGTGAGGTATTCGTTCCATTCGCGCACAGCCTCTCCAAAGGCGTTGTCAACCTCGGTGAATTGCTCGAAGCGCACGCTGTCGCGCATGCGGCCGATCTTCAGACGCGCAGCCATCGGTACGGATTCCACAACAGTCGCGTCGGCATCGGCAAGGCGCCGCCGCCTTCGCGGTTTTCGTACAGGGCGCCGACCAGCACCATGGCGCCCAGCTGGATGGCCTCGGTGACCTGGAGCGCATTCTCCGGCGCGCCGGTCATGTCGGCGCCCTCGGCATACAGCACCCTGCCGCAGTAGTCGTTGAACTGCTGCTCGGCCGCTACGCACAGCGATGTGATGTAGGCATCGTCATCGCTGTGTTCGACAATCAGGTGCTGTTTGACCAGGGCCAGATCGAAGATCACTGCTGCTCGCCTCCGGCGGTGTCAGCGTCCTGTTCGGTACCGGCTTCGCCCGCTTCTGTCTCGGCCGATTTCGCGGCTTCCGCCAGCTGTTCCTGCAGGGCGACTTTTTCTTCTTCAAGCTTGGTTACCTCGCTTTCCAGCGCGGTGATGTGTTCGCCCTGCTCTTCGACCTTGGCCTCAAGTTCGATGATGTATTCGGCCTTGACTTTTGCATCACCAGTTACCAGCCCTAGAGCGTCTGACAGGTCCCGATTGGAATTAGTGAGTTTCGCGTTCTTTTCCAGGGCGGCATTGAGCTCTTTACCCTCTGGATGCACGGAAGGCAGCTCCATTTCAGCCTGGCGCTGGGCTTCCGCTGCAGCTTCGGCCTCTGCCTTGGCGACATGTGCCGGCTTCTTCGGTGGCTCCTGCTTGTTTTTACCCTTGGTATTTTTCAGCATTGCCAAGCCATCGTTGATCATGTGCCAGGCTTCGTCGTTGCCCGCCTCATAGTCGTCACCGGGCGCGTAGCTTTCGGTGGCGGTGACCAGGCTGGTCAGCAGTACCAGTTTGAATTTCATCGGTGGTTCCTCGGTTACCGATTGAGACTGCGGCCCGTTTCCGGGCCGCGTTCAGTGCCGGTTTACGCCGCGGCCTGTTGCAGGTACTTCACTGCCTCTGGCACCAGCAGCTTGCCGTCGGTGCGCTTGCGCATCCGGAAGCCGACATGGCCGGTATCCGCATACTTTTCGTTGAGGCGCTGCATCACGATGCCGCCGCGGTCGCCGATGCGGTACTGCTTGAGATCACCGAAGGCGACAGTTTTGGCACTGGCGGCCACGGCCGGCATGGCCTCAGTGCTCTCAACTCGGTAGCCCAGCAGCATGTCGGGCTGACCGGCCTGCAGGCTGGGCTGCCACAGCGGGACGCCGTCGGTGCTCTTGAGCTTGCGCAGCATGCCGAGAGTGCCATCCCGCGTGATGAAGCTGGCGCGGCGGCGGTAGACTCTGCGCACTGAGTGGATCAGGTCGACGATATCGTCGTAGGTGATAGCGGCAGCGCTGGCGACCTGCTTGCCGAGTGCGCCGGAAACCAGCAGGCCTGTGGGCTTCTTGACGCCGTCGCCGCTGATGAAAGCCGTCTCTTCGGCGAGGCCGAAGGTCTCTGAGAAAATGCGTCCGATTTCACCTTCCAGGTTGAAGGTGTTGTCTTCTAGGAGCTCTTCAGAAACCTTGATGATACGGCCGAGCTTCCAAGCCTCGAGCACACCGTTACCGAAGGCGATGTCGGATTCCGGATAGGCTCCACCTTCATCCACCCAACCGGCTGCACCCTTGTCGGTGGTGAGCGGCAGGTTCTTGGTGCTCTTTGTGGTGGTGACGGTGGCGAGGCTGCGCATAAATACTGCATCCGTCAGCAGGTCAATCAGGGTATTCGCCCAGGAGTCCGGCACCAGGTAGCCGCCGTCGGTGTCCGTGCCCACAGTCAGCGCCGCCCGGATATCGGCGCTGATCCCACCCCGAACATAGCCGTCAAAGCCGCTCAGGTATTCGGCGCTCGCCAGCGGGTTTTCCGGTGCGCCGCCTTCAGGGTTCGGGCGCCGGGCGGCTTCAGGCACTTCTTCCAGCCGCGCCTCGATCTCCTCCATCTGCTCGAGCTGCTTGATCTGCTTGTCGAGTGCGTTGAGATCGTCGTTCATTTGGTTCCACTGGGCTTCCTGGTCTTGGGTCATGCCGGCCTTGGCATCGACGTTGTCCACCAGGTTGCGCATTTCCTTCGCCAGTTTGGCGCGCTTCTGCTGCAGGTCTATGAGCTTGCTCATATTGATTTCTCCGTCTTCGGAAATAAAAAAGCCGGCACTAGGCCGGCGGGGTTTGTGCGAGAAGCGCGCTCACGCTTCTGGTCGCATTCAGGCTGCCTCGGCAATCTCGGTGAGACGCGCGTAGAGCGGGGTTCTGTGGTTGTAGGGTCCCGGCTCTTCTTCCAGCTCCGGTTGCGGTGCGGGCTGTTTCGCGGCGATCAGCTGCTCAGGCACATGCTTGCAGCCCTTGAACTTTTCCTTGTCGAAGCTGGCTGCGGCAGCCACGCCTTCGACGGTCTCATCCGCGAAACCCTGCTCCACACACTCGCTGGCGGTGAGCCACGTTTCTTCATCCAGCATGGCGACGAGCACGCCTTCCTCAATGCCGGTCTTGGCATGGTAGATGTTCAGCATCGACTCGCGCAGCTTGTCGAGGGTCTCGGCGGTCTTGCGCAATTCTTTGGAGTCACCGGCAGTCACGGTCCACGGGTTGTGGATCATGTACATGGCGTTGTCGGCGATCACCACCTTTTCACCGGCCAGGGCGATGATAGAGCCCATGGACGCTGCGAGGCCGTCGATGTAGGTGGTGATGGTGGCCTTATGGCGCTTGAGCGCGTTGTAGATGGCGTTGCCTTCGAACACGCTTCCACCGGGGGTATTCAGGCGCAGGTCGATCTCGTCGACTTCGAGCGCGTTGAGTTCGTCGATAAAGGCCTTGGCCTCCACGCCGTAGTAGCCGATGTAGTCGTAGATATAGACCTCGGCGCGGCTGCTGTCGGCAGCGGCCTTGATTTCGAACCACTTAGGCATTGTTCTCTCCGGTGGTGGTTTTGCCGCTGCCGTCGCGCGGCTGGGTGATAGGGGCTATGTTGAGCTGCAGCCAGTGCTCATCGCCGCCTTCGATGCTGTTCATGTTTTCCAGGCGGCGCAGGTCATTGATGCTCAGGGCGCCGACGTTGAACAGGTTCTTATAAAACTCGGAGCGCGCCTTGGCGTCGCCGCGCAGCAGGCCCTCGACGCTGTGTTCGGCGTAGTATTCGCGCCGCTCCATCGGCGACAGCAGGTCGCGGAAGATGCTCTGCTCGATTCGCTTCAGCCAGGGCAGCAGGCTGTACACCACGAACTGGATGGACTGGTGCTCGATGTTGCTGAAGGTGGCTTTTTCCAGGTCGGCGATCATGTGCGGCGGCACACCAAAGATGGCCGCGATTTCACTGCGCTGGTACTTGCGGGTTTCCAGGAACTGGGCGTCCTCGGCACTCATGCCGATTTGCTTCCACTTGGTGCCCTCTTCCAGAATCGCGGTGCGGTGCGCATTGGCGCCGCCCTGGTGCCGGTTGTTCCAACTGGTGCGCAGCCGCTCATAGGCCTCATCGGACAGCTTACCCTCCACTTCCAGGGTACCGCCCGGGCGGGCGCCGTTGGAGAACAGACGCGCGCCGTGCTCTTCCAGTGCCAGGGCCAGGCCGATGCCCTCCCGCGCTTGGCTGATCGGCGACAGGCCCACGATGCCATTTGTGGACAGGCCGGCGATGCGCCACATACGCTGCGGCTGAATGGTGCGAAAGTCGCCGTCGTGCACCTCGAACACCAAGCGGTTGGTGCGCTGGGAGCGGCCCACCCAGACCTTGTCCGGGTTAATCGGCCAGACGCCGTGAACCCTGCCCCCGCGGTCGCGCTCGATTTCACTGTACCCGTTGCCGCGCAGCTGCAGGGCGGCCATCAGTTGAGAGCGGAAGTCGATCGCCGTCATTTCCTCATTGGGCAGATCATGTACCAACATTTGCAGGGGGTGGTCGCTGGCCACTTCCCGATTGTTGCCATCCGTCCGGCGGTAGAGGTTCAGAGGCAGAGCCGCCGTGGTTTCCGAGAGCAGGCGCACACAGGCATACACCGCGGCGACGCGCATGGCGGTGTCTGGCGTAACCGATTTGCCAGAAACCGACTGCGGCGCGCTCAGTGCGTCCAGCAACTCGTCGCTCGGGCTCTTGAGCGTGCTGGTCTCGGCACTGGGCGAGAACAGGTTGCGCAGCATTTTAATCATAGGAAGCGGATGCCTCGGGTTTCGTAGACGCTCTCTTCGGCTTCCTCGCCGGAGAGCGCGATGGTGAAGGCAATCAGCGTGGCGACGGCACCATCGATTTTGGACTCTTTGTTTTCCTTCACCGGGCGAATCTTCTTGCCGTCGTCGAGCTCTTTGGCGACCACGTTGCCCATCATCCAGGTGAGGACCGGGTTGCCGTCGTGGTGGATCCGGCCAGCTTTGAGCAGTGCCTCGAACTCTTTCATCGCGTCGGACATCGCGTAGTTCTGCGGCACCTCGATCACTTCCAGTTCTTTGACTTCCTTCTGGATGTTCTGCACCAGCTGGGTCGCGCCCCAGGGGTCGTAGCCGAGGGCGCGCACATCGAAGTCGCGGATGTCGGTCTCGACATCCTTCTGGATCTGGTCGTAGTCGATGGTCTCGCCTTCGGTCGGAATGAGCACGCCCTGGTGTTCCCAGGCCTGATAGTGTTTGTTGCTCTCTTCCTGAATTTTATCTTCCGGCAAGTAGTGCCGGCCGAAGATGTAATAGTGGCTCTGGCCGTCGATCTCCCGTTCGAACAGGGAAATGTTCGAGGTGATGTCCAGCTTGCTGGATAGGTCCAGCGCTTTAGTACACGGGTCGTGCAGGAAGTCGTCCACCTGCAGGGACGGATCCGCCTGACGGTTCCAGTCCACCATGTTGAGCCAGGCATTCTTGGCCGTGACCCATTCGTCCAGATGCTTGGTCTTGAAGGTGTTCTGTTTGCGCGGGCTCTGCACGGCTTCGCGCTGGCGTGCCTTCAGGTAGTCGCTGCCGACCGATACGCCGTAATTCGGGTTGGCCTTGATCAGCGCCTGTTCGCTGGTCCAGTCGTCCTCTTTGTCGATGCTGTAGACGATACCGAACAGCTCGTCGTTCTCGACACTGCCTTCCAGCACCGCCTGCAGGTCCTGCTGGATCGCGTAGCAGGGGCCGGCGATCTGACTGCCCGCGGTAGTGATGCCCAGCATCAGCGGCTGTTCCCGCGCGCCCATGCCGGTGAGCATGGTGTCGTAGAGCACGTCGTCCTGATGCTCGTGCACCTCATCCAGAATCGCGCAGCTGGGGCTGGCGCCATCCCCCGGCTTGCCGATCACCGGCTCGAAGCGGGAGTTGTCCGGCAACCGCTTGGTGCCGCGCTTGTCGCACTCCAGTCGCCGCGCGTGGGAGGTGACCCCGTAGGCGCGGCGAAAAGCCGGCGTGCGCTCGGCCATCTTCTGCGCCGGCCGGAAAACTTCCCAGGCCTGCTTCTCACTGGTCGCGCCACAGTAGACCTCGGCCCCGTACTCGCCGTCTTCGGTGAGCATGTACAGGCCGATGCCGGCGGCAATCACCGACTTGCCGTTCTTGCGCGGCACACAGATGTAGGCGATGCGGAAGCGGCGCAGGCCGGTCTCGCGATGCACCCATCCGAACAGGCTGCCGACGATGAACTTCTGCCAGCCCTCCAGCTGGATCCGCTTTGTGAGCCCCCGGCCCGCGGCCCACTTGCCCTTTACGTGTGGCAGCAACTCTATAAAGCGGATGACCTTTAGGGCCTTGGCCTCATCGAAAACCCAGGGGTAGCTTTCGTCCTTCGCGCGCTCCAGGTCATCGACGTGACGCTGTACCGCGAGTATTTCCCAGCGGCAGGCCGGGCGCACACCGGTGAGGACATCGTTGCAGTAGCCGGCGATGTCCGCGAGGTGATCCACATCCCAGGTCATAGCCGGTCGAATTCGCCGTCGTCAAACAGGCTGCCCTGCTTGTCGTTAAAGCGCAGCTCGGTCGCCGGGGACATGCCCAGCTGCGCGACCATGCTGTTCCAGAAGCGGGCTACTTCACGCAGCTGGCCCACTTCGGGATGGTTTTTAATCTGCCGCCCATTGCGGCCATGTGCGGTGTAGGTGCGTCCGTTCTCGACCAGGTACTGGCGCAGCTCGTCCATCTCGACCTTGGTGCGGCAGTACTCGTGCACATAATCCACGAACAGCGGCTTCAGCCGGCCCACTTTGGCCAGCTCGAACGCCACCCGATCCCACACCCGGCGCTCTTCCTTGCTGATGCCGCGCGGCCGCAGCTCTTTCACCAGGGAGAGGAGCTTGTCCTCCTGTTCTGCGGCTGCCTGCTCGTTCTGAGCAGCTGCAGGGTGGTGAACAACATTGCCCCCCTGCGGATATCGTCCAGCCATACCAGTTACCTAGTGAAAACCCCGAGTGGGTTTTTTCGATTCAATTCAACGCACACAAAAATTGACTTAGGGCGGCGGTGTTGGTGGATATGGGCCCTAGAGATTTGACCCGCCCCTCCCCCTTGCGCCGCCGCCCTCTTGCGCGGTCTTGCGCAGGTGGCATGGCTTGCAGAGCAGTTGAAGGTTGCTCATGTCATCCGTGCCGCCCTGTGACTTCGGCTTCTTGTGGTCCACGTGAGTGCCCGACGTAGCGCGCCCAGCCTGCAAGCAGATCTGGCACAGCCCTTTGTCCCGCTGAATCACCTGCCTGCGCATCCGCCGCCAGCTGGCACCGTAACCGCGGTCAGTGTCTGTACCTTTCTGCTTCTGCCACTCCGCCCAGCCTTCACGTGCCTGCGGGCATTTCCCGGCGTGCGCCTGGTTGCAGCGGGCGCAGTAGCGCTTAGCCTTTGGTGGCACTGCCCTGGTCCTGCTCTCCGCGCGCCAAGCAGACAGTACGCACATAGCCCTGCAGTGCGGTCAGTCTTCGGATTGCTGTGTCTCCTCGCTGGGTGAGCGCGAGAATTTCTGCAGCAGCTCCTTCGTCAATGTCGGCTGCTCCCGCTGCATCAGCGCTGCCGGCGGTGCCGGTATCTCTGGACACTCCACAACTGGCACCGCTGGTTGGGATTGACAGCCGGATAGAGCCGCGCAGCAGATCAGCGCGCAGCCGGTTATTCTCATCTTGAGCATCGGCCAGCTCCCTTGTATAGGTCTCGTCGATTTCTGACACTTGCACACGATGCAGCCGCTCAGCTTCTGCAACCTGCTGCCGTGCAGCTGCCAGCGCCTCCGCCTGGGCACTGCGTATCTCTTCGATGTCCTGCCCCAAGCGCCAGCCATTGGCCAGCCAGCCCGCGGTCAGCGCAACCAGTAGCGCGGCACCAGCGGCCAGCACTCGAGGACTTACTGACCAAGGCATAGCTGATACTCCGCCTCGCGCCTACGGGCGAGCCCGCGAACTTTCTTGCCGCCGGCATAGACCCAACGCTTCAACTCCGGGCACCACTCTTGAGGCGAAGCACCAGCGTTAACTTTGCGCACCAGAGTGCTGCTGCAAGCAGCGTGGGTTCCGACGTTATAGGACCAGCTGACCATGGCAGCCCACTGGTGCGGCTCCAGGTCAACATCAGCGTCGACACACCCGACCAGGCCCTCCAGCTTCTCGCGCAGCTCCACGTCCAGCAGTTCATTGCACTCGGCGTCGGTATAGGTCGTACCCAGTCGCACATTTTTCGTATAGCCGTAACAGGCCGTGGCGACGTTGACGATATCCAGGTACGCCTCGTTTTCCTTGCCTTCGAAGTGCTTCACCACCGGTGCGGCACAGGTCAGGCAACCAGCGGCAATCAATGCCGCAACGCGCTTACGCAGTCTCATCGTTGAATTTCCCCTTGATCCACCGGTAAAAGCGACAGGCCGCCGCCCAGTGTTTCGGTATCTGGTGCACTACCAGACCGAGGAGATACATCACGGTCAGCACCTGAATCCACTGATCCACCGTCAGGCCAAACAACTTGGCCCCCAAGACAGCCGCCGGCGGAATCATCTTTGCCCCCTCAGTTGCTACTGTCTGGGATGCGGACATAGGCGGCTCCAACGGCGGAATGAATTTTGTTCCCCCAGCATCAACCACCGCAAAAAGAAACGGCGCCCGGAGGCGCCGCAAAGTACAGGGTGGATTCACAATAACCAGAAACGAGAAAACACGGCTGGGGGAGCCGGGTTTTCTTGCCGCAGAGACAATTTCTCTACAGTGCCTGAATTTTTAAATTTTCTTTCACCACCTGTCAACACCCAATGAGGTAAAACTTACGCCACTTTCGGGCCCGGCTCCCCAAACAGCTCAACATCCAGCAACACATGCGCTGCATCCAGGTAACGCGAAGCCGTGGCCTCACTCACTCCCAGCCGCCGGCCGCACATCCGCAGCACCAGCTCGCGCTGGTAATACATCACTACCAACTCGCGTAATACCTCGGGCAAGCCATTCACCGCCTCCTCGACCTGCATGCCGCTATCATCGATCGGCACAATGCAGCCCTTGCCAGGCGGCGCAAACACACCACCATTGCGGATCAGGGCGCCGAATGGCGACTCCAGCGGCCGCAGGCCCATCCCACCCTGCACCTGCTCTGCCCAGGCCACCAACCGCTTATCCACTCGCTCAATCATCAAATCCCCCTCTGGATCTATCCATATCACCTAACCCGTATATCCCCGTACACCAACCGTACATCAAAAAAAAACAGGTATACGGCCCTAAAGCCCGCATGGTTACTAGGCTCCGCTATAGTCCCGTATACCCGTAGGGCAAATTCCACCGTCTCGCGCGAGAAAAAAAATTCATTGAGTCCACCAGCTGGGGAATCCTCACACGCAACACACGCGCAGGCGCGCGCGATATGGCTATACAGGTATACGGGAACTGTAAAAACCTCAGCAACCACGCGGCCTGTAAAGCCGTATACTGTATATCCGTCATGTACGGGCCCTATACGGCGGTATACGGGAATCATGCCGGCTGCTCCTCATGGAAGGCCCCGATCTCGTCGCGGAATGCCTTCACGCACTCCGACAGCCACTCCTTCTGCGTCTTCCCACCTGGTGGCGTGTGCATCAGGAAGAAAGTGCCCTGCACTCCCTTCTTGATTCCCCTGCCAAATCCACCAGGGCTGTCGTACTCAAGTCGGTTCTTCTTCTTCACCCTGGTCGCCATCGCCTCAGAAAAGCGGTTCATATCCATTTGGTGAAAGCCCCCTGCCCTGCACCACTTCCGGTACACATGATAGAGATCACCGCTGAGGCAGGTATGGAAAGGCGCATCGGTTTCCCTCGACTCCCACGCCCGATAGAAGACCTCCCAACTTGGCAGGCCGAAGCTGATCAACCGCTCTTTGGCCTCGGTCATCGGCGGCTTGGTTCGGGTATCGAAATCCCCCAGCCTCTGGTCCAGCAGCCAGCCATAGAAAGCCTCGGCGCCGCCGTTCTCCAGCTCCTCGCCTACGCCCTTCTGCAGTTCCAGCGGTAGCGTCTTCTCCGGCCACACCACCAGGAACCGTCGATCCATAGGCTCCACTGGGAATGGCAACACCTCATTGGAGAGGAAGGCACTGTTCATATAGTTGGCCTCCTCCCAACCGCTGACAAACTTCTTCTCGATACGCGTGGTGGCGCCGGTGATCATCTGCTTGATATTACCCGTCTGGGAATACTTCTTGTCCCGCGAAAAGATCTCCTCAAACACGCCCCACAGCAGACTCGACTTCCAGTCCGTATAGGTACTCTCAATCTGATGCTGCCCCAGGGTTGCACTGTACTCCCCGTAGACCTTGCGCATCACCACATCGAAGAACAGCGACTTCCCCGACCCATGCACATCAGAGTGCACCAGCAGGGCCGTATCCATCTTCGAGCCCACATACTGTAGCGGGTAGGCCAGCCAGCACACCATCCACCGCCACACCTCGTCATCACAGTTGCACAGGTGCCACAGCAGGGCACGGATATTCCGGCACCTATCCAGGTCGCGCACCGGATTCAGCGGCAGCCGCTGGAAGGTGTTGATATGCGTTTTGGGATCCGCCCGGCGGGTAGGGTCAAACACCACGTTCTTTTTTGGCACCATCTTCCGGTCAGGATGCCGGTACCAGACATCATAGGCGTCCGGAAAAATATGCTTCACCACCTTCAGCGGGACCCGCTCCCAATGCTTGCGGTCCCACACCTCTTCTGTGCCCTCCAGCAGGGTAAATCGCCGCAGCATCTCGCCGACTCCCCCAGCCCCCTTCTGGGCGGCCTGGCGCGCGGCGATAAACTGGCGCACGTCCTGTTCCAGCACCTTGCGCTTTTCCGCGGCATCCATGAACTGCTTGCATACCGCAGCACCCACCTCAGCCCGAAATGCCGTCGACTTCAGTTCCCGGTGCAAATGCTCGTCCCACACTTTGGTGGTGCCGGATATCAGCGCAAAGCGCTTGAGCGCATCCTCTAGGGTGATTTCGCGCGCCTCAGCGGTCAGAGAGGGTGCGGGAGATTCAGGCGGTGGAGAGTCCGCAGCGCTGGCCGCGGGCGCCTCATTAGATGGGGAGCGGGGGAAGAAGGACACATTCGCCATGAACACATCGAACTGACGGCGCACTTCCCCAAGACCGTGCGCCACGTGTATATCGTTGAAATCAATTCCGCTTTTCTTCTTCACGCGGCTTCCTCGAGCTCTTCGTTCAGCGACGGCAGCCAAACCGCACCACCCACTGCCTGCGCCGCTGCTGTCGCTTTCTCAACCCCATCGTTCACCTCCAGGTGAGCGTCATCATCGGCAGCAAATACCATGTGCTGCTCCGGGTAGCGCTCGCGCAGTTGCATCGCCACGCTCAGCAGGTTGCCGCAGTCGAAGCACACCACTACCGGACAGTCGTACGCCTCGCCGATGGTCGTGGCCTCGCGGATACTCGCACCGGTGGAATAGCCCTCTACCAGGATCAACACCTTGGCCGGGTCCGGCCTGCCAATCCAGTAGAAGAGCCCCGACTTGCGGCCGTGCCGGATGAACGCCTTGCTCTTTTCCGACAGCACCTGCAGATTCCAGATCTTTCCGTCAATATCCATCAGCGGCACCGCCGCGTGGCCCTTTTTGAAAAACTGGATTTTGATGCCCTGACCTTCGCGCTCCTCTTTGGGCATATCGAAAATTGGCTTGATCTTCGCCCAGTCCGTCAGCACCTCCACCTGCTCGCCGCGCTCCACCAGCAAAAGCGGTCCGGAGAAGAACCGCAGACCATAAGACTTCACTTTCTTGCGGCCCAGGTAAGGGCTGCGCCCCATTGGCTTCAACTCCGCCCAGATTGACTGCGCCAGCACCGCAATACGCTCGAACCAGGCCGCCTCTTCCGCCGCGGCCCGCCTTGCTTCTTCCGCTCGCTTCCGCTCGCGATCTGCCCGCTCCCGCGCGAACTTCCGTTTCTCCTCGGGCGTCAGCTCACGGCGCTCGAACTCGAAACCGCATTCCTTCGCCAGGGCGAACAGGGTACCAATGCCAATACCGCCGCCGGCCTTGAAACTTTTCCAGCTCGCCTTTGCGGCGGCCGAATCGTAGTTATCCGCCTGCTGACTCCAGTGATCCCAGGCATCGAAGCCGTCGTCGCCGAATTCAGACTTGATGGCCATGCCCACCTTGATCCAGACCTCGCGCTCGTCGGCCCTATCGAGAAAGGTCAACGCCCGGCACACATCGTCCAGCGTACACTGCTCGTACATGATGAAATCCCCCTAAGACTGGTGCGCAAAGTGCGCGAAGAAAGAAGCCGGTCCCCACCGGCGGTGATTCAATGGACCCGGTGCGGGCACAGATATGCCTGCCACTCGTGGTACTGGCCCTGCCGCACCAGGTTCGCCAGCTGGCGGAGCTGCTCGCTCGGTGTGATCAGCAGCACCGTGGAGCCGTCGGATCGCCGCTCGCCCAGGGCCGAATCACAGAGCGGATCCACCCGCTGCAGCAGCGACTCAACAAATGCGCGGGTCACTGCCGGCGCCTCGGCCAGATCCTCCTCCATCTCCCGCAGGCACTGCACCAGCGCAGCGACATCCGCCGTGAGCGTCAACGTCCGGGCCATAGATCCCTCCTGTACAAATCCCCATGAATCCCGGCGAATTAACCGGGCCGTCGCCGGCCGGCAGAATAGCGGCCATAACGACAAGGGGACTTCACAATGGTTATTGTTGTACTGCTCTCACCGACCAACCCGCGGCCGGTCAGCCTGCCTGCCGAACTTCTGCTTCTTCTTGCTCGGCCAGCTGGTCGTCCAGAGGACCGAAAATGTCCGGGCGCAACTGCTCCCGGGTAACCTGGCGCTTGGTGGCCAGCTCGATCTTCGGGCAAAGCTCCGCCGGCACAGACCTCACACCACTGCGCATCTGAGACACGAACACGGCTGACACACCAATGAGCCGTGCCAGCTCGGCCTGGGTTCCGACCGCCTTAACAGCGGCGTCGATTGCTGAGTTCATAACTGCCTCCTGCGCACATATTAACTTGCGGCTACTGAAAAGCAATAGCCGATAGTGAATTAACTTGCGGTTAACATTACGGAATGGAACATCCAGAATTCGCGGCAAGATTCAAGGAAGCTGTCAGGCGTGCCGGGGTGGAAGACACCCAGGAGGCGCTGGCGCGCCTATTCGGCGTAAGCCCGGTGACCATCTGGGCCTATCGCAACGGAATGAAACTGCCGCGCATGAGCACAGCAATTCGCATCTCAGAAAAGCTTGGCGTCTCAACCGAGTGGCTGCTAAACGGCACTGGCAGGGGGCCGTCCCACATAGTGGCCGAGGAACCCGGCGTCTACAGCCCCGGCGCAAGCCAGCCCACCAACATCAGCCAACTCGCGCCCGAAATCCGCGAGCTTCTCCTGCTAATTCAACAAAAGGCCGCCGAAGGCTCACTCACCAGCCAACACGCCGCCGTACTTAAAAGCAGCCTGGAGCTAATGACCGAACAGAAGAAATAAAAAGGCCCGCATCAGCGGGCCTTCATCGCAAGCCGGCGTGTCCACTAGCCACCGGCAGACGCGGAAAGAACCACAGCCCTCTCCTTACCGACCACCTCCATAAATTCGCGCATCGAAAGGATCGCCGTGCCCTGCCCTCCAGGGATACGCTCTCGGGAAAATATCGCATCCTCGTAGCCATCGCTGCTGTGGATTCGCAGGCGGCAATCTTCCGCCAAAATCATGAGCTCAAGCACCTGTAGTGGCACCACTACCGAGTTGCTGCTCTTGGTATAGACAGTTCGGCTAACGCTATTCCAGCCGCTACTGTCGTGCGAGGTCGGGCTATCGGCATCAAACGACAGCACTTCGCCATCCACGTTGACATCCAGCCCGGAAAAGTTGACGTAGACGTCGCTGGCGTAGGTGCCTGATCCGAACTCCATTACCAGGGCCACGTGATCCGGCGCCGCACTGGTCCACCGCGCTCCGAGCTTGTAGCTGTTGCCCCAAGCGCGCCTCGGGTCATACAAAAACTGCGGCGTGACCTCTACGATAGTGGCTCCCTCGAAAGTCGACACCCTCTTTGAAACCACGCCCAGACCGGCCATCTTGGACGCAGCGTCAGCCATGCCGGTACAACCGGAAACACCGCCACAAACCAAAACCATAACCGCCAGTAGATACCCCAGTTTTTTCATTGTTGTCTCTCCCTGAGTATTGACCAGCAGAGGTTACCACCGGAGTCGCTCGGGGCACAGCAGTCTTTGTACACCTCACTACAGCGACCGCAACTCAAAAATTAACTTTCGGCTATTGACTCACCTATTAACTTACGGTTACTGTACGCCCAACAACCAATAACCAGGGGCGACCAATGCACACCGCCAGCAACCTGAGACCACTGGCCCCGCGCCAAGCCGAGGCACTCACCCACCGGGCCCACGGCCTCTCCAACCCCGAGACCGCCCAGGCCATGCAGTGCTCAGTGACCAACGTCACCAACCTGCTGGGGGAATGCTTTTTCAAATTGCACGCTCGCAACAGTACCGAAGCGGTCGCCAAGGCCATCAAGCACGGCTTTATCCAATTCGTCCTGGCGGCCACCGTCATCGTCGGCGCCGGTCCCGATTCCGGCGACCTGCTGCGCACCCGCTTCCAGCGCCGCCCCACCGTTAGAACCATCCGCATCCGGGAGAACCTGGCATGAGCACCGCAAGCAAGCGCACTGCCATCGCCGCCAAGTGGCGCCGGCAGAACCCCAAATACGCCGGCGGCGTCGTGGTGATATTCCAGGGCGAGGTCTCCGGCTGGGTCAACGAGCTGCGCGACCCGCAGAACTGGGAGCCCGGCTGCGTCGCCGTCGACGAGCTCGGCAACCAGTGGCAGGCCCGCGGCGGCGACCCCTACAACGGCGCCGAGCGCTGGGAACCCATCCACACCGAGGAGAACCAGGCATGACCGTGTACCTGCACCCCACCGCCATGACCCAGCACACCATCCAGCGCCTGCAGCGCCGCACCGGCCGCATTGCCGTGGTCGAGAACAACGGCCGCCGCGTGCGCCTGGTGCCGCCGAAGCCGCAACTGGCCCCGCCGGCCGTCAACAACGACTGGCCGCCCTTTGGAGGAGACGCCGCGTGAACACCGACACCTTCACCCAAGCTGCCCGCAGCGTGGAAACCCTGCTCAAGGTTGCCAACGGCAATACCGGAGCCAGCCCAGTCGCCGCCCAGGTACTGCTCAGCGCCTACGACAGCTACGAGTTCACCGTGCCTGTGGCAGACCTCTGCCTGCTGGATGCCGACAACTACGAGCACGCCCAGCGCGTCATGAGCCTGCGCTACCACGGCTGCGCACCGCAGCGGGTAGTCCCCCACGGCGAACAGAAATTCCAAGCACTGCGCGAGGACTGGGCGCACCTTAAGACCCAGCGAGTGGAGGTGGCGGCGTGACAAAGGAAACCTTGAGCGGATTTTTCGCCCCGGCACTGAGCGTCGTAATTGAGCTTTCCACAGACTCGAGCGCCGCAGCAGAACCCTGGATCGTTTCCAGCATCGAGCACTCAAGCAAGCACTCCATGCCCTGCGCCGATCTGGACGACGCCATCTACTGCGCGAAACGGCAAGCAATAGCCATGTTGGGAAAGCATGGCCTTGATGCGCCGAAAGACGAACCCCTGCACGACTACAGCGCCCCCGCCTTCCTCGAAGCCGGCGCCAAGCACATGCGCGACCGCGCCAGCCTGCGCGACGCCCCCGATGGCGAACGCTCCATGGCCAAGACCGTGGCCGCCTTCAACGCCCTCTACGGCAAACGCCTGACCGAAGAAGAGGGCTGGATGTTCATGGTCCTGCTCAAGCAGGCCCGCGCAAGCCAAGGCAAATTCGTCCCCGACGACTACGAAGACGGCGCCGCCTACTTCGGCCTCGCCGGCGAAGCCGCCGCAAGAGAAAGAGCCGGGGAATGAACGAATTCTCGCAGCTGCTACAGATCGTCGAGGACCTGCAGGCGCACGCCCGCATCCAGCAGCTGCAGATTGAAATACTGCGCGAACACGTCGCCGAGCTCACCGAGCAGCTGTACGGCCACGCCGAACCACCACCAGCAGAGGACCAGGCCGCATGAGCGAGATAAAACTCACCATCAACCAGGCCGCCCGACAACTGGGCATCGGCAAAAACACCCTGCTCGCCAAGCTGCGCGAGGCCGGCTGGCTGCACGCCACAGGCCCCCTGCGCAACGCGCCCACCAAAGCCGCCACCGAGCAGGGCCTGCTGCACCCCACGCAAACCCAGTTCTACCGCGGCCCCGTTCGCGTGCAGTACACCACCGCCCTGGTCACCGCCAAGGGCCTGGTGTGGATCCAGGACCTGCTGCAGCGCGAAGCCGAAGGCGCGGCCAGCGCCAGTTAACCACTCACCACCAACGTACGGACAGCGAAATGCAAAATCTCAACATAAAAATCCCCGGCAAAACCATCAGCATCGACACCAACGGCGGAGATATCTCCATCGCCCTCGACGCCGATCAACTGCCCACCGCCGCCAATAGCGCACTGGAATGGAGCGACACCCTCCTGGAGGGCGAAACCGTCACCTACGAAGATGCCGAGAAAGCGGTTGCCGATCTCGGCGACGGCTGGCGCATGCCCACGGTCGATGAGCTCGCAACCCTGGTCGACCGCACACGCCACGACCCGGCCATCGACACCGGAAAATTCCCGGATACCCGCAGCTGCGCTTACTGGACCAGTACACCCTGCGTCTGGAATAAAGAGGCTGCTGTTTGGTGTGTCCTTTTCGGCAGCGGCAATGTCGGCAACTTCCGCCGCTACTCCTTCGCCTGTGTTCGCGCGGTGCGCGCCGGTCAGTAGTTTTGATTTTTTGATTTAAAGCAACCCGAATTTACCCCGCGCCTCAGGCGCATCAGTCAGAAGTAACCGTCTCGGGCCGCCGGTACGGGGCCCATTTTTAACCGGAGAAGACAATGGAAACCGAAGCCCTGCAAACCACAACTGAAAGCGCCGAACTGGAATGGAGCGAAACGCTCCTGAACGGCGAGGACGTTACCTACGAAGAAGCTGACAAAGCCATTGCCGCCCTCGGCGATGGCTGGCGCATGCCGACCCGGAAGGAGCTGGAATCGCTGGTGGACACCAGCCGCTACAACCCGGCCATCGACACCGAGAAGTTCCCCGACACCAAAAGCGACTGGTACTGGACCAGCACACCCTGCGCCTGGAATGACGCTGCTGTTTGGTGTGTCACTTTCTACGGCGGCGATGTCTACGACGTCCGCCGCAGCGGCCTCGCCTGTGTTCGCGCGGTGCGCGCCGGTCAGTAATTTTTGATTTTTGATTGAATGCCATGACGACTCGCCAACTGCCAGAAATCGCCAAGAAATCGGAACGCCTGCTCATTGAAATCGAGCAGGCTGTCCGCGGCTTTGCGCGCTACCACAAGTACACGCTGGGCAGCGAACTGCGCACCCAGGCCATGACGGTGCTGCGCATGTGCCATCGCGCCTGGCGGGACCGCGGTCGTCAGTCACAATGGGTATCAGAGCTGATCTGGGCCATAGACGAACTGAAACTGAGCCTGCAACTGGGCAGCCAGCTTCGCGCCTTCAAGAGCTTCTCGCAATTCGAGTCGCTGATCCGCAACGCCGAGGAAGTCGGCCGCTGCGCCGGTGGCTGGAAGCGTCAACTTCACCGAAAGAGCCAGAATCCGGAGGGCCAAGGCCACCCGGAGCGTGCTCAGATACTGAGTGGCCGCGCCGCCTCTACCAGTTATGTGGGGGCCAAAGGATGACGACGCACAAAATGACCCGGCTCGCCAATGGCAAGAGAACCCCGACGTACACCGTCTGGCAATCGATGAAAAGGCGCTGTCTCAACCCAAACGCACAGCACTTCGACAGGTACGGCGGCCGGGGAATCACCGTCTGCCCGCGTTGGCTCAGTTTTGAGAATTTCCTCGCGGATATGGGCGAGCGGCCACCGGGCACGACGCTGGATCGAATCGACAACGACGGACACTACGAGCCGGCGAATTGCCGGTGGGTGTCGCGCAAGGCGAACTCGCGCAACCGGTCGGACAACCGCCTCCTCACCTACAACGGTCAGACCAAAACCTTGGCGGAATGGGTGGAATCCAGCGGGCTCAGCCTTGCCACTATCCAGGGGCGCGTCCGGATGGGATGGTCCGACGAGAAGATATTGGCAACGCCCACCCGGGCGCGCTCGGGCAATCGGGTACTGACCATCAACGGGACCAGCAAACCGCTAGCCCAATGGTGCAAAGAACTTGGCCTCAGTGCCCGCACAGTGCGCCACAGAATCGCCAAGCAGGGCATGTCCCCAGAGGCAGCCCTCGGGCTGATTTGACAGGAGCGAGGAAGCTGATGAATACTGTAGGCACTCTCAAAACCGTTGGCGGTTTCCGCCCCAGCCCCGTAAGCGCTGGTTTTTTTGTGCCTGCAGTATCGTCCTGCGTAGTACGGCCGAGTTATGGCCGGGTGGACAACGGGGAATACAAGACCCTTCGGGGGAATATCCGTGGCGGCTCCAACGGGCCGAGAGTGACACCCGGCCACCAGTTCTCAGCTGGTGGCCGTAATATCTCAAAACCGTTGGAGGCATTTATGCCGACTTACGCCCAAGGTGCGTCCGGGGCATTCCGGCCGCGCAGCCCGCATATCCGCTCTGTCGACGACCTCAGCTTCACCTCTCGCGATCATCTCGGCCGTATCAACTGGTGGGATGTCACTCCACCCAAGACCGACTACTGGCATGCCCACGAAATGCTTGGGCGTGCCTACGGCTTCGAACTGCTCGATCTGATCCACAACCCCGACAAAGACTACGAGCTAAGCGAGCACACCCTCGCCTTTATCCTCGCGACCATTGCCCGCCAACGCCATGTCAATGACGGCCTGCCCTTTGGCTTCTTCGAAGTCATTTCCGAATACCTGATCAGTGGAGATACACCACGATGAATAACAACGACGGCTTTGACTGGCTGGATGAGGTCCAGCGCAAGAGATACGAACCCGCCCCCAGCCTGAAAACCCTGCTGGTGGAAGCCCTGCTGTGGGCTGTAGCGATCGTCGGCCTCGGTTACACCCTGGGGAATATCGCGTGAGCATGAACAAGAAATCGCGGCAGCCGAGGGGCAAACACATCAACAGCCTGCTGCGCGGCCTGCGCCTGATCGCCATGGAGAGCAATGGCCTCGAGGACGACGGCACGGCAAAGCTCGGCATCGACGCCAGCCTGCCCACCATGCGCACACTGGCCCGGCTCGGCAACGCCGACCACCTGATCCGCAGGCTGCAGCACAACTGGTTGGTGATGGTCGTGGTCATCATCCAGGACTGGCGCGGTGACATCGATGCCGCGCACCACTTCTTCATCGGCAAGGGCCAGCGCATCAACGACCTGGCCGCAGACGTACAGCCGGTACTGGAGAAGGTCCGCGACGGCGTCAACGAGAAATTCATTATCGATTGGGGCTGGATCGCCGAGATACTGCCGAACAGCCGCCAGGACCAGAAGCAGGACGACGAGGCCTATATGAACCGGGCCGAGGAATACCTGCAGGTTTTTATACAGAACCGGCACCTAAAGCCGAATAGAAAACAGGGAGAAGCCGCATGAGCTGCAACTGCATGGATACCGTTCTGCAGAAAATCGAGAAGAAGGTGCGCGACGACACTAAAAAGCTGATCGTCCCGGGCACCATCAAAACCCGTTGGCAGGGCCAGACGCTGGGGATCGACCTCAAAACCGGCGGCGTCATCAAGGAAGTCGTGCTGTCCGCGAAGTGCACCATGCGGCTGTACAAGAATGACGGTACACAGGCCCTGCGCGATACCACAAAAGAGGTACAGGTGCGGATGAGCTACTGCCCTTTCTGCGGCGAGAAGTCCGGCCAAGAGCAGGAGGAGGCAGCGTGAAAGAGCGCCCAATACCGTACAGCGCCCCGATGGTGCGCGCCCGCCGCGCAGGGCTGAAGGCGAACACGCGGCGGCTGATAAATCCCCAGCCAGAATGGCGAGAGCGCGGGGAGCTAGCATGGTGCGGCATCCCTATTGACGCTGGCTGGCAATGGAAAGAGCTATGTGGATGGCCCACCGATGCCGAACTCGCTATGGCGATGAAAAAACATTGCCCACACGGCCATCCCGGTGACCGCCTGTGGAATCGCGAGCCCTGGCGCACGCTGGCCAAGTTCGACAGCCTGCCGCCGCGCGACGTACCGCAGGATGCGCCCATCTGGTACGAAGCCGATGGCCCGGCCCCGGAAGAGTTCGGCCGGTACCGGCATGCTCGTTTCATGTGCCGCTGGATGAGCCGCGGCCTGGACGAAGTCACCAATGTCCGTGTCGAGCGGCTGCAGGACATCAGCGAAGAGGATGCGGTTGCGGAGGGCATCCACCCGTACCAGAGCGGCTGGAGCAATGGGCTGATGGGGCCGTTCTCGCACCCGATCCTCGCGTTCGCGGACTTGATCGATTCCGTCAATGGGCCGGGCACCTGGGATCGGAATGACTGGGTTTGGGTAGTCCAGTTCAAGGTTCTGGAGGTGCAGTGATGGCATGCGAGTACATCCAGAACAACTACAACGTCCCCGCCTGCATCGGCCGCAGGGTAGAGGTCAACGGCAAGCCCGGCGTGATCGCTGAGGACCGAGGCCACTATCTCGGCGTCAACTTCAATGTCGACAAGCCCGGCGTTATTGCCAACTGCCACCCGACCTGGCGAGTGAAATATCTCGACATGGGCAAGGTGCGCAAGCTAACCAGGAGCCAGCAACGCTACCGTCGTTTTCTGGAGTATGGCGACTGCTTCGATAGCTTTCTGGATTTCTGCCGCTGGGATGCCGAAACGCATCGGGAGGTACAGAGATGACCATCCTCCCTATTTACGCAGCCTCCAAACGCGCCAGGCCCTGGATCGCCTTCGGCCTCTGGCTCGCGCTGGTAGCGATCGGCATCGGAATTTATCTACTGGCCAGCTGAAAACGAGAACAACAATGCACTCCAAATTCCGCACACCACCACAGATCGGCTTTAACTTCGGCGAGCTGGTGATTGACAGCTTCGCCGGCGGCGGTGGTGCCAGTACTGGCATCGAGGCAGCCTTGGGGCGCCCCGTGGATATCGCCATCAACCACGATCCCCAGGCGATCGCCATGCACACCATTAACCACCCGCAGACGCGCCACTACTGCGAATCCGTGTGGCAGGTGGACCCGCGCGAGGTCTGCCAGGGCCGCCCCGTGGGCTTTGCCTGGTTCTCGCCAGACTGTACCCACCACAGCAAAGCTCGCGGCGGAAAGCCGCGCAGCCGCAGGGTGCGCGGCCTCGCCTGGAATACCCTGAAATGGGCGGGACTGGTGCGCCCTCGCGTTATCGGTCTGGAAAACGTAGAAGAGTTTGAGGATTGGGGTCCGCTCACCCGCAGCCAACGCCCCTGCAAGAAGCGCAAGGGGCTCACCTTCCAGAAATTCGTCAGCCAGCTGCAAGACCTTGGCTACACCGTTGACTGGCAGCAGCTGCGCGCTTGCGACTACGGTGTCCCCACTATCCGCAAACGCCTGTTCCTGGTGGCCAGGTGCGACGGCCTACCGGTCGTATGGCCGGAGCCGACCCACGGCCCCGGCCTGCTGCCCTACCGCACCGCCGCGGACATTATCGACTGGAGCATCCCCTGCCCCTCGATCTTCACCCGCAAACGGCCACTGGTCGAGAACACCCTGCGCCGGATCGCCCGCGGCATACAGAAATTTGTCATCGACAACCCGACACCGTTTGTCGTGCCCGAGCATGCCAACGTGGTCCAGCTGGCGCCCTTCCTGACAGAGCACGCCAACGGCTCCGGGCAGCGGGTATTCAGCGCGGAGGAACCCCTGCGCACCCAGGTCGCCAGTATCAAGGGCGGGCACTTCGCCCTGGTGTCTGCATTCCTCGCGAAACACTACGGCGGCAACTACACAGGCGCCGGGCAGAGCCTGGGCCAGCCTGTAAGCACCATCACCACCAAGGACCACCACGCCCTGGTCAGCGCATTCCTGATCAAGTACTACGGCACCGGAAGCAACTGCCACGGCCTTGACCAACCGCTCTCCACGCTCAGCACCAGAGACCGGATGGGCCTGGTAATGGTTCGCGGCGAACCCTATCAGATTGTCGATATCGGCATGCGCATGCTGGAGCCGCACGAGCTGTATGCAGCCCAAGGCTTCCCAGCCGATTACATCATCGACCGCGACGCCACCGGGGCAAGGATCACCAAGGAACAGCAGGTGGCCAAGTGCGGGAATTCCGTCTGCCCACCAGTCGCCGAGGCGCTGGTACGGGCCAATATGCAAACCGCCGCCATGCCGGTACCGGCGGCCGCGTGAGGTACGAAGAATGAAACAGCTCAGCATCTTCACCAGCTGGATCGACTACAAGCTGCAGCAACCGAAGGACGGCGAGAAATTCCTCCACTACTACGTGATAGAAGATCCGGAAGATTCGATATCCCAGAACGCGCACCTGCAGTACGACGACCGCACCCTGGTTGGCCCCATCGTCGGCACCTATCGGCGCAAATTCTACGAGGACGGCACCTACCGCACGCCGGCCTTCTGGCAACCCATTGAACCGCTTCCCGCCATAGCCGGAGACAGAACATGAGCAACATAAAATCGACAGGTGACGTAATGACCGACCGACTGATCCCCATCAAAGACGTGGTCGAACTGGTGTCCATTTCTCCGGCCACCATCTACCGCATGCGCCAGCGCCGAGAGTTCCCCGAACCAGCGGTAACGTCCGGGCAGATCGTCCGCTGGCGCCTCAGCGACATCCAGTACTATATCCAGCACGGCGAGCCGCCCACCCAGGACGCCACCACCCTGAAGCAACCGGCCTAGGCCGGTTTTTTTCTGTCTGTCCGGTTTGTCCCTGTCAGAAATATAGGCAGAAACTCTAACCGTATTCTAACCAAATTCGGGAATTCTGTTGGTTGGAGCTGGGCAGAATGAGAGAGGTTGAAACAGGAGGACCAGCCGAAGGCAACCGTCAAAACCTTAATAATATCAATGACTTGATGGCAGTTGAGAGAGGTTGAAAACGGAGGAAGATGGTAGACCCGAGCGGACTTGAACCGCTGACCTCTGCCATGTCAAGGCAGCGCTCTAACCAACTGAGCTACGGGTCTGCATTGCTTTTGCAATTCTGCAGCGGGGAGCCCCTTGCTGCGAAGTGCGCGAACTTTAGCACCGGACTTTAGTGTTTTCAACAACTTAGTGAAGATTTCGCCCGGAAAAAATTGATCGCGGCTCCACCCCGCCCCGCGACCTTGGGGGCGGCTCCACAAAAGGCAAGGCGAGGAGCCCGCCACCAAAACCCGCCCACACTAGCCCCCCTCTTTCAGGCGGGCGATTTCGTCGCGCAGCTTGGCGGCGGTCTCGAACTCCAGGTTCTTGGCGCACTGGTACATCTGCTCTTCCAGCTCTTCGATACGCGCCCAGCGCTGCTTGTCGGACAGAGGCACCTTCTCCACCTTGTAGGCACCCTTCCCTTCCGCCACCTTCCTGCGCGACTTCGGCACGCCGGGCGCAACGGCGCCCTCCAGGATATCGGCGACGCTCTTGCGGATGCCCTGGGGCGTGATACCGTGCTCGGCGTTGAAGGCCAGCTGCTTGTCGCGACGGCGCCGGGTCTCATCCAGGGCGCGCTGCATCGAGTCGGTGACCCTGTCCGCGTAGAGGATCGCCCTGCCCTCGAGGTTGCGCGCGGCGCGGCCGATGGTCTGGATCAGAGAGCGATCGGAGCGCAGGAAGCCCTCCTTGTCCGCATCGAAAATGGCCACCAGGGCCACCTCCGGCATATCCAACCCCTCGCGCAAAAGGTTGATCCCCACCAGCACGTCGAACTCGCCGATGCGCAGATCGCGAATGATCTCGACCCGCTCCACGGTATCGATATCCGAGTGCAGATAGCGCACCCGCACCCCGTTCTCGTCCAGGTACTCGGTCAGGTCCTCTGCCATACGCTTGGTCAGCACGGTGATCAGGACCCGCTGATCCGCATCCACACAGCGGTGGATTTCCGACAGCACATCGTCCACCTGGGTCGAGGCCGGGCGTATCTCCACCTCCGGGTCCACCAGGCCGGTGGGGCGCACCACCTGTTCCACCACCTGCCCCGCATGCTCCGCCTCATAGGGCCCGGGAGTCGCGGACACGAAGATGGTCTGCGGCGCCAACCGCTCCCACTCCTCGAACTTCAGCGGGCGGTTGTCCAGCGCCGACGGCAGGCGGAACCCGTATTCGACCAGTGTCTCCTTGCGCGACCTGTCGCCGCGGTACATGCCGCCTATCTGCGGCACCGTGACATGGCTCTCGTCGATAAACAGCAGCGCGTCGTGGGGCAGGTAGTCGAACAGCGTCGGCGGCGGCTGCCCGGCATCCCGCCCGGACAGGTAGCGGGAGTAGTTCTCGACGCCGTTGCAGTAACCCAACTCCTGCATCATCTCCAGGTCGTACTTGGTGCGCTGTTCCAGACGCTGGGCCTCCAGCAGCTTGCCGTTGTCGCGCAGCTGCTTCAGGCGCTCGCGCAGTTCCTCCTTGATCTGGTCGATGGCCTTGACGATGGTCTCCCGCGGCGTCACATAGTGGGACTTCGGGAAAATGGTGATGCGCGGCACCTTCTTCAGCTGCTCGCCGGTCAAGGGGTCAAACAGCGTAATCTCCTCTAGCTCCTCATCGAACAGGGACAGGCGCACAGCCTCCAGATCCGAGTCCGCCGGGTAGATATCGATAACGTCGCCGCGCACCCGGTAGGTGGCGCGGCGGAAGTCGGTATCGTTGCGGGTGTACTGCAGTTCGGCCAGGCGGCGCAGAATCGTGCGCTGGTCCACCAGGTCGCCGCGGTCCAGGTGCAGCACCATCTTCAGGTACTTGTCCGGGTCGCCCAAGCCGTAGATGGCGGATACCGTAGCCACGACAATGACGTCGCGGCGCTCGATCAGCGCCTTGGTCGCGGACAGGCGCATCTGCTCGATATGCTCATTGACCGAGGCATCCTTCTCGATAAAGGTGTCCGAGGAAGGCACATAGGCTTCCGGCTGGTAGTAGTCGTAGTAGGAGACGAAATACTCCACCGCATTCTTGGGAAAGAACTCCTTGAACTCCCCGTACAGCTGCGCCGCCAGCGTCTTGTTGTGCGCCATGACTATCGCGGGGCGCTGCAGTCGCTCGACGATATTGGCCATGGTGAACGTCTTTCCTGAGCCGGTCACGCCCAGCAGCGTCTGGTGGCTGAGACCGTCCTCCACTCCCTCCACCAACTGCTCTATCGCGGCCGGCTGGTCACCCGCCGGACTGTACTTGCACACCACCTGAAAAGGACGCGACTCCATAGCTCCACCGCCGTAACCATGCTGAAAGGCAATCCGCGATTGTAGGTTCTCACCGGGGCCGCCACAAATACCCGCGCCAGGCAGCGCAAATTCCGGCGCCACCGGCGCCCCAGTGTCGCATTTTTAATCAACCGGGCAGCAGAATTAAACTGCTGACAAATCAATGAGTTAAAGTGCAAAAAAGGGGTTGACCTGCACCGCCCCCCTCTATAAGATACGCGCCATCTGAACGGCACGGCACACAAGCCAGCCGGAAAGAAATTCCGCCTTAGCTCAGTTGGTAGAGCAAATGACTGTTAATCATTGGGTCGCTGGTTCGAGCCCAGCAGGCGGAGCCAAATAAAAGCCCTCGGCGCGAGCCGAGGGCTTTTTTCGTTTTGGCCCCAGACGAGTCGGCACCAACAGACCTGGCCCCCACCCCGGATACAAAAAGCCCCACCGATTTGGTGGGGCTCCATCTTCTTCCAGCCGAATAGCGGACCGATACTAGCGGCGGACACTGTCCGTCGACAGTGGCAGTCGCTCCACCCGCCCCACTTTCTGAACAGGCGCCGCCTCACGCTGCTGCGTCCAGACCACATCCACCAGACTGTGCTTGGGCGAATAGTCTTTCACCGCCTCCAACAGAATCTTGTGCACCCGCTCACAATCGTGCTGGCTGCAAGCCTCGCGCAACTCGCCAACCAAGAGTTGCAATTTTTCGCTGCTGAGACGCTCCTCTTCGGCGCGCATAATCATCGGGTGATCCGTACCGGATACATTGTCGCCGAGCAGCAGCTCCTCGTAGAGCTTCTCGCCGGGACGCAGCCCGGTGATCTGGATTTCGATATCCCCATCGGGGTTTTCCTCGTCCCGGACCGTGTGGCCCATGATCTGGATCAGGCGCCTGGCCAGATCATAGATACGCACAGGCTCCCCCATATCCAGCACAAAAACATCGCCGTTGCGCCCCATGGAACCCGCCTGCAGCACCAGCTGCGCCGCCTCGGGAATGGTCATAAAGTAGCGCGTCACCTTCGGGTGGGTCACTGTCACAGGGCCGCCGGCATTGATCTGGTCCGTAAACAGCGGGATTACCGAGCCGGATGAGCCCAGCACATTGCCGAAACGCACCATACAAACGCGGGTCCTGGCGAAGCGGCGGCCAAAGTCCTGACAGATCAATTCGGCAAAGCGCTTGGTCGCCCCCATCACATTGGTCGGGCGCACCGCCTTGTCGGTGGAAATAAGGACAAACTGCTCCACACCGAAAGCCTCCGCCGCCTCCAGCACAGACAGGGTGCCGAGCACATTGTTGTCGGCCCCCAGCACGATATTCTGCTCCACCAGCGGTACATGCTTGTAGGCCGCCGCGTGGTAGATGGTGTTGACTGAGAAGCTCTCGATGATTTCCGCCATACGCGCGCGGTCGCGGACATCCCCGAGCAGGGCGGTCACCTTCAATTGCTGCCCCTCGTCCTGCTGCTGCTGGTAGAGCTCGCGCTCAATCTGGTAGAGGGCATACTCGGAAGACTCCACCATCACCAGATGTGCCGGCCCCCAGTGGGCAATCTGCCGGCACAGCTCGGAACCGATGGAGCCGCCGGCGCCGGTGACCAATACCACCTTGCCGCTGATGGACTCGGCGATCAGCGTTTTTTCCGGCTCCACCGGCGCGCGGCCGAGGATGTTTTCGTAGATCTGCGATACATCGGACACCCGGCCCGCACCGTCTACCAACTCCTCCACCCCCGGGATCACCTTCACCACCAGACCGCGCTCGCGCAGCCCGCGGGTGATCTCGCGGCGGCGGCGCTTGGGCACGCCGGGCATAGCCAGCAATACCTCGGCGATATCCCGCTCGGCGACAACATCGAGAATATCGCTCGGGTTGTATACCAGTACGCCGTCGATCAGCGTGTTCTGCTTGGAGGCATTGTCGTCGAAGAAGGCCACCGGCTTGTAGATCTCGCCGTGCATCAGGGCCTTGTACATCTGCAGGCCCGCCGTACCGGCACCGTAAATGGCGACGCGGGTCTTGTGGATCTCCAGCGCCATCTGGTAGTAGATGCGCACCAGCCAGCGGGAGCCGCCCACCGAAATAAGGGCAAAGCACCAGTAGATAACCGGCACCGAGCGCGGCACGCCGGCGAAAGTCAGGTAGGAGGCCACCGCGAGCACCACGGCAGATGCCGTGACCCCCTGCAACACCGCGACAATAGCCTGCTGGCCCATATAGCGAATCACGGTCCTATAGAGGCCCAAACGGAGGAAAATAAAACTGCTGGATGCGAGGGTGAGGCCGAGGCAGATCAGCATTTCCGACTCCAGGGCCGGAGACAAGCCGTTGACCCGGATCGCGACCGCCATCAGGAAGGCGAGGCTCAACATCAACAGGTCGAATAGGAGCATCAATACCGGCTTGTGATGTTTTTGTACCGCCCGCCAGATGCGTTTCACTTGATTCCCCAAAATTCCCCCCGGCCGAGATTGCCCAGCACCATCGATATAGTTCGACCTGTCAGGCCAGGCCCAGTGCCACGAGAGCCAGCGCCAGTATAGACATGCTCAGCATAAATCCCAGCTGCCAGCACAAAGTTTTTTTCACCCCAAAGCGCAGCGCGCTGCGCTGGTAGATATGTTCTCGGTGCGCCTCCCACCAGCGCTTGCCCGCCAGCATGCGGCGCAGCAGCGTCAGCGTCGCGTCCAGCCAGAAGGGCGCGAACACCAGTGCGGGCACCAGAAGGCCGAAAGCGCCCCGCTGCCAGCCGTATAGGCTGACCGCCACCACCGCCAAGCCGAGGGTCGTGGACCCCGCATCACCGAGGAAAATCCTCGCCGAGGGCCAGTTGTAGCGCAGGAAAACCAGGGCGCAGACCACCAACAGCGCGCAGACCCCGGCCAGATCCCCCTGCCCGCGCAGGGCGCAGACCAGGCCCAGCGCAGTAAAGCCGATCGCTGTCATACTGCCCGCCAGGCCGTCCATGCCGTCCATGAAGTTGTACAGATTGATCATCCATACACCGCACAGCAACAGCAGTGGATACCACCACCAGATCAGCGCCTGCGGCAGAGCTGTGAGTACCAATGCCACCGACAGCAGGTGAATCGAAAAGCGCACCCGCGCGGATACGTGCCCCAGGTCGTCGGCGGCGGAAACCGCCAACAGCAAGGCAAACCCGGCGAGCAGCGGCAGAGGCAGGGAGACGGGGCTCGCCAACAGTGCCACCACACAGCCGGCCACCAGCGCCCAACCCCCGGTACGCGGAACCGGCGTCTGATGCATGGAGCGGTGATTGGGCAGGTCCAGTGCGAACTCGCGCATATTCGACAGCAACAGCGCTGTCAGGCCATAGCTGACCGCCGCCGCAAGTACAATGGGGGGCAGCCACCCACCCAACAATTCGGTCACGATCCCCCCCGCAGGAACTGAATGTAGCGCCCCTCGGCTCTCCAGGGCAGCGCACTGCGCAAACGTGCCGCACTATACAGCTCGCTCTGCTCCAGCTCCAGTAGAGTCCGCGCGACAGGCAGGCCCCGCAGCGGGCGCAGCAGCGTGCCCAGCAACCGCGTCAGCCGCTCACTGGCCCTGACGCGCTCACCGGTCAGCGCCGAGACGATACCGGCCAAGTCGTAGTAATTGGGCTCCGCGGCGATATATACCTGCCGGTCGCAGTGCTCCGCCTGCGCCAACAATACGATCGCCCGCACCAGGTCCTCCAAGCCGATAAAGCTGCGCCGACCACTGGCGGGCAGTAGCGGTGCCAGGCGTCCGAAGCGGCGCAGTCGCCGCCGCCAGCGCCCGGCCCTGCCGCCGCTTTTTGGCGATTCCCCACCGTAAACGGACGCGGGGCGGATAAGGTTGACACGGCAGCGGGCCGGTTCGCCGAGCAGCTGCCGCTCGCCGAGCCACTTGCTGTAACCGTAGGCGTCCGATGCCGGGGTGCCGGCATCCTCATCCGCGACCCGGCCGACCGGCGGGCGCACCGCTTTTACACTGGAGAGATAGGTGAAGGACTCCGCGCCGGCGCCATCGGCACAGCGCAGCAGCTGCAGCGGGCAATCGCTGTTCAGCCAGCGCGCCAACGCCGGCCGGCGCGCGCACTCGGAACGACTGGCCAGTCCGGCCGCGTAGATGACTCTGTCCCCGGCCTGGAAAATGGAGGAGAAATCGGTGCCGGCCGACAGGGATAGCGACAGATGGTCGCAATCGTCCGGGCCGCTGGGCGCACGGGACACGGATAGCACCCGCTGTCCCGCGGATCTCAGGCGAAGACACAGCGCCTCGCCGATATAACCAGTGCCGCCCAATACAACCCAACGCGCCATCTGCCGTGCTACCCAGTTTTGTTCTTTGCCCGGACACTAGCCGACAGGCACTTACAGTACTGCCGACTGTGTCCGGATTTTTACCTCAGAGCTGAATCCTGTCGCGATTCTTCTCCAGAGTGACCGTTCCTATACCCTTAATTTCCAGCAGTTGCTCAACCGAAGTAAAGGGGCCCTTTTCCTCGCGGTATTTTACGATCATCTCCGCGCGCGCGGCGCCGACTCCCTCGAGCTTCTCCGCCAGTTCCTCGGCGGAGGCTTCGTTCAGGTTGACCGTAACCGCGACCATCTGTGTGGCATCTGCCTGTGTATCCTCGGCGAGCGCCTGGGCGGAGGAGAAAACCAGCAACAGGGCGGCGAATACAAAGGTGAGAGGTGTGCGGATAAAGTTCATAGCTGACTCCATGTGAAGATCCATTGTTTTCACACTGGGACTGCTGTTACTTCCCCAAGCCGCGCCACTTTACCAGTTCACCGCGCCCCTTTGGCCACTAATTGATTACACGCTATTACACGGAAAATGGTTCCCTACCCTCGCGCGCCGGTCTCCGCCAGTATCTGTTGCAGAGCCGCCATGGGGTCGGCCGCGGCGGTGATCGGCCGGCCGATCACCAGGTAGTCCGCGCCCCAGTCCAGCGCCTGGGCCGGAGTCACTATGCGCCGCTGGTCGTCGGCGGCGGCCCCGGCCGGGCGAATCCCCGGAGTGACCAGTGCAAAGCCCGCACCACACTGCCCGCGCAGGGCCCGCGCCTCGCGCGCAGAGCAGACAACACCGTCCAGGCCGCAGTCTTGCGCCAGCGCGGCCAGGGCCAGCACCTGTTCGTCCAGCGCCCGGGTTACCCCGATGGCCGCAAGTTCTTCCGGCGCCGTGCTGGTCAGAACGGTCACCCCGATCAGCAGCGGCCTGTTGTCGCCGAACGGCCGCAGCGCCTCGGCGGCCGCCTCCATCATGCGGGTGCCGCCGCTCGCGTGGACATTCACCATCCACACCCCCAGTTCGGCGGCCGCAGCCACCGCCTTGGCCACCGTGTTGGGGATGTCGTGGAACTTGAGGTCGAGGAACACCTGGAAATTGCGGGAGACGAGATCCCTGACGAGCTGCGGACCGGCAACGGTAAACAGCTCCTTGCCGACTTTGACGCGGCACAGGGAGGGATCCAGCTTATCCGCCATGGCCAGCGCGGCCTCGGCGCTGTCGTAATCCAGCGCCACGACGATCGGGGAAGAAACCTGGGATTGCAAAACTATACCTCTTTAATCTGCCGCCGCTCTGGCGACGCGGAAAATGGGATTGCGCGGCCTACTCCCCCTCGACACCCTTCACCGAGCGCACCGAATCCCAGTGCTTGCAGCTCGGACAGAGCCAGTGGAGCTGATTGCCGGAGAAGCCGCAATTGTTGCAGCGGTAGTGGGGGCGGCTCGCGATCAACTGGTCGATCAGGGTCTTGAGCAGCGACAGATTTTCCCGCGCCCTGCCCTGGGTGCTGTCGATATGCAGGTCGAGAAAATGTCCCAACCCGCGCAGCGAAGGACGCAGAGCCAGCTGCTTGCCCATAAAGGCCGCCGCCGCGGCCTCGCTCTGCTGGTGGTGAATCCGCTCGGTCAGAGCGATCAGCACGCTGTTCGACGGGTGCTCGCGCAGCAGGGACTCCAGATAGCGGTCCAGCCCCTTTTCGTCCCCCACCGCCTCGTAACAGGTGATCAGCAGCTCGAGAATCTCGGGAATATAGTCCGGATTCTGTTTCGGAATCCGCTGCAGGACCTTGATCGCTTCGCGCGGGCGGCCGAGCAGGTATTCCAGTCGGCCCCAGAGCAGGTTTGCGCGCACCGAGTTGCGATCGTAGCCGAGCGCCGCATCAATATGCTTGCGCGCACTCAGGTAGTCCTTGCCGTTGATCGCCTCCTCGGCGAGTTCGCAGCAGAAGTGCGCCTGCACCGGCGCCCACTCCGGTGAAAGGCGCTTGAAGCGGCGGCCGTGCAGCAGGTTTACCGCGTGAATCGCCTTGGCCCATTCGCGCTCATCCCGGTAGACCTCCACCAGGTGTTCGAGACTGGTATTGCGCAGCTCGGAGGAAGTTTCCACCAGTTCCTGCAACAGCCGCTCCGCGCGATCCAGCCAGCCGGCGGCGATATAGTCCCGGGCCAGCTCCAGTTGCGCCTTCTGTTGGCTGGCACGCGCCAGACTGGGGCGCGCCAGCAGATTCTGGTGCACCCGTATGGCCTGATCGTGCTCGCCGCGCTTGCGCAGCAGATTGCCGAGCGCCAGGTGGGTGTCGAAGGTGGCGCTGCTGACTTCGAGGGAATCGATAAACTTATCGATGGCGTCGTCGTGGCGCTCGCTCAACAGATAGTTGAGCCCCTGCGCGTAGGAGCGCGCCAGGGCCTGCTGCTGATCGCTGCAGTCCGTTTTCTTTCTGGTGCTGCGGCGCCCCAGCCACCAGCCGATGGCGATGGCCGCGAGCAGAAAAAAGAAAAAGGTTAGATCGACCATCTAGGCCCTCAGTCTGCGGACACTTGCCGGCGTACTGTCTGGAGCTCCCGCTCCAGCCGCTGCAGCTGCCGTTCGAGGCCGCGGGCGCGCCGGCGCTCGGCGTAAAACGGCAGCAGACTGACGATAAAGCCCAGCAACAGGCCGAGCAGCAAGAAGCCGATCAGCCAGAAGCCCACACTGCCCGCGGGCAGGGCGTAGCCGACAAAATTCGGGGTGATGGACTCGGGGTTGTCGACCGCGAAGTAGACACCGAGGGCGATACACAAAAGAGCCAGCAAGCCGTAGACGAGACGCATTAACCAGCGCAAGAATGACAAGGGAACCTCCACGTTCCGCAAGGAGCGATCAAATCAACAACCTCAATGGACCAATGCCTCCGGCCGCCGCCCCATCACCTCACGGCGCCGCCAACTGGCCCGGGGAAGTGAATCATACTTCGGTGACACGCTCATCGCGCATGCGCCGGTTGACTCTGTCGCGCAATTCCTTTCCGGGCTTGAAATGGGGTACATATTTGCCCGCCAGTGCTACCGCATCCCCGGTTTTAGGGTTGCGACCGGTGCGCGGCGCGCGGTAGTGTAGCGAAAAGCTGCCAAACCCACGAATCTCGATACGCTCCCCCTGGGCCAGCACATCGGACATGGTATCCAGCATCACCTTGACCGCCAGTTCCACATCTTTAACCGGCAGCTGATCCAACCTCAACGCAATCCTTTCGATCAGTTCGGATTTGGTCATGCGCCCCGCAACCTTTTGTAAGTCATTGATTATTCTAGATTAGAGCGGCAATCATCTAATAGAAAGCCGGACTGGGCAACCCAGTCCGGCTCTCGAATAGCCCAAAACAATCAACTTAGGGCCTTTGACAACCAAGAGCTATGGGAGCCCCGAAAAACGTAGCGAGCGGGTGGCCGGCCACCGCCAGCGCACGCGCAGTAGTTTTTCAGGGTTTCCCTATTACTCTTTGTTGTTCATCTGCGCCTTGATCAGGTCACCGATAGTCGCCGGCTGAACCTGCTCAGCCTGCTTCTTGCTGTGATCCTTGATGGCCTGCTTCTCGTCGTCCTGATCCTTGGCTTTGATGGACAGGCTGATCACGCGGTTCTTGCGGTCCACGCTGGTGATCTTGGCCTCGACCTCTTCGCCCTCTTTCAGCACGTTGCGGGCATCTTCGACCTTGTCGCGGCTGATTTCGGAAGCGCGCAGCACGCCTTCGACTTCGTCCGCCAGGGTGATGACCGCCTGCTTGGCGTCAACTTCCTTCACGGTGCCCTTGACGATGCTGCCGCGATCATTGGCCGCCACATAGTCAGAGAAGGGATCGGATTCCAGCTGCTTGATACCCAGGGAGATACGCTCGCGCTCGGAGTCGATACCCAGGATAACGGTCTCGATTTCGTCGCCCTTCTTGAACTTGCGCACGGCTTCTTCGCCGGACTCGTTCCAGGAGATATCGGACAGGTGCACCAGGCCGTCGATGCTGCCGTCCAGGCCGATAAAGATACCGAAATCGGTGATGGACTTGATCTTGCCGGAGATCTTGTCGCCCTTGGCGAATTTGCGCGCGAAGGCATCCCACGGGTTCTCCTGGCACTGCTTGATGCCCAGGGAGATACGGCGGCGCTCTTCGTCGATATCCAGGATCATCACCTCGATCTCGTCGCCGACATTGACAACTTTGGACGGGTGGATGTTCTTGTTGGTCCAGTCCATTTCGGAAACGTGTACCAGGCCCTCGACACCCTCCTCCAGCTCGGCGAAGCAGCCGTAGTCGGTCAGGTTGGTCACTACCGCCTTGACGCGGCTGTTCTCCGGGTAGCGCTGCTTGATGGATACCCACGGATCCTCGCCCAGCTGCTTCAGGCCCAGGGAGACGCGCGAACGCTCGCGGTCGAACTTCAGCACCTTGACCTCGATCTCGTCGCCGACATTGACGATCTCGCTCGGATGCTTGATGCGCTTCCAGGCCATATCGGTGATGTGCAGCAGGCCGTCGATACCGCCCAGGTCCACGAAGGCACCGTAGTCGGTCAGGTTCTTCACCACACCCTTCACGGTCATACCTTCCTGCAGGCTGGCCAGCAGGGCCTCGCGCTCTTCGGAAGTCGCGGCCTCCATCACGGCGCGGCGGGATACCACAACGTTGTTGCGCTTGGCGTCCAGCTTGATGACCTTGAACTCGAGCTCTTTGCCTTCCAGGTGCGCGGTGTCGCGTACCGGGCGAACGTCCACCAGAGAACCGGGCAGGAATGCGCGGATATTGGCCACGTCGACAGTAAAGCCACCTTTAACCTTACCGCTGATAACGCCCTTGACCACTTCGTCGGCAGCGTGAGCCGCATCGAGGATCTTCCAGGCTTCAGCGCGCTTGGCTTTTTCGCGGGACAGACGGGTCTCACCGAAGCCGTCTTCAACTGCTTCCAGGGCCACCTGTACTTCGTCGCCCACCTGCAGGTCCACCTCGCCCTTTTCGTTCATGAATTGGGCTGCGGGGATAACGCCTTCGGACTTCAGGCCCGCGTGCACGGTCACCCAGTCTTTGTCCACGTCGATCACCACACCGGTCACGATGGAACCGGGGGCCATCTCTACGCTTTTCAGGCTCTCTTCAAATAGTTCAGCAAAGCTCTCGCTCATTACATTACCTATAGATATGGGCCCAGCCGTTGGTAACTGTTCAGTTTAGTCAACCGCCAGCCGCGACCCCACCGCGCTGCCAGCACGCGGGTCGGATTACAACAACGGCCGGGCAATTCTGGCTGATCCCGGCCGCTGTCGTTAAAAACTGTCTATATAGCTGCTGTTATCCTGCGCCGCGGATACGGATCCGATCGCGCACCAGTTGCAGCACCGTCTGCAGGACTCCGTCGATATCCACCCCGGTACTGTCCAGCTCCACCGCATCTTCGGCGGGGGCCAGCGGGGAGGCGGCGCGGTTCATATCGCGCGCGTCGCGGGCGCGGATGTCCTCCAGCAGGTCGCGGAGGCTAACAGAAACCCCCTTCTGCCGCAACTGCTCGCAGCGGCGCCGGGCGCGCTCTTCCGCGCTGGCGGTCAGGAAGATTTTGACCGGCGCGTCGGGAAACACCGTGGTGCCCATATCGCGCCCGTCGGCCACCAGTCCGGGCGCCCGGCGGAAGTCCCGCTGGCGCTGCAGCAGCGCCGCGCGCACGCCGGGCATGGCGGCCACCTTGGACGCGGCCATGCTGACCCGCTCCATGCGGATATCGCGGCTCACGTCCCGCCCCTCCAGCAGCGCCGCGACTTCGCCGTCGCGCAGCTCGAAGCGGATATCCAGGTTGGCGGCGATGTCGGTCAGTGTCGCCTCGTCGGTCAGATCCGCTTCGCGCTCCAGTGCCGCCAGCGCGGTCAGGCGGTAGAGGGCACCGGAATCCAGCAGGGAGAAGTTCAGCTTTTCCGCCAGCAGCTTGGCGATGGTGCCTTTACCGGAACCGCTGGGTCCGTCGATGGTAATGACCGGCGGGAGGTTTTCAGTTTCGCTCATAGAATGATTTGCGCAATTCTCTTTTTGTAGGAGCGGCCCGTGGCCGCGATCGGACTTGCAGGCTTCAACTGCCTGTAAGCGGCCACCGGTAGCAGGGCCTTCACGTCACGTTTCAGTATTCTTTTCGAGCCTCGAGCCCCGAATCAGGCCAACTGCAATTTCAGGCCTGCGCGCGTCGCCAATTCGGCAAAATTCGGGAACGAAGTCGCCACGTTGGCGCAGTGCAGGATGCGGATTGTATCGCGGGCACGCAGGGATGCCACGGCGAAAGACATGGCGATGCGGTGGTCGCCGAGGCTGTCGACGGTGCCGCCGCCAAAAACGGTCCCCTCGCCCACCCCCTGGATCACTATGCCGTCCGGCGTCGGTTCGGCGTTGACGCCGAGAATGCGCAGGCCGTCGGCCATGGCCTGGATGCGGTCGCTCTCCTTGACCCGCAGCTCCTCGGCGCCGGTCAGCACCGTCTCGCCGTCGGCGCAGGCGGCGGCGACAAACAGCGCCGGGAACTCATCGATGGCCAGAGGCACCTGCTCCTCCGGGATGCGAATCCCCTTGAGCGGCGCGTGGCGCACGCGGATATCCGCCACCGGCTCGCCGCCGACCTCGCGGCGGTTCAGCAATTCGATATCCGCGCCCATCAGCCGCAGTATGTTGATCACGCCGTCGCGGGTCGGATTGATGCCCACATGCTCCAGCAGCACATCGGAGCCGGGCGCTATGGCGGCGGCCACCATAAAGAAGGTGGCCGAGGAGATATCCGCCGGCACGTCTATCCTGGCCGCGGTCAGCCTGCCGCCGCCGCGCAGGGTGGCGCGGGCGCCGTCGCGCTGCACTTCGTAGCCGAATCCCTGCAGCATGCGCTCGGTGTGGTCGCGGGTCGGCGCCGGCTCGGTGGTGCTGGTCTCGCCATCGGCGTAGAGGCCGGCGAGCAGCACACAGGATTTCACCTGGGCACTGGCCATCGGCAGCCGGTAGTCGATACCCTGAAGCTTGCGCCCACCCTTGATCACGAGCGGCGGGCGCCCCTCCGGGCCCGTTTCGATTTCCGCGCCCATCTCGCGCAGCGGATCGGCCACCCGGTTCATCGGCCGCTTGGACAGGGATTCATCCCCGGTCAGGGTCACGTCGAAATCCTGGCCGGCCAGCAGCCCCGCCAGCAGGCGCATGGAGGTGCCGGAGTTGCCCAGGTACAGGGGCCCCGGCGGCGCCTGCAGGCCGCGCAGTCCGACGCCGTGAATCAGTACCCGGCCATCCGTCGGCCCCTCGATCACCACCCCCATGTCGCGGAACGCCTGCAGCGTCGCCAGGGCATCCTCCCCCTCGAGGAAGCCCTCCACTTCGGTGACCCCCTCGGCCAGTGAGCCCAACATAATGGAGCGGTGGGACATGGACTTGTCGCCGGGGACCCGCAGTTTGCCACTGACGGAGCCGCCCGGCTGCGCGATAAATGTAACTTCCTGTGCTTGCATAGGCTCTGTATACGCTTTTTTGGCCAACATTTTTGTAAAGTGGTCCCGCGCCGCCTTGGCGCGGGTGAAGACGCCCATCAGCTGTTCGCTGTCGCCGGCGGCTATGGCGCTGCGCAGCGCGTCCAGATTGGCGCTGTAGAGGTCGATTGCCTTCAGGATCGCATCGCGGTTCGCCAACATGATGTCCCGCCACATGACCGGATCGCTGGACGCAATGCGGGTGAAATCGCGGAAACCGCCGGCGGCGTAGCGGAAGATATTTTCGTTCTCGGCATCGTGGGCCAGGGTGTCCACCAGGCCGTAGGCAATCACATGGGGCAGATGGCTGGTGGCCGCCAGCACCTCGTCGTGCTCGTCCACCGGCATTTCCAGCACCTCGGCACCGGCCGCGCGCCACATCTGCTCGACCAGCCGCAGCTGGTCCGGATCTGTCTCTTCCAGCGGCGTCAGGATAATGCGGTGATCGACATACAGGTCGTCCCGAGCGGCGCTCACGCCGCTCTTCTCCGAACCGGCAATAGGGTGACCCGGCACCAGAAATTCCGGCACCCGCCCCCAGACCCTTTCCGCTGCGGCGATCACACTGCCCTTGACGCTGGCGCCGTCGGTAACTGTCACGCCGGCGGGCAGTTTGTCGCGCAACTCGGCAAATACCGGTTCCACCGCGAGGGTCGGCACCGCGATAAACACCACGTCGCCGGGCGCCAGCTGCTCCAGCACCTCGCCGAGGTCGGTCACCGCGCGATCGACGATGCCCAGCGCCAGCGCCTGCTCGCAGGTGCGCGCCCGGCGCGCTACGCCGATCACCTCGCGGCAGGCGCCGGCGGCTTTCAGAGCCAGGGCCAGGCTGCCGCCGATCAGACCTATACCGACCACCACCAGGCGCCCGATCAGGGGCCGTCCCATCACAGGACCCCGCGCGGATAGGAGCCGAGCACCTTCATATCCGAAGCGCAGGCGCCCACCTCCTGCAGCGCCGCGGCGATCTCCGGCGTGTCGCGGTGCCCCTTGAAATCGATAAAGAACACATAGGTCCAGTTACCGGACTGGGACGGGCGCGTCTCCACCCGGGTCAGATCGACATTGTGGCGGCGGAAGGGCTCCAGCAGATCGTGCAGCGCACCCGGCTCGTTGCGCATGGACACCATCAGTGAGGTCTTGTCATCACCGCTGGCGGGCACCGCCTGGGTGCCGATAATCAGGAAACGGGTGGAATTGTCCGGACGGTCCTCGATCTTCTCCGCCAGCACCGAGAGGCCGTAGAGCTCGGCGGCCATATCGCCGGCGATGGCGGCCGCATTCCACTCCCCCTTCACCCTTTTCGCCGCCTCGGCGTTGCTGGCCACGGCCACCCGCTCCACGTTCGGGTAGTGGGCGTCCAGCCACTTGCGGCACTGGGCCAGGCTCTGGGCGTGGGAGTAGATACGCGTAATCGAATCCGGGCGGGTGATATCCGAGATCATCAGGTGGTGGTGGATACGCAGCTCCACCTCGCCGCAGATCTTCAGATTCGAGTTCATAAAGTTGTCGAGAGTGTGGTTGATCACCCCCTCGGTGGAATTCTCCACCGGCACCACGCCGTAGTTGGCCGCACCGGCCTCCACCTCGCGGAACACCTCGTCGATGGCGGCGAGCGGGCGGCTCTGGGCCGAGTGGCCGAAATGCTTCAGTGCCGCCTGCTGGGTAAAGGTGCCCTCGGGGCCCAGGTAGGCCACCTTGACCGGTTCCTCCAACGCCAGGCAGGCGGACATGATCTCGCGGAACAGCCGCGCCATCTCCTCGTCGGTCAGCGGCCCCTTGTTGCGCTCCATCGCGCGGCGCAGCACCTGCGCCTCGCGCTCGGGCCGGTAGTAGAGGGCGTCCTCACCGGTGGCCTTTTTCACTTCCGCCACCTCGAGCGCGCACTCGGCGCGCTCGCTGATCAGACGCGCGATTTCGCTGTCTATCTCGTCGATACGGTCGCGCAGTTCCAGCAGGCGCTGGTCGCTGCTCACGATTTCCTCTGTCATCCTTTCTGCCTACATTTCTCCATCGAATTGATAAGCCACCGCAAAAAGCCGCCGGCAGCGGGCCCGCCACTGAGTCCTGCTGAAACCAATTATCCGCAGCGCTTTTCGAAGTCGGCCATAAAGGCCACCAGCGCCTCCACCGCCTGCAGCGGCACCGCGTTGTACAGCGAGGCGCGCATACCGCCGACGGAGCGGTGGCCCTTCAGGTTCAGCAGCCCGGCCTCCTCGGCCTGCCGCAGGAATTCCTTGTCGAGGCGCTCGTCCGCCAGCACGAAGGGCACATTCATGCGCGAGCGGCTGGTCTTTTCCACCGGGCTGGAATAGAAATCGCTGCCGTCGATAAAGTCGTACAGCAGCGTCGATTTCTGTTCCGCCAACCTCGCCATCGCCTCGACCCCGCCCTGCGCCTTCAGCCACCGGAATACCAGGCCGGACAGATACCAGGCAAAGGTGGGCGGGGTATTGTCCATGGAGCCCGCATCCGCCGCGATTTTCCAGCTCAGGCTGCGGGGAATACCGTCGACCGTGCGGTCCAACAGGTCGTCGCGCACAATCACGACTGCGATACCGGAAGGGCCTATATTCTTCTGCGCGCCGGCGTAGATCACACCGAATTTTTCCACCGGAATTGGCTGCGACAGTATGTTCGACGACATATCCGCCACCAGCGGACAGCGCACCTCCGGCACATAATCGAACTCCACGCCGCCGATGGTCTCGTTGGGCGTATAGTGGAAATAGGCCGCATTCTCGCTCTGCCGCCAGCTGTCCGGTCCCGGCGCATAGGTGAAATTGCGGTCCTCGCTGGAGGCGACGATATTGACCCGACCGTAGCGCCCGGCCTCCCTGATCGCCTTGTCCGCCCACTGGCCTGTATGAATATAGTCGGCCACCCGCTCGCCGCTACCAAACAGGTTCCAGGGCACGGCGCTGAACTGCCCGGTGGCGCCCCCCTGCAGGAAGAGCACCCTGTAGTTGTCCGGGATCGACAGCAGGTCACGCAAATCCTGCTCGGCGCGCTCGGCCACCTCGACGAATTCCGGCGAGCGGTGGCTGACCTCCATCACCGAACAGCCGCGGCCACCCCAGTCGAGCAGCTCCTGTTGCGCCTGAAGCAGGACCGGTTCCGGCAGCGCGGCGGGGCCGGCGCAGAAATTAAACTTCCTCATAAATCAACTTCCAGAAGGGCAGCAAAAATTGGTTACAAAGTTAACTAGATAAACCGACGCAAAAATCCCCAAAAGGGAAAAGCGCATCACCCAATAGCGCGATTATTAGGGCGCCGGAGTCAAAAAAGGCCGCGAGAATCGCAGCCTTTTCTGTAAGCCTGTACGGGGTTCACACCTCCCCGCCCTCGTCTTCGTCTTCCGTCTCCTGGATGCGCGCCAGGCCGACCAGCTTCTCGCCGGCCTTGAGGCGGATGACCCGCACCCCCTGGGTGTTGCGACCCAGTACCGAGACCTCGTCGACGCGGGTGCGCACCAGGGTGCCCTGATCGGAGATCAGCATTATCTCCTCCCCCGGGTGTACCTGGCAGGCGCCCACCAGCGCGCCGTTGCGCTCGCTCTCGGCGATGGCGATCACGCCCTGGGTGCCGCGGCCCTTGGTCGGGAAGTCGGCAGTGGCGGTGCGCTTGCCGTAGCCGTTTTCGGTGACCATCATCACCGAGCCGCCCTCCTCCGGGATCACCATCGCAATGACAGACACGCCCTCGGCCATGCGGATGCCGCGCACGCCGCGGGACACCCGCCCCATGGAGCGCACATTCTCCTCGGCAAAGCGCGCCGCCTTGCCGGCGCTGGTGAGCAGCAGCACATCGCGGCTGCCGTCGGTGATGGCGGTGGCCACTAGGCGGTCGCCCTCCTCCAGCTCTATGGCTTTCAGGCCGACACTGCGCGGCCGCGCGAAGGCGGACAGCGGCGTCTTCTTGACGGTGCCGTTGGCGGTGGCGAAGAAAATAAAGTGGTCCTCATCGTACTCGGACACCGGCAGCATGCTGGTGATGCGCTCGTCGGCCTCCAGCGGCAGCATATTGACCATCGGCCGGCCGCGGGAGGCGCGCCCGGCGGTGGGCACCTCGTAGACCTTCAGCCAGTACACCTTGCCCTTGTTGGAGAAGCACAGGATGGTGTCGTGGGAATTGGCGATCAGCAGGTGCTCGACGAAGTCCTCGTCCTTCACCTGGGTCGCGGACTTGCCCATGCCGCCGCGACGCTGGGCCTGGTAGTCCGCCAGCGGCTGGCTCTTGGCGTAGCCGCTGTGGGAGATGGTCACAACCTTGTCTTCCGGGGTGATCAGGTCCTCGACGGTCAGGTCCTGGCGCGAGGCGACGATATCGGTGCGGCGCTCGTCGCCGAACTCCTTGTCCAGGGCCTCCAGCTCCTCGCGGATCACGGCCATCAGACGCTCGAAACTACCGAGAATATGCAGGTACTCGGCGATCTGCTCCAGGCGCTCCTTGTACTCGGCCAGCAGCTTGTCGTGTTCCATGCCGGTCAGCCGGTGCAGGCGCAGCTCCAGGATAGCCTGGGCCTGGGCCGGGGACAGATAGTAGGCGCCGTCATCGCGCAGGCCGTACTCCTTCGGCAGATCGTCCGGGCGGCAGGCGTCAGCGCCGGCGCGCTCCAGGAACTGCTGCACCTCGCCCACGGCCCAGCCTTTGGCCAGCAGCGCCTCGCGGGCATCCGCCGGGGTCGGCGAGGATTTGATCAGCTCGATCACCGGATCGATATTGGAGATGGCGATCGCCAGGCCTTCGAGGATATGGCCGCGCTCGCGCGCCTTGCGCAGCAGGTAGACGGTGCGGCGGGTGACCACCTCCTGGCGGTGACGGATAAAGTGCTCCAGCAGCTCCTTCAGGTTCAGCACCTTGGGCTGGCCGTCCACCAGCGCCACCATATTGATACCGAAAACGCTCTCCAGCTGGGTCTGGGAGTAGAGGTTGTTCAACACCACATCGCCCAGCTCGCCGCGCTTCAGCTCGATCACCACGCGCAGGCCGTCCTTGTCGGACTCGTCGCGCAGCTCGGAGATACCCTCTATCTTCTTCTCCTTTACCAGCTCGGCGATGCGCTCGATCAGGCGCGCCTTGTTCAGCTGGTAGGGAATCTCGGTGATGATGATCGTCTCGCGGTTGGTCTTGTCATCGCGCACCACCTCGGCCTTGGCACGCACGTAGATGCGCCCGCGGCCGGTGCGGTAGGCCATCAGTATGCCGGCGCGGCCGTTGATGGTGGCACCGGTGGGGAAGTCCGGGCCCGGGATATACTCCATCAGCTCGTCGATGGACAGCTCCGGGTTGTCGATCAGCGCCAGGCAGGCCCTGACCACCTCGCTCATATTGTGCGGCGGAATATTGGTTGCCATGCCCACGGCGATCCCCGAGGAGCCGTTCACCAGCAGGTTGGGCACCCGCGACGGCAGCACTTCCGGCATCTGCTCGGAGCCATCGTAGTTGTCGATAAAGTTGACGGTTTCCTTGTCCAGGTCGGACAGCAGCTCGTGAGCCAGCTTGTCCATGCGAATCTCGGTGTAACGCATGGCCGCCGGGCTGTCACCGTCGATGGAGCCGAAGTTGCCCTGACCATCGACGAGGGTATAGCGCATGGAGAAGGGCTGGGCCATGCGCACTATGGTGTCGTAGACCGCGGTGTCGCCGTGCGGGTGGTATTTACCGATTACGTCGCCGACCACGCGCGCCGACTTCTTGTACGGCTTGTTCCAGTCGTTTTTCAGTTCGTTCATTGCGTAGAGCACGCGCCGGTGCACCGGCTTCAGACCATCGCGCACATCCGGCAGCGCACGGCCCACAATCACGCTCATCGCATAGTCGAGATAGGACTGCTTGAGTTCTTCTTCGATATTGATCGGAGAGATTTCTTTGGCTAATTCGCCCATGGCTTACGGCGTTCCTTTTTATACGGCAGGCCCAAATACACACGCTGTACCCGGCCCGGATAAGCGGGCGATTCTACCACAGATTTGGGCGGCGGGACTCTGTGGCCTTGGAGTTCCATAGCGGGCTTCCAGACGCCTCCCGGCTTCTGATCGAGCTTCTAAGGGGCCTCCGGGCGGCCCTGGTGCCGGGGTTCGTTTACGGGACACGCCGTAAATCCATCCCTGGAGGCTTGTCTGCGAGGCCCCTCTCGCAGACAGTCCCGCAAACGAACCCCGGCACCAGGGCCTATGCGTGAACCTTCGAGCCCCGCCCGCCCACCGAAAGCAAAAATCGAATGAACACCGAGGCGCAATACGAAGGCGCTGCCGCCCGAGAGCCCGTTGCGGAGCCGCGCCCAAGCCCCTGACAAGACTGGTATCATCCCTAAAACCTCAAGATTTGCACGCAACCCAAAATGATCGACACACTGATACACGCCCGCTGGATCATTCCCGTCGTACCCGAACAGAAGGTGTACGAAAATTGCTCGCTGGCCATCGACGGAGGCAAGATCCTCGCCCTGCTGCCCGCCGCGGAAGCCGCCGCGCGCTACCGGGCCAGAGAGGAGATCCGGCTCGACCACCACGCGCTGATCCCCGGCCTGATCAACACCCACAACCACGCCGCCATGACCCTGCTGCGCGGCTTCGCCGACGACCGCCCGCTTATGGAGTGGCTGCAGCAGCACATCTGGCCGGCGGAGCAGAAATGGGTGGACCCGGAGTTCGCCGCCGACGGCAGCCGCCTGGCGGTGGCGGAGATGCTAAGGAGTGGCACCACCACCTTCTCCGACCAGTACTTCTTCCCCGAGGCCACCGCCCTGGTGGCGCGGGAGACGGGTGTGCGCGCGCAGATCGCCTTCCCGATCATCGACGCCCCCACCCCCTGGAGCCGCGACGGCGACGACGCGCTGCAGAAAGGCCTGGCCCTGCGCGACGACTACAAGGCCCACGAGCGCATCGACGTGGTCTTCGCCCCCCACGCCCCCTATACGGTGGGCGATGCCACCCTGGAGAAGATTGCCATCTATGCAGCCGAGGCACAGATCCCGGTGCAGATGCACCTGCACGAGACCGCCGGAGAAGTGGAGCGCGCCCTGGCCGAGACCGGCGAGCGCCCCACCGAGCGACTGCAGCGCCTGGGCCTGCTCGGCCCCCAGACCCTGTGCGTACATATGACCGCGGTGAACGAGCGGGATATCGAATTGCTGCAGACGAGCGGCGCCCATGTGGCCCACTGCCCCAAGTCCAACCTGAAACTCGCCTCGGGTTTCTGCCCCGCAGCCGCGCTGCTGGATGCCGGCATCAACGTGGCCCTGGGCACCGACGGCGCCGCCAGCAACAACGGTCTGGACCTCTTGGCCGAGGCCAGCACCGCTGCCCTGCTGGCCAAGGCCGTCAGCGGCGACGCCGCCGCCCTGCCCGCTCATCGGGCCCTGGCGATGGCGACTATCAACGGCGCACGGGCACTGGGGATCGACGAGGTCACCGGCAGTCTCGAGGCGGGCAAGAGCGCGGATCTGGCCGCCGTCTATCTGGGCGGACTCGAGCAGCAGCCGCTGCACGACCCGATATCGCAATTGATCTATACCGGCAGCGGGCACAATGTCAGCGATGTGTGGGTCGCCGGCAGGCAGCTGCTGAAAGATCGCCAGCTACAAACCATGAATGAAGCCGAGGTGGTTCAGCGGGCGCAGATGTGGCGTGCTAGAATCGCCGGCCAAGTTTGACCGGGAGTCGGAACCCGGGATACCGGAAAGAATATCGAAATCAGATGCGAAGGCCCGCTGCCGGTAGCCTTTTTCAGGACTGTCGGCCGGAGGAACCCGGCCGACAAGCCTACAGGGATGTATACACGGCGTTTCCTGCAAAAGGCTACCGGCAGCAGCGCCGCCACGAAACCAACCTAGGACCACAAACTTGGCCGAAGCAACCAACAACGTCGACCCGGCGGAAATCGCCAAATTCGAACAGCTCGCCAGCCGCTGGTGGGACCGCGAGGGCGAGTTCAAACCACTGCATGAAATCAATCCGCTGCGCGCCAACTATATCGACCAGCGCGCACCGGTAGCCGGTAAAAAGCTGCTCGATGTCGGCTGCGGCGGCGGCATACTGACCGAGGCCATGGCCCAGCGCGGCGCCCAGGTGACCGGCATCGATATGGGCGAGGCACCGCTGAACGTGGCCAAGCTGCACGCGCTGGAGAGCGGTGTCCAGGTGGACTACCGCCGCATGCCGGTCGAAGAGCTGGCCAGGGAACAGCCGGCCAGCTTCGATATCGTCACCTGCCTGGAAATGCTCGAACATGTGCCCGATCCGGCCTCGGTGATCCGCGCCTGCGCGGACCTGGTCAAACCCGGCGGCCAGCTGTTTTTCTCCACCATCAACCGCACCGCCAAAGGCTGGCTCTTCGCCGTGGTCGGCGCCGAGTATGTGCTGCGCCTGCTGCCCAAGGGCACCCACGAGTACGCAAAGTTTATCCGCCCCTCCGAGATGGGCGCCTGGCTGCGCGAGGCCGGCCTGGCAATCCGCGATATCACCGGCATGACCTACAACCCCCTGACCCGCAGCTACAAGCTGAACCCGCGGGACGTGGATGTAAACTATCTGGTGCATGCAACCAAACCGGAACGGGAATGAAAGCAGTTTTATTTGATCTGGACGGCACCCTCTTCGATACGGCGCCGGACTTTATCGTGGTACTGAACCAGCTGCGCCAGCAGGAACAGCTACCGCCGCTGCCCGACGACACCATCCGCTCGGTGGTCTCCAACGGCGCCCGCGCGCTGGTCAGACTCGGCTTCGGCAAAGACGAAGGCGACCCCGCCTTCGACGGGCTGCGCCAGCGCCTGCTGGACCTGTACCTCGCGCATCTGGCCGAAAAGACAGTGCCCTTCCCCGGCATCGAGGCACTGCTCAACAACCTGGCAGAAAACGATATCGCCTGGGGCATAGTGACCAACAAGCCCGAGGCCTACACGGTGCCACTGATGCAGGCCTTCTCACACCTGCCGGCGCCGGGCGCCGTCGTCTGCCCGGACCATGTCACCAACCGCAAGCCGGACCCGGAGCCGGTTCTGCTCGCCTGCCGCCAGATCGGCTGCGATCCGCGGCAAGCGGTTTACGTAGGCGACCACGAGCGGGATATCGCCGCCGGCCGCGCCGCCGGTATGCCCACCATCGCCTGCAGCTATGGCTATATCGATAACGGCGACGACCCGGCCAACTGGAAGGCGGACCACCTGGTGGACTCGGCGGAGGAAATCTGGCCGTTGCTGCAGCAACACTATCTTTAAACTTAAAGTGTTACTCGGGACTCGAAATTAACAATTGAGTTATATGCGAAGGCCCTGATGCCGGTGGCCTTTTGTGGGAGTGTCGGCGAGAGGGACCTCGCCGACAAGCCTACACGGATGTATTCACGGCACGTCCCGCAAAAGGCCACCGGCAGCGGGGACGCCACGAGCCACAATCGGGCCTCAAATTTTTGGAATTGTTATGTCTGAATTTATCGGCGACTATCGCGCCCCCAAAGACCTGCTCAAGGACAAGATCATCCTGATCACCGGCGCCGGTGACGGTATCGGCAAGACCGCGGCCAAGACCTTCGCCGCCCACGGCGCCACCGTCATACTGCTCGGCCGCACCACGCCCAAACTGGAGATGGTCTACGACGAAATCGAAGCGGCCGGCGGACCGCAACCGGCGATATTCCCGATGGATCTGAACGAGGCGCGCATCGAAACCTTCGAGCACTTCGCCGAGGCGGTGGAGCAGGAGTTCGGCCGCCTCGACGGCCTGCTGCACAACGCCAGCCTGCTCGGCCAGCGCACCCCCATCGCCAACTACCACTTCGGCACCTGGCAGCAGGTGATGCAGGTCAACGTGAACGCGGCCTTCGGCCTGACCAAAGCCCTGCTGCCGCTGCTGGAGAAGTCGGAGGCAGGCTCGATTGTCTTTACCGGCTCCGGCGTAGGCCTCAAAGGGCGCGCCTACTGGGGCGCCTACTCGGTTTCCAAGTTCGCCACCGAGGGGCTGATGCAGGTGCTGGCCGATGAGCTGGACGGGGTCTCCAATATCCGCGCCAATAGCGTCAACCCCGGCGCCACCCGCACCAACATGCGCGCCGCCGCCTATCCGGCCGAGGATCCGAAATCAGTGGCGGCGCCGGAAGACATAATGCCCACCTACCTGTACCTGATGGGGGACGACAGCCGCGGCGTGAGCGGCAAGCAGTTTAACGCCCAGGGGTAGCGACGCCGTTCCCCGCCCCCTTCGCGCAAAAAATACCCGGGGCCAGCCCGGGTATTGTTGCGGCGGATTCGATTGATCGCGAACTACTCCTCCGCGTGATCTATCTCCTCTTCCGGCATTTCGTCCGCCGCCTCTTCGGCCACTTCCTCGGCTCCCTCGGCGGTGTCCATCATATGTTCGGGAGCATCGGCGAAGATATCGCCCTCGACTTCCATCATCTCGTTGCTGGCCACAACATCCGCCGCAGCGGCATCCTCCGCTGCCGTACCGGCCTCCTCCACGGCGGACTCCACTTCCTGGGCGATGACCTCTTCGGAAGTGGCGGGCTCCATATTCTGGTAGTAGAAATAACCACCGATGGCGGCAATAGCGACAGCGGGAACAATGAGTTTCTTCATTCTCCGACCCCTGAATAGTGTGAATTTATGATTATTTGCGCAGCCTATTGTTCCACGCCGATCTGGGCAAAAATGTGACATTCAACACATTTTCGTTTGTCGATTCCCACCCGCTCGGGCAGAATTCGCCTAACTCAACTTGCGGAACTGACATTATGCGAACTCTGCTGATGATTCCGCTCCTGTCCCTGCTGGCGGCGGGTGCGGGCGCGGACTCCCTGAGCAAACAGCTGAAAGGCTGCGCAACCATCGAGGCCGACGCCGAGCGCCTGACCTGCTACGACGCGCTGAGCCGCTCCGTCGAGCGGCACGCCGAACAGATCTTCGGCCAGGAGCAAAAACGCGTGATCGAGGAAGCCCCAGAATCCATCGAGGCGACCGTCACCGAGATCCGGGAGGCCGCCTACGGCAAGCTGCTGATCACGCTGGACAACGGCCAGATCTGGCGGCAGAACGACACCGCCCGCGTCAACTGGGACAACGGCGATTCGGTGATCATCGAGCGCGGCCTGTTCGGCTCCTTCTTTATGAAGCAGGCGGATGGCGGGCGCAAAATCCGCGTCAAACGGATCCAGTAAGGAACGGATCGCCCCGGGGCCCGACGACAGACGGGCCCCTCTACGTAACCGAGAACCACGGCGGGAGACCACCGCCGATTCAAACCGCCTGCCAACTCGCACCGCTGACCCTGACCGAGGCGCCGAAACAAAACCCCCCGGTCAGACATAGTGCGGCGCGCTTTTCCACATTCATCTATATTCAAAATGAATCACACGCCAAGCGACTGCCTCCTCCCGGGCGCGGTTGCCGGGCGGTCACACAGCCAACAAAAGGTTTACTCTCTTGTCCCGAGAAAATTTTTACTCAAGGGATGAAGCATGGCTGAAGGACACAGACGCCCAGCAGTCCGGGGACACGCCCCTCGGAGATGCCACTGAAGACGCCGCAGCGCGTATCGCCAATGGTAGCGAGGCCGATCCGGCCGAGGTACCGCCGGCGGAGGACGCGGCAGCGGACAGTGCCAGCACGCCGATGCAGAGCTATCTGAAGCACCTATACCGGCTGGAACTGCTGACGCCCGAAGAAGAGCACACCACCACCTGCCTGCTGCGGGATCTGGAAGACAAGCTGATCGCGTTGCTGCAAAAGCGTGGCGTGGAGCTCGTGCAGCTGCGCAGCGAAGGCGTGGAACAGCGGGGCAGCACCGGCGCCTATGATCACGGCCTGATCATTGCCCACGCCGAGGAACTGCTGGCGTCGGACAAGTTGCCGCGGCGCGACCGCAGCGCCATGCAGAGCCTACTGCGGCGCTTCCAGGCGCAGCGCAAGAAACTGATCCAGTGCAACCTGCGCCTGGTCATCGCCATCGCGAAGCGCTTTCGCAATCCCTCCGTACCCTTTATCGACCTGATTCAGGAGGGCAATGTCGGCCTGATGAAAGCCATAGAGCGCTTCAAGCCGCAGATGGGCTACCGCTTCTCCACCTACGCCTACTGGTGGATACAGCAGGAAATCCAATTGGCACTGCGCCGCAACGAAGACCTGGTGCGCCAACCGGCCAATGTGCAGGACGACCTGCGAGCCATCTACCGCGCCATCGGCGATGTGCGCGCAGATGGTCTGCCGGCCTCGGATGAAAACCTGGCCAAGTACACCGGCCTGGATCTCGAGCGTATCCAGAGTCTGTTGAAACTGCCGGGGCCAACGGGCTCCCTGGACGACCCGGTGGCGGACGATCAGAGCAGCACGCGCCTGGACTATGCCCCCGCGGACGAGCTCTACAACACCGATGAACTGGTCACCAACCAGGAGCTGGCGGAGCGGCTGCGCGAGGCGGTGGCGCGCCTGCCCGCGCGACAGCGCACGGTGCTGAGTCTGCGCTACGGACTTATCTCCGATCGCGACTGCTCCTTCCGCGTTATCGGTGAACAGCTGGGCCTCAGCCAGGAGCGTGCGCGCCAGCTGCACTCGGACGCCCTGCGACAGCTGAAGCGCCAGTGGCGCTAACCGGGGCGGGCTTGTTATCGGCCCAGATGCCGCTAGGCTTAGTTACTGTTTCAAACGAGCAGTAAGCAATCCGTCATGCGCAGAAATTCCGCCACCGCACCGACCACCCCTTTCCTCTTCGCCGCCACCGCGCTCGGCAGCGCCCTTACAATATCCAGTGCCTACGCGGAGCAGGAGTTGATCGTCAGCGCCGGCAAAGGACTCGGGGATGCGCTGATCCAGCAAAACTCCATTTCCGGTGCGGATATGGCCGGGATCAATTACGCCTATCTGTTTTCCGAGTTCCAGAACGGCTCCGGGCGCTGGCAATGGTGGGTCCAGGGCAGCTATTCGCATATGCGCCTCAGCCACCGCGGCGAGCGGCAACGCCAGAATATCTTCGAGGTGAAACCGGTGCTGCGCTGGTATCCACAGCGGGATGCACAGGGTGTATTCGGCGAATTCGGCGTCGGCGCCGCCTACCTGAGCAACCGGGATTTCGGCGATATCCAGCTGTCCACCAAGCCGAATTTCGCGCTGCACTTCGCCGGCGGCTACCGCTGGCAGGGCGGCTATACCCTGTCGCTGCGCTACAGCCACTTCTCCAACGCCTATACCAACACCCCCAATCCGGGCTTCGATTTTGCCTCCCTGAACGGCCACTTCAATTTCTAAAAACACCACCCAGCCGTCACAAATCCGTCAAAAGCCTGCAATGGCCGCCCGCCACAATACCTGTCGCAAAAAGGGGGAAGCATGGCTACTGAAGGTCCGGCGGCATATCGACAGAAACTGGCCGATTCAACGGATGAGCGGGCGTCGCTCCGGCAACAGACACGCATCCGGGAGCGCCGGATCGACAGCATCTGCCACCTGATCGCGAGCCGCGAACACGGCGGTATGGAAAAGCATGTCGCGGACCTCTCGCGCTGGCAGGCGCGCAATACCGACGCGAAGATCTCCGTCATCGCCCACCCGCGCTACCGGAACGCACTCGACGAACGCGTGCACTTTGTCCCGCTGAACACGGACCGCAGCCGCCACCACCCGACGCTGGTCTGGCGCCTCGCCAACCATATCCGCGCCGGCGAATACCAGATCGCCCACGGTCACGGCAGCAAATCGGCGCAGCTGCTGGCGGCGGTTCAGAAGTACACCGAGACGCGACAGGTCATCACGCGCCACAATGTCCGCCACCCGCGCGACAAGCTCGCCAGCGCCTTCGCCGCGCGCATCGCAATCAGCCGCGCCGCAGTCGCCAACTCGCGCCTGCACTGGGAGATTATCCCGAACGGTATCACCCCCGCTTCCACAGAGATGAAAACGGATCTGGGGCCGGTCCCCTGCGCGCTGGTATACATGCGCCGCCTCAAACGCGAGAGTATTGAGCCGCTGCTGCAGGCAGTGGCGGAGATTCCACAGTTGCGCCTGATGGTGCTCGGCGACGGCGTGGAAAGGGCCGGCCTGGAACGGCTCAGCCAACAACTGCAACTCGGCCCGCGCGTGCGGTTTGCCGGTGCCAGCGACGATGTCGGCGCCTTTATGCGCGCCGCGAGTCTGCTGATCATTCCGCTCGGGAGCGAAGACACCCCCTACCCGCTGGTGGAGGCACTGTTGAACCGCTGCCCGGTCCTCTCCTGCCGTGTCGGCAACGCCGAGGAATACCTCCCCCCCGCGTACCTGCTGGACAACCTGGAAGCCGCATATCTGGCTCAGAAGCTGCGCTTCGCGCTGCGAAGCGAGCGGGCCCTGCGCGACGATTTCACCCCGGTATTCACGCGCGCGGCGCGGGAACTCACGCTGGACACTATGGCGCGGGCCATCTGGCGGGTCTACACGCAGCTGCTCGCATAACGCCTCCACCCGCGGGGGCGCTACAGCATCCCGCGCATCATGCCGAGCCGCACAGCTCGCGATACAACGCCAGTGTCTGGGCGGCGCTATCCTCGTGGCTGAAGCCCTGAAAGCGGACGGGCTGCGGCTTGTCGAGAATCTCCAGGCTCACCGCCACCAGCGCATCCAGGTTTCCGCGCTCGACCAGCCCCTGCGGGAAACAGCGCTGCAGAATTTCCGCCGCGTCGCCGTCGCTGTAGGCGACCACCGGGCAGTGCATCGCCAGAGCCTCGGCGGCGGTTACGCCGAGATCCCCGGGCCCGGCACACAGCTGATAGGTGATTTGTGAACTGGCGTAGAGTTCGCGCCTGTCGCGGCGCTCGCCGAGAAACAGCACCTTGTCGCTCAGACCGAGATCCATCGCCAGGCGCTCGAGCCGGCGGGCGTACTTCTCACCGCCCCCGGGCGCGGCGCCGACCACCAGGCCGAAGACATCCTCCCGCCGCCGGGCAATGGCCGCCAGCAGCCGCAGGAAGGTATCCTGTCCCTTGTCCGGCGCCAGATCCGCCGGCATCAGCAGCCAGTGCCGCCCCTCCAACTGGGGGTAGTCATTGAGCAGGCGCAGTTGCCACTGGCCGGAAACCGGCGCCTTGCGGTCAAACTCCCTGGTATTGACGCCCGGGTGGATCACCTGTGGCGACTGGCGCAAGCGGCGGGCAAAGTTCCGCTGCAGCCTGTCCGCCACCGCCTGGGAAACCGCGACCACCCGCTCACCGGAAGCCAGGATGGCGTCGTAAAAGTTCCGCCCGTGGAGCTGCGTCACCCCGGTCACCAGCCGCGGGCGGCCGTCCTCGGGCATTCCCCGCCAGGCCAGCCAGGTGATCCAGGCCGGCAGCGGCTCGTGCGCGTGCACGACGTCCGCCTGCAATTCAGTGAGCAGCCTGCGCAGGCGCCCGACAAGGCGCAGGGACCACAGGGAGCGCCTGTGCAGCGGCATCTGGAAATGCCGGCCGCCGCGCAGGGTCAGGCGCGGCACCAGTTCACCGCCGCCGGAGATCACGATGGACTCGTGCCCCAGACGCGCCAGTTCATGGGCAAAATCCACTACAGCCTTGCCGGCGACGCCCGAATCCAATGCGGGCAATATCTGCACAACCTTCAACTCCGCCCCCCGCGATCCCAGTGAAAACCAATTTATTAACCCGGCGATAAATATTGCCGGGTTAATCGCGGCACAAGGATGTGCCGCCGCCAGCCGCAGGCTGGCGCGAGCCCGCTAAATACCAGCAGATTCACACATCTGCGCCAGTATTTAACCGCCGGGTTAATATTGTGCGGCCGCGACGGGTGGAAACCCAGTGCACCGCGCACATATTTGTCACCTCGCGGGCTCCACTCGAGCGCCCTCGCGGCCATAGCGGTATATTCGCGATTCGTTTGGGTGCTACCATTGATTGATCCGGCTTCTTTTGCCCGCTTCCCGCTCCGCGGGGCAACCGGGGCAAGGGCCTCAAACCAAGGGAACCTCTGAATAATTCCGCGATACCTCTGGCTTACAGAGCGGTTCACAATCCAGGCGCGGCTTCGCAGGAATGTCTAGCTTTCAAAAAGTCGCAACGCCGCAGATGCGGCCTTCAGGGCCCGCAGAGGCATTGCGGAACTATTCAGAGGTTCCCAAGCACACGGGGAATAACAATGGACAAGCGCCCACTCTTTATTCAACTGATTCTTGTTCTACTGATCTCAGTCAGCGGAATTGCCGGCGCGGCCGAAACCGATCGCGGTGTTTTCTGGAAGGCGGAGAAGGCGGGCAAGACCCTGTACCTGCTGGGCTCCGTACACCTGGCCACGCCCGACTTCTACCCGATGCGGCCGCAGATCGAGCGCGCCTACGCGGAAAGCGAGGCACTGGTGGTCGAGGCCGACATCCTCGCGGCGGAAGCGGACACGGCGCTGCAACAGCAGATCATGATGGAATCCCTGTACCAGGGCGGACGCAATCTGCGCGACGACCTGTCCCCCGCGGTCTACAACCAGCTGCAGACCTGGCTGCAGAAACGGCGCCTGCCGGAGGCGATGTTTATCCGCCAGCGCCCGGCCATCGCCATGATCTCCATGAGCATGGTCGAGATGCGGGCCCAGGGCCTGGACCCGAGCCTGGGTATCGATCGCCACTTTCTGCAGAAAGCCAAGCGAGACGGCAAGCCGGTCGTCGAGCTCGAAGGTGTGCTGCAGCAGCTGCGCCTGTTGAACGGGCTGGAAAACCCGAACCTGTTGCTACAACAGACACTGGAGCAGCTGGAGGATATACAGACCTTTGTCCCGCGGCTGACCAGTGCCTGGAAAAGCGGCGATATCGCGACCCTCCACCAACTGATCATCGCCGACGGCCTGGCCGAACACCCGGAGTACCGGCCCCTCTACGAAACCCTGTTTTTCCGCCGCAACCGCCAGATGGCCGCAAAGATCGCCGACAGCGCCCCGTCCTACGACGCCCTGTTTGTGATTGTCGGCGCCGGTCATCTGCTCGGCGACGAGAGCGTCATAGAGCTGTTGAAAGCGAAGGGCTATCGGCTGCAACGCCTCTGACGGAATACAATCCCGGGATCCCCGCAACTGCTAGACTCGAAAAAGCTCACGTGTATTTCCGCTGCTGAAGTCGCACAGGGAGGTTTTCGATGAAGCGTTGCGGTTTTCTTTGCGCCTTGGCGGCCGCGATATTGTCCGACCCGGCACTCGCCGACCAGGCGCAGACCAAGGGCGGCCTGAAAATCACCTCCGATGACGGAAATTTCTCCGCCGAACTCGGCGGCCGCATCCACTTCGACACCTATCTGTTCGACAGGGATATCGAAGATCCCGTCAGCACCACCGAATTCCGCCGTGCGCGCCTGGCCATGAAAGGCAAACTGTGGAAATGGGAATACAAGCTGGAGCGGGACTTCGCTTCCGGTGGCACCGGTGGCTTGCGCGATGTCTATATCGCCACCAGGGTGCTCGGCGGCAAGTTGACCATCGGCAATTTCAAGCCCTATCGCTCCATGGACGAGCTCACCAGCTCCAACGAAATCACGATGATGGAGCGCGCCTTTACGAGCGCCGGCGGGATCTACGCCGGCCGCGCGCGGCAACAGGGAGTCGGCTGGCACAGCTACTGGGACTGCTACACCTTTGGTGTCGCGGGCTTCAATCTGCGCGATCCCGGCGGCCCGCGCAACGAGGGTCTCGGCGCCGCCAGCCGCTTCACCTGGGCGCCGATCGATAACAGCCTCAGCAGCGTCCACCTGGGCATTTCGCTGAGTTATGAGAATGCCAATCGCAACTCCAACCCGATCACGGCTCTCGTCAATTACGCCGGCCGCCGCGGTCCCCGCCAACTGATTGCGCTGACCCCCGGAGACAGAGAATTTTTCTTCGACGATTCCAGCGACGATGATTTTTTTGTCGGCGACCACGGCGGCAGTGTCAACACCGCAGGCCTGGAGCTGGCGGGCGCCTACGGCCCCCTCTACGCGCAGGCGGAATACGTCTACGGGGACTTCGAGGGGGATTACTTCCTGTCCGAGGAAAGTTTCGAGGACTTCTTCAACGACCCGCCCCCATTCGCGTGCGATCCGGTCGCCGGCTGTTATATCGGCGGCCAGGACGTGCGCAGCTGGTATGTGATGGGGAGCTGGGTGATCACCGGCGAACACAAGCCCTACGACGCCAAGAAGGGCGTGTACAAATCCATTAAGCCGCGCGGCGGCTGGGGCGCCTGGGAGCTGACCGCCCGCTACGAAACCATCGAGAACAAGGACATTCCAAACCTGGAAGCGAACAGCGTCAGGCTCGGTGTCAATTTCTATTTCAATCCGCGCGTGCGCTTTATGCTGAATGTGGTACTCGGAGACGACGAGTTCACCGGCGACGAAACCAATCAGCTCGCGTTCCGCGCCCAGGCCAGTTGGTAAAACGGAGTGATGGCAAACTGGTCATCACTCCGCCTTCCCATTGCCTTCAGCCCACCTGCTGCGCCTTGGCGGGATCGAAGACCTCGACCGGCACCGCGCCGTCGATATCCGACGACGGGTTCTCGAAACGCCGCAGCGCCGCGTCGCGCTGCTTGCGCGCCCGCTCCAGGCTCTCGTCCTTGACCAGGCCGTAGCCGCGGATCAGATCCGGATAGCTGAGCAGCTCGATCGCGGCGGCGTGATTTTCGGCATTCAGCTCGCCGATCACCCTGTGCACCAGCTGTTCATACTCGCCGATCAGCGCGCGCTCCATCCTGCGTTCGGCGGTATAACCGAAAATATCCAGCGGCGTACCGCGCAGGAATTTCAGTTTCGCCAACAGGCGGAAGGCCTTGAACATCCAGCCGCCAAACTTCAACTTGCGCGGGCGGCCGAGTGCCTTGTCGAAAGGCGCCAGCAGCGGCGGTGCCATATTGAATTCCAGGGTGAAATCGCCGGCAAAATTCTCTTCCAGCGCCTTGGTGAAGCGGCCGTCAGTGTAGAGGCGCGCCACTTCGTATTCGTCCTTGTAGGCGAGCAGTTTGGCATAGTAGCGCGCGACCACTTCCGCCAGCGCCTCGCTGCCGGGCACCTTGAGAATCTCCGCGGCCTTTACCCGCTCCACCAGGTCGCGGTAGCGGCGCGCCAGCTCCGCGTTCTGGTAACCGGTCAGGTGTTCGACCCGGTGCGCGACTATCTCCTCCAGGCCGTGCGGCAGCGCCACCTCTTCGTCCCGCGCCAGCAGCGCCTCCAGCGCCGGGCGATCGGCGGCGGCCAGGCGGCCGGCGGCGAATCCCTGCAGGTTGCCCTCCACCGCCACGCCGTTCAGCTCGATGGCCTGCAGCAGGGACTCCTCGCGCAGGGGCAGCAGGCCCTTCTGCCAGGCGAAGCCGAGCATAAAGATATTTGCGGCCAGGGTATCGCCGAGCGCCGCCTTGGTCAGCTTATGCGCCTCCACCGACTCCAGTTCCTTCACCGCGGCGTTCAGGGTATCCAGCACCGCCTGCGGCGAGTGCACATCCTCGCGCCCCAGTACCGAAGCCGCCGTCGGGCTCAGGTGGGTGTTCACCACCGCGCGGCTGTGGGTTTCGTCCAGCTTGGCCAGGCAGGCCTGCAGGTTGCCGGCGGCGATCAGGTCGCAGGCCATCAGCGCGTCGGCGCGGCCGTCGGAGATACGCACCGCCTGTAGCGCCGCGGGGGTCGCGGCGAAGCGCACATGGGAGTAAACCGCCCCACCCTTCTGCGCCAGGCCGGTCTGGTCCAGAGTGCTGCTCGCCCTGCCTTCGATATGGGCGGCCATCGCCAGCAGCGCGCCTATGGTCACCACGCCGGTGCCGCCGACACCGGTTACCAGCAGGTTGTAGGGCTCGCCCAGTTCGGGCAGCTGCGGCTGCGGCAGCTTGCTCGCGCGCTCGCGCAGCACATTGCCGACGCCGGCGCGCTTGGCCAGCATACCGCCCTTGACGGTAACGAAGGACGGGCAGAAGCCGTTCACACAGGACATATCCTGGTTGCAGCCGGTCTGGTTGATACGGCGCTTGTCACCGAGTGCGGTTTCGACCTTCTCCACCGCGATACAGCTGGACTGCTGCACGCAGTCGCCGCAGCCCTCGCACACCAGCTCATTGATAAACGGGCGCCCCTCCGCCTTCGGCAACAGGCCGCGCTTGCGCTTGCGGCGCAGTTCCGTGGCGCAGGTCTGGTCGTAGATGATGACAGTGCACCCCTCGACTTCGCGCAGCTCCTTCATAACCACCGGCAGGTGGTCGCGGTGGCGGATCTCCACTTCACTCGGGAAAGTCAGCGCGCCCTTGTACTTGTCGGGGTCGTCTATCACCAGCACGACCTTTCTGACGCCCTCCGCCAGCACCTGGCGGCAGATCATGTCCGGCGCCAGCTCGCCGTCGTGGGGCTGGCCGCCGGTCATGGCCACGGCGTCGTTAAACAGTATCTTGTAGGTGATGTTCACCTTCGCCGCCACCGAGGCGCGAATGGCGAGAATACCGGAATGGAAATAGGTGCCGTCGCCCAGGTTGACGAAAACATGCTTCTCGCTGGTAAAGGGCGCCTGGCCGACCCAGTTGACGCCCTCGGCGCCCATCTGGGTAAAGGTGTAGGTCTCGCGGTCCAGCCACTGGGCCATATAGTGGCAGCCGATGCCGGCCAGGGCGCGACTGCCCTCGGGCACCTTGGTGGAGCGGTTGTGGGGGCAGCCGGCACAGAACATCGGCAGGCGCGACACACTGGATCCGGCCTGCTGCGAGATGCGCTCCGCCAGCGCGTTGAGGCGCATCAGCCGGTGTTTGGCGCGCTCGCCCAGCTTCTCTTCGCCGAGCACCCTGCCCAGCACCTGGGCGATGATCGCCGGCGACAACTCGCCGTACATCGGCATCAGCGGCCGGTCGTGCTCATCCACCTTGCCGAGAATACGCGGGAAGTGCGGGTCCTTCTGGTGTACGTTGTACAGCTCTTCTTTCAGCTGCACTTCCATCAGGCTGCGCTTTTCCTCCAGCACCAGCAGCGTATCCAGGCCGCGGGCGAACTCCTGGATACCGGGCACGTCCAGCGGATAGGTCATGCCCACCTTGAGAATGCGGATGCCCAGCTCCCGGGCCTGCTGCTCGTCGATCCCCATATCCTCGAACGCCTGCATCAGGTCGAGGTGCGCCTTGCCGGCGGTGACGATACCCAGGGTCGCTTTCGGGTTTTCCAGCACCACCCTGTTCAGCTTGTTGGCGCGGGCGAAGGCCAGGGCCGCCGGGCGCTTGTAGCGCCACAGGCGCTCTTCCTGTTCCAGCGGGTTGTCCTGTTTGCGGATATTCAAGCCGCCCTCGGGGCGCTCAATGTCCGGATAGGAGAACTGCACCCGCTCCGGGTCCACCTCGACGGTGGCGGAACTGTCCATATTCTCCGCCAACGTGATCATCGCCACCCAGCAGCCGCTGAAGCGGGACAGCTCGAAACCATAGTGCCCGTAATCCAACACCTCCTGCACCGTGGCCGGGTTCAGTACCGGGATATGCATATCGACGAAGGCGAATTCGGACTGGCCGGGATAGGACGAGGATTTACAGCCGTGATCGTCGCCGGCGACGATCAGCGCACCGCCCTTCGGCGAGGAGCCAGCGGCGTTGGCGTGGCGGAAGGCGTCGCAGGAGCGGTCCACGCCGGGGGTCTTGCCGTACCAGATACCGCAGACGCCATCCACCTCGGCGCCCTCGAACAGGCCCACCTGCTGGGAGCCCCAGACGGCGGTCGCCGCCAGCTCCTCGTTGACGCCGGGCTGGAAGCGGATATTGTGCTGTTCGAGCAGCTTCTTCGCGCGGGAGAGCTGCTGGTCGTATCCGCCGAGCGGAGAGCCGCGGTAACCGGAGATAAAAGTGGCCGTATTGAGGCCGCGGGCCCTGTCCATGCGCATCTGATCGATGGGCAGGCGCACCAGAGCCTGAATGCCGGAGAGCAACACGCGACCTTTCAGCGTGGTGTAGCGATCGTCCAGGGAGATCCGCTTTACCTTGTTCTTGTCCTGGGGCTGGGCCGCGGGTCGCGGGCTGTTTACTTTTTCACTCATACGCCTACTTCCGGTTGTCTATGCAGCTCGAAACCGAAATCGAGCTATTGGTCATTATTTTTTCCGGCCTTACCGCCACCGCCCGCACCCCGCTGATCCCAGGGGCCAGGGCCATCAAATTGGAGTCAACGGGCCCCAACTGGCGGCCAATCACAAAAAGCATCCGGCCAGCGACGGGCCGGTCAGGTCATACTAGTGTGTAAAGCGCAATAGAGCATTGCTTTATTCACGCATATGCGCGTAAAATTATGATGAAAATTTCGAACAGGTTATTTTTTGTAGGACAGGAGTTTATATGAAGCGTTCGACAGACTTGGATGATTTTGACCGCAAGATTCTGCGGGCGCTGCAGGAGAACGCCGATTATTCCATGGCGGAACTCGGAGACAAGGTGGGCCTATCCCACACACCCTGCTGGCGCCGAATCAAACGCCTGGAGGCTGAGGGCATTATCCGCGGACGCGTCACCCTCCTAGACCCCCGCAAACTCGACCTAGGGGTCACAGTATACTGCTACGTGACCATTCACAACCACGACGAAGAGTCCCTGAACAGCTTCGAATCCGCGGTACAGGACGTGCAGGAAGTCGTGGAGTGCTATTCCACCAGTGGCGACAAGGACTATGTGCTGCGCGTCGTCGTCGACAGCGTCGAGCACTATGAGCAGCTGCTGAAGCGCTCCCTGGTACACCTGCCGAATGTGGCCTCGGTCAATTCCACCTTTGCGCTGAAGCAGGTCAAGTACACCACGCAGCTGCCGCTTTAACAGCGCGACTTATCCCGGCAACATTTTTGTAGGAGCGGCCCATGGCCGCGATCGGACTTTTGGGCTTCCCCCGATATCGATCGCGGCCATGGGCCGCTCCTACCTTGGGCGAAAGCACTTCGATATCGATGCGAAAGCCCTGCTGTCGGGTCGGCGTCAGTTCAGCACCTTCAGCGCTTCCAATACCCGCTCCAGCACCTGCTGCAAGTCCCTGCCGTCGCAGTCCACAGTAATATCCGCGTACTTGCGGTACAGCGCCTGGCGCTCGGCAAACAGTGCCTCGAACGACTGCCCCGGCGCCTTCGCGATGCCGCGGCTCTCGTAGTTGTGGATACGCCTGCGCAGCTCATCCGCGGAGCAGTTCAGGAATACCACCGGGCCAAAGCGCCGCAGATTGGCCATGCCCTCTTCACTGTACACGGCACTGCCACCGGTGGCGATAACATGCATCGGCAACTCGGCGTTGGCGATCACCTCCCCCTCGATACGGCGCAGGTTCAGGTAGTCGGTCTCGTTCATGATTTCCTGCAGCGTCTTGCCCTCGCGCAACTGGATAAGCACATCGGTATCGACAAAATCCAGTGCCAGCTCCTTGGCCAGCAAAACACCGAGCGTACTCTTGCCGGCGCCGGGCATTCCGATCAGGACAACACTTTTTTGTTCTTTCATCGCGCCATTGTATTACGGGCGGAACGCAGCGTCAGTTACCGCTGAAACAATCCACTAGTCACCGCGCCGGGGGAAAAGCAGCGCGCGCAACCAACCGCGGATGGAGTTGCCATCCAACAGCATCCTGTCCAGCGCATCCATGTTGTGTGCCTGCCGGAAGGCGTCCGCAAACAAGGCCTCGCGGGTGATCATACGCCGGCCGGGATTGATCTTCTTGATCTCGCGGGCGGGGTTCCCGGCCACGACGGTATTCGCCGGCACATCCTTGGTCACCACACTGCCGGCACCGACGACGGAATTGTCCCCGATGCTGACGCCCTTGCAGATGATCGCACTGTCACCGACCCAGACATTGTTGCCGAGCTTCACCGGCGCCGTACAGCGGAAGGGGCGCGTGCGGTTGTACAGGCCGTGCCAGTCGGAATCGGAGATATACACATTGGCGGCGATCATGCAGGCATCGCCGATGGCAATGGACTCCGCCGCGGAAATGCGCACGCCGGGAGAAATCAGCACATAGTCGCCGATATTGATAAACGCATCGCCGCCCTTGTGCCCCAGGGTGGTAAAGCGGATACAGTTGTCCGGTGTCGAGATCAGGTGGGGGTAATTGCCCAGACGGATATTCTTGCCGAACACATGCACCGAACCCGGGTCCATCACCTCGGGATCAACGCCGACGTCATCAAACTGCGGCAACAGAAAATAGCGCGTGCGCCATCTGCGCCAGCGCAGCAAACACTGCTTCAACCAGTAGGGTCTGTGATCCTTGCGCATCGCTCTGAACCGGTCAATCCAATTGCTTTTCCAAACGCGGCGGTTTACTGTTTGCGCGACAAAAATACGAGCGCAACCCATGTCCATCAAGCTGCCTGTCGACATCAACGCCGTCAAAGGTTTTCTCGCCGCCTGCGAAGGCGAGGCCCTGTATCACCTCGCCGCCGAGGCCAGCGCCCTGGGTCCCTGCCTGGAGGTCGGCAGCTACTGCGGAAAGTCGAGTATTTACCTCGCCGCCGCCTGCAAGCTGACGGACAATGTGCTGTTCGCGGTGGACCACCACCGCGGTTCCGAGGAGCACCAGCCGGGCGAGGAGTACCACGACCCGGAACTCTTCGACGACGGCGCCCAGCTGATGGACAGTTTCCGCACCTTTCGCACCAATATACGCGCGGCGCAGCTCGAGAACTGGGTGGTGCCCGTGGTCGCATCCTCGGCGGTGGCGGCGCGCCGCTGGAACACGCCGCTCGGCCTGGTCTTTATCGACGGCGGCCACTCCCTCGAAGCGGCGATGACCGACTACCGCAGCTGGTCCCGCCACATAGTGCCGGGCGGCTATCTCGCCATTCACGATATCTTTCCCGACCCCAACGACGGCGGCCAGGCGCCCTACGATATTTACAAGCTGGCCCTGGCTTCCGCTCAGTTCGAACCGGTGGAAACGGTCGACACGCTCGGCATCCTGCGCCGGATCTGAATACCCGCCGCTTCCGAGCCATCGGCGCCCTGTCGCCGACTAACAGGCTGCTGAAAAATATTTTTCAGCAGCCTGCTAACCCAACACCATCCGCTCGGGTTCCGGCAGCAAGCGCACCGAGGTGAACAGCCCGCTCGCCGGCGTCAGCCCGGCCAGCGCATCCGCCGCCAGTAACATGGCGCCCACTGTCCAGGTGGTTTTTTCCTCGGGCCAGATTGCCTTGTCCCGGTAGACATAGCCGGTCCAGTAACCGCCGTCGCCATCCTGCCAGCGGTGCAGGCCGCGGTAGAGTCTCGCCGCGCGGTCGCGTTCGCCCGCCGCCACCAGCGCCATGGTCAGTTCACAGGACTCCGCCACCGTAACCCAGGGCTCGTCGTTGACACAGCGACAGCCGAGCCCGGCGACGACAAACTCATCCCATTTTTCCTGCAGGCGCGCTCGCGCCGCAGCGCCGGAGAAAACGCCGGTCAGCACCGGGTAAAACCAGTCCATCGAGAAGCGGGCCTTGCTCTCCCAGGTGCGATCGAAGCGCTGCGGCTTTTCCCGCAGTGCCGCGCCCAGCGCCGCCCTGCCGGCAATCCAGCGGGGGCGGGAGCAGCCGAGGCTGTGGGCGATATTGATGGCGCACTCCAGGCTCTTGTAGATCGAAGAACAGCCGGTGATCAGAGCGTCCTCTTTGGCCACACCCCGGCCGTCGACCGCCCAGTGAATTTCACCGTGCGCCGTCTGCAACCCCAGAACGAATTCCACCGCGCGCTCCACGGTGGGCCAGAAGCGCTCCAGGAAACGGATGTCGCCGGTGATCAGGTAGTGGTGCCAGATACCGGTGGCGATATAGGCGACGAAATTGCTCTCCCTGCGCTCGCGATTGTGCACCTCGCCGTCTTTGTAGGCGGCCCACCAGCTGCCATCCGGCAGCTGGATATCCGCCAGCCAGGCGTAGGCCTTTTCCGCCGCGGCAAATTCACCGGCGATACTGAGCCCCATGGCCGCTTCGACATGATCCCAAGGGTCCGCGTAGCCGCCATCGAACCACGGAATGGCGCCGTCGGTCTGCTGCCGCGCGAGGATATAGCCGGCGCTGTCGCGCACGAAACCGTCCGGAAACAGCGCCGTCGCGGGCGCTACTTGGATTGCGAAATCGGTCAAGACTGCGCCTCCAGTGCAACGTCACCAACGGGCGCGATCGAATTCGCCGGCGCCCCGGCCGGCAGCCGCGGCGGTTTGACAAAATAGAGCACGATACTTTTTCCCAACAGCGGGTTCAGCAGCTTTTCCACGGCGCGGGTGATCACGGGTTTTTGCATCAGGTCCCACACCAGCAGGCGGTGGTAGGCCGCGAGCAGGCGGGAGTGCGGCCTGTGCCACAGCAGGCACTTCAGCCACCAGTAGGGCGCGTGCAACGCGTGGGCCTTGTGCCGGGCAAAATACCTGTGCCCCAAGCCTTCGATAGCGCGGCGCAATTCGCGCTCGCGGAAAATGCGAATATGGCCGCCCTCCACCTGATGGTACTCGTCACTGAGCCGCCAACAGATCCACTCGGGGAAAAAGGCCGGCACGCTCGCGGCAAAAATGCCCGCGGGCTTCAACACCCGGTCGATTTCGCCCAGCACGGCCTCGTAGTCGTCGATATGCTCCAGCACTTCGGAGCAGATCACCACATCGAAGGTACCGTCGGCAAACGGCAGCTGCAGACCGTTGGCCGCCGCGAGCAGCAACCGACCCGGCGTTTGCGCCCCCTCGACAAAGGGCTGCGCGCGATCCCGGGCGGTGCGCACATCGGCCATATTCAAATCCACTCCGACCACATCCACCGACTCCGAGATCAGCAGATGTATCGCGTGGCGCCCTTCACCGCAGCCCAGATCCAGCACCCTCTGCCCCGGCTGCAGATTCAGCTGGCGCGGGTCCACAGTAATCATCAGGCCGCCTCCGCACCGCTGGTGACCGCCGTCCGGGCGTCGTGCCGGGGAACCGGCCGCACCTGCGCCTCACCGAGTATCCGCTGGTAGTAGTCCACCAGGCGCTGCGCCGCCAGGCGCCAGGAAAACTGTTGCGCTATGCGCGCCCTGCCCTTTTCACCCAGGCTGGCGCGCAGCGCGCCGTCGGAAAGCAGTTGCTCCAGTGCCCGGGCCAGAGCGGCGCTGTCCCCGGCCGGCACAACCAGCCCCGCATCGCCGACTACTTCCGGCAGCGCACCGCCATCGCTGGAGATCACCGGCACGCCGCAGGCCATGGCCTCGCCCGCCGGCAAGCCGAAGCCCTCGTACAGGGACGGGCAGACTGCGACAGACGCACTAGCGTAGTATTCCACCAGCTCCCGATTGGATATGCCCGACACGAAACGCACGCAATCCTGCAGCCGCAGCTCGCCCAGCAGCTGCTCGGTGGCGCCGCCCTCCTGCAGCCGGCCGACGACCAGCAGCTCCAGGCCCTCGTAGCGCTCGCGCAACTCGGCCACCGCCCGCAACAAAAAACGCAGGCCCTTGAGCGGCTGATCCGCGGAAGCGGTGGTCATGATACGCAGCGGCTTGCGCGGAATATCCGGCCGCGGGGAGAAGATATCGGTGTCTATGCCGTTGTAGATCAGCTGGATCTGTCCGGGATCCACGCCAAACTGATCGACGATATCCCGCTCTGACTGGCGTGAAACGGTAACGATATGCCGCAGCCGCCGCGCCACCTTGATCTGCATCCCCAGAAAGCTGTACCAGCGGCGCACCAGCAACCGGTAGCGCCAGTCGGGCGCCGCGTCCAGCGCCAGCTGGCGATCGCGGGTGATCGGGTGGTGGATGGTGGCGACCACCGGCAGGCCGCTGCGCTCGATATCGAGCAGGCCGTAACAGAGGGACTGATTGTCGTGCACTATGTCGTAGTGGCGGCTGTGCCTGCGCAGGTACCTGGCCACCCGCCGGCCGAAGGTGTAGGGCTCGGCGAAGCCGCCGGAGACTTTGCCCCACCACTCGAAGAAATCCGTCCAGGACAACAGGTGGCGCCACTTCAGGGCGCGGGCCGGATTTTCCACCTCGAACAGGTTCAGCCCCGGCATCTTGATCAGCTTCACGCGCGGATCCAGTTCGGGATAGGGCTCGCCGGAAATGACGTCCACCGAGTGACCGGCATCCACCAGCGCCTTGCTCAGATAGTGGAGGTAGACCCCCTGCCCGCCGCAATAGGGGTGGCTGCGATACCCCAGTAAACAAATTTTCAGTGGCCGCGCGCTTGCGGCCGTTGGACCGTCTGCAAAATTCCCCAAGGCGGTCATAGCTTCCCCATCTGCGTTGTTTTGTTGCCGGAGGCCAGGCGAAGAATACACTGGCGCGGAAATGACTACCAGACCGCAACGGTTCACATAAGGGACAAGCCCAGAATGAAAAAGGCAGGTGAGCGACCCGCGCCGCTCACCTGCCCCTTACTCTGAGCCGGACTGTCTAGAAACTGAAGCGGTACCCCACCCCCAGGTTGAACATCCAGGGATCGAAATCCATGTCGTTGCGAATGCGCACCGGCAGTATCGCGGGCTCCTGGAATCCGGACGGCAGTGTCGCCGCGTCGTATCCCAGCTCCAGGTCCGGTTCGGCTTGTACGTACATGACGGAGGCATTGATCTGCCAGCCGTTGTCGCGGCCGAAGTTGAAGTCCACACCGATTTGCGCCGTCCAGTTGAAGTCACTGCCGGGTCTCAACAGGCCGAAACCCTCGCGGTCCGGGCCGCGGAATACCGGGCGCAGGAACTCCTCCTCGATGTCGACGTAGCTGACCCCGAGCCCGACATAGGGCTGGATCAGACAGGTCGGATTCAGCGGATACCAGTTGGCGTACAGGCTGGTGATATAGCTGTCGAAGTGGCCTATCCCCTGGGAAAAGGAGCCAATAAAGCTGCCTCCACCGGTCCTCGCAGAGGAAAACAGCGTAGCCTCGTGGCTGGCGTTGTTGGCGTGGTACAGCTCGATACCGAAGTGCTCTATCGGCAGCCAAACGCCGCTGATATACCAGGTGGTGTCGTCATCCAGATCCACCCGGGTAAACACATCCACCGGCACACTCTCCTCCGAGTCGGTGGAGGGGTCGTCCGCAACAAAGGACTGGGTGCCGGAAAAAGCTGTGTCGTCCGGCTCCACATAGGCTGCGCCGATACGCACCATGACGGTGCCGGCGGTGTAGATACCCTGGGGCTGTGCCGGCACCGGATAACCGGAGGGACCCGCCAGGGCCGACTGAGCGGCGAGGCCGGCGGAAGCCGCCAGTGCCATAGGGATGAGGAGAGGCTTCAATCTCATGGGGGTAACTCCTTGTAACACGAAAAAGCTCCTGCGCCGCAATTGCGGTTACTTCCAGTATAGGTTGGCTTTTTCAAGCTGCAGCAAGGCGTACCAATTACCACGGGGGTTTGAGGAAAGAAATTCCGACAACTTACTCTCATGAAAAAAAATGCCCGCCAGTTGGCGGGCCAGTTTTCTCGAACACACTTTCAGGAGGAGAGTCATAAGCGCGTTACGCGCTTAATCTAGGTATAGCAAAGGATTGCCCCACCCTGCCGCGACTGTCGCCAAAGCCATTGAAAAGCCGAGGCAGGATACGCCACAGATCTCCCCCTGAAGCGGATCCACTAGCAGTCTGTCGAAAAAGTATTTTTCGACAGACTGCTAGGGCCTGGCAAGCTGCGGCAGGTAGCCGCCCGAGCGCAAGACGCGGCATGCACCTAAGCACCTGTAATACATAGGGGCAGCAGCAGACACCGCAGGTGCCCGCGCAGCAATTGAGGAACAGCTGCTACACCCGGTGCAGGTAACTCTGGTACTCGACGTCGGTCACGCGCGCACCTATCTCCGCCAGCTCCTGGCGCTTCAACAGCAGGAACAGCTCGACAAAGCGCGGGTCCAGGTACTCCCGCCACAGCGGGCTCTGTTCGAAGCGCTGCAGCGCGCCGCTCCAGGTATTGATCAGCTGTTCGCTCTCCACCTGGTAGGCATCGCCCTCGACCGGCGCCGGCGCCTCCAGCTTGTTCTCGAGGCCGTGGCAGACTCCGGCGAGAATTCCCGCCAGCACCAGGTAGGGGTTCACGTCGGCGCCGGCGATGCGGTGCTCGATGCGCCTGGCCTGCGGATCGCTGGCCGGCACGCGCAACGTGGTGGTGCGGTTGTCGTAGCCCCAGCACAGGTTCAGCGGCGCGTGAGAACCCTCCAGGAAACGGCGGTAGGAGTTGCCGTGCGGCGCGAAGAAAGCCATGGCGTCGTTGGCGGTGGCGAGCATGCCGGCGACGGCCTGGCGCAACAGATCGGAACCCTGCTCGCTACCGTCGTCGAAGACGTTCTTGCCAGTGTCGTCGATCAGGCTCATATGCACATGCATGCCGTTGCCGGCCTGATCACCGAAGGGCTTGGCCATGGTGCTGACGCGGAAACCGTGGCTGCGCGCCACGCCCTTCAGCAGGCGCTTGAACAGCAGGGTCTGGTCCGCGACCGCAACCGGATCGGGGCTGTGCAGCAGGTTGATTTCAAACTGCCCCGGCGCGCATTCAGACAGGATAGAGTCCGCCGGAATGCCCTGCTCCTCACAGGCGGCGCGCACGTCGGCGAAGAAGTGTCGCTGGGCATCCAGCTCCGAAAGATCATAGACGTCGGTGGAGGGCACCAGCTCGGCGTCGTTGTCGCTGACCGGGCGCGGCCGCGCCAGGTGGTCCACCTCTTCGCGCAGCAGGTAGAACTCCAGTTCGGTAGCGCACACGGCCGTGTAGCCAAGCTTTTTCAGCCGCGCCACGACACCCTGCAGTTGCGTGCGCGGATCCGCGTACAGCGGCGAGCCGTCGGCCTCGTGCAGCTGCATATGCAGCTGCGCCGTCTGCTCCCGGTGCCAGGGGGCCAGGGAGATCGGCGATACCGGAATGCAGATACCGTCACTGTCACCGCTGGCGAATACCAGCGGGCTGTTTTCGATATCCCGCCCCCAGATATCCAGGCTGGCAGCGCTGCGCGGCATCTGCAGACTGCCCTTGAGCAGTTTTTCCGCCGCCTCCGCCGGCAACCATTTGCCGCGCGGCACACCGTTGATATCGAACATAAAGCCCTCGATCCATTTCAGATCGGGGTGCTCGTGCAAGAACTTGCGCGACTGTTCCAGCAGTTCCGGCTGCGGGATAAATTCTTTTTCCGTGGACATAAATTGCCTGAGTGTTTTGATTCTTGTGCAGGAGCAACCGGGGCCGCTCCCGCACAGGCGATGTAGACGCTGCGATATTACGCCAACGCCTTGGCCGTGTCGTCCAGCGCGCGACGGGCTTTTTCCACCAGCTCGTCCACCTGCTCGGTGGTCAGGATCAGCGGCGGCGCGATGATCATGGTGTCGCCGGTGGCGCGCATCACCAAGCCGTTCTTGATGCTCATGTCGCGGCAGATACCGCCGGCGGTGCACTTGTCATCGAAGCGCGCGCGGCTGCCCTTGTCCTTGACCAGCTCCAGCGCGCCCACAAGACCCAGGCTGCGCGCCTCGCCGACGATCGGGTGATCCGCCAGTTCCGCCCAGCGCTTGGCCAGATAGGGACCGGTGTTGTCGCGCACGTTTTCGATGATCTTCTCGTTGCGCAAGATATTGATGGTCGCGAGGCCGGCCATACAGGCGGCCGGGTGCGCGGAGTAGGTGTAACCGTGGGTGAACTCGCCGCCCTTGGCCTTGATCACCTCCGCGACGCGATCGCTGACCATGGTGCCGCCCAGCGGGAAGTAGCCGTTGGTCACCGCCTTGGCGAAGGTCATCAGGTCCGGCTGCATGCCGTAGTAGTCGGCGCCGAACCACTCGCCGGTGCGGCCGAAACCGAAGATCACTTCGTCCATGACCAGCAGGATATCGTACTGATCCAGGACCTTCTTGATTTCCGGCCAGTAGGTCTCCGGCGGAATGATCACGCCGCCGGCGCCCTGAATCGGCTCGGCGATAAAGGCGGCCACCTTTTCCGGGCCCAGCTCCTGGATCTTCTCATCCAGGCAGCGCGCGGCGTAGATGCCGAACTCCTCCGGGGACATGTCGCCGCCCTCACCGAACCAGTAGGGCTGCTGGATATGCTCGATATAGTCCAGGGGCTGGAACTGCTTGTGCATGCCGCTCATGCCGCCGAGGCTGGCGCCGCCGATGGTGGAGCCGTGGTAGGCATTCTTGCGCGAGATCACGATGCGCTTCTCGGGCTGCTCTTTCAGATCCCAGTAGCGGCGGATAATGCGCAGGTTGGTGTCGTTGGCCTCGGAACCGGAGCCGGTAAAGAAGACATTGTTCATACCCGCCGGGGTCACTTCCGCCAGCGCGTCTGCCAGTTCGATGGACGGGATGGTCGTGCACTGGAAGAAGCTGTTGTAGAAGGGCAGTTTGTTCAGCTGCTCGTAGATGGCGTCGCTGATCTCCTTGCGGCTGTAGCCGAGGTTACAGCACCAGAGGCCGGACATACCGTCGAGCATCTTGTGGCCGTCGATATCGGTGATATAGGCGCCCTCGGCGCTGGTGATGACCCGGGTACCCTGTTTGCCCAGGTCGTGAAAATCGGTAAAGGGGTGCAGCAGGTGCTCGCGGTCGTGTTGTTGCAGTTCTGTCTTGTTCATGTCTCGCTCCTGGCTCTTAGCTTGAGATCCGCCTCGCCGCTCGACACGGCGCGCCGCCCCCGCCGGGGGCCGACCTCTCCAAAATCTGTCACTCGCCGCTCCGTGGCGCTCACCCTGCGGACGCCCTGGGCGCCCAAATTTGCTTCCTGCAAATTTGTGATCACATTTTAGGGGTGAGAGTGGCGGGAGTGCAAGATCTATCGACACCCTGCGACAAGACTATAGTCGGATGGCTGTAGCTTCACTCTGCAGCGCTGCCTGGCGATGTACCGGTCAGGCCGGTGCGCGGACGCGCACCGGTAAAGAGGAAGGGGGAATCAGGGTTGGAGATCTATCTGCACCGGCTCCACGGACAGGCGCACGTCGCGGATGGAATACTGGTCCCTGGTGCCGGAGCCGTAGCGCCAGAAGCCGCGACTCTCGCGGGTCTGGGCGAAGCGGAACAGCACGCCGTTGCCGGATTCGTTGAACGAATAGCGGCGCATTTCCCCGGCCTCACTGTTGTCCAGTAGCGAAAAACCGAGCAGCTGCTCGAGGCGCTGGTTCGGCAGCGCCATGCCGGCGCCCTGCTCCGGCCGGTAGGCGAAGGCCTCCTTGCCGACGGTGGCGCTGCCGGCGATACGCGCAACGCCCGTCTTCCAGTTGTAGCTGTCGCCGCGGCTGAATACCGACAGGCGGATATTGTCCACCGAGAAGCGGGCCTTGTGCTGTGCGAAATTCGCCTCGCGCGCGTCCAGCAGCACCAGGGTGCCGCGGCCCAGCACCCGCATGTCCCCGCTCACCAGATCGACCAGTACTCCGGTGTCCTCGTCGATACCGAAGCCGCGCCGCTGCGCTTTTGCCAGTGGCGGCGCCAGCGCCCGCACCAGCCGACCCAGGCGACCCTTGCGATCGAAGTGCTGGTCGACGATACCGGTTTCCAGAAAGCCGAGGCCCGCTTTCAACAGCAGCCGCCCGGATTCCTGGGAATTCATGCCGGCGTACTCGTCCGCCTGCGGCCGTGTCAGCGCGGACAGGGAGTCCCCGGCAGCGATCATGGTGCGGCTCATAATCGCCGCGCCGGCGCTGGTGCCGCCGACGATGGCCCCCCGATTCAGCTGCCGCCGGATCGCAGCCAGCAGCGGCGTGTCGCTGCCGTCCCTGTGCAGCAGTGTCTCGGTGATGCGGGTCTGATCACCGCCGACAAACCAGATACCACCGACCCGCTCCAAACCCTCGGCCAAGTTGCGGTCATGGGCGCCGCGGGACCAGCAGCTTTCGTCCTCGGCAGTGCCCGGATCGTCCTTTACCGCCACCGGCAGTATGTGCACCCTGCCCTCGAAGCCGTACTGCTGCAGATCCCGGCGAAATGCGTCTGCATAGTGCGCCGGCCGGCCCGATGCCGCCGGCACTATGGCCACTTCCGGCAGAGCTGCGGGCACCGCGTCGATAAAACTGCGATAGACCTCCGCGTTGTCACTGCCCAGGGCACCGCCGACGATCAGCAGCCTGCCGCCGTCGCCGGCATGCCCCTGCCCCGCCAACATTAACCCGGCAATCAAATAGATCACCCTCGATCTATTTGATTGTCGCCCTTGCAATACTGGCGCAATTGCGCGGAATTGCTTCTGTTTCAAGGGCTCGCGCCGGCCTTCGGCCGGCGGCGGCACCTCCCCGTGCCGCATTAACTCGGCAAACCTAATTGTTAACCGAGTTAATCGCGCGACCAGTGCCGGGGCCGCAGCCTGAAAAAATTCTCGATATCGTCTTCTCATGGTCAACCTGCCAATGAATGATTGTGATTCGCCCAGGGTGCCGGCGCCCGCTCGGGCAGAGCGGCCAGCTGCCGGCGCTCCGCGCGCGGCGAGTGGCCGAAGTGGCCGCGAAAGGCGCGGCTGAAATGGGAGGCGGAACCAAAACCGCAGCGCCTGCCGATGTCTTCGATACTGAAATCGCTGTGCTGCAGCAACTGCCTGGCGAGTTGCAGCCGCAAGCCGATATAGAAACGCGCGGGCGGCTGCCCGACAAATCGCCGAAAAATCCGCTCGAGCTTTTTGTTCGACACGCCCAGATAGGCGGCGATCTCTGCAGTCGCCAGCGGTTCGGCGAGATTGTTGCGCATCAGCGCCCGGGCCTCCGCCAGGGTGGATCTATCCTCCACCTCGCTGCAGGGCGGCCGGGTGTCGCCGTCACGGCGGTTCCAGGCCGGCAGCAGCAGGTCCAGCATGGTGTCGACGCCCTCGTCGCCACTGCAGGTCCAGATACGGCCGTCGCGGGTAATGGCGCGATCGCTGACCATCACCTGGCGGTCCAGCTGCAGCAATGCGGCGCGCATATCCGGCGGCGCACTGCAGTGTCGGTCGCGCAACAGTCCCGCCTGCGCAAGCAACAGCACGCCGCTGCCGATACCCACCCAGCAACCGCTGGACACCGCCACGCGATCTAAGGCACCGGCCTGCACTCCGCCAAAGCTGCGCCCGCCGCAGGCAATCAGCGTGTGGAACTCCCGCCTGCCCCTCGGCAGCAGCCGCGCCTGTACACGCATGCCCTGAGCCGCGGTCACCATTTCCTCGTCCACGCCAAAAAGCCGCGGAGCGCAACCGCAGGCGGCGCTGAAACGCTCGACCACGAGTCCGAGGCTGGCCAGGGAGAAGCCCGGCAACAGGACTAGGGCGACGGGCGCCGCTGCGGCCTGGCTCATGATCCGGCAAAGGCGCCCGCAAAGCGCAAATGGCCGTCAAAGAACTGCCAGCGCCCGCGCGCCATCACATGGCGAATTTCGAAACTGGCCGGATCCACCAGCACCAGGTCCGCGTCCCGCCCCGCGCCGATGCGCCCCTTGCGCGCCAGGCCCAGAACCCTCGCGGGGTTGGCGGTAACCGTCTGCAGCGCCGTGACAAGATCGATCTTCTCCTCGCGCACCGTGCGGCGGAATTCGTCGAACAGGCTGGCCACCGAGCCCACCTCGATATCCCGCAGGGTCCCGTTGTCGCAGAAGTTGGTCATGGAGCCCTGGGCATCGGAGGAAAAGGTGATGCGATCCGCCGGTGCCCCCGCTTCCAGGGCAACCTTCAGCGCGCGGCTCGCGCGCAACTCGCCGGACGCCAGAATCTCCTCTGTCGTCGAAGTGGTGAAATCGATAAAGCCCCCGGCGCGGGCGTACATGACCCCGTGCTCCAGCAGCGACGGGTTGCGGTTGATATGGGTGGGATAGAACTGACTGATCGGAATATCCGACGCCTCGACCGCGTCGAACAGCGGCTGCAGGCGCCCCGCGCAGCCGCCCACATGGATACTGACCACGCCGCTCTTGCCGCTCAGCAATCCCGCCACGCGGGCGTCGGAGGCGACGCGCAGCAATTCCTGAATCGTCGGCTGCGAAGAGCGGTGATCGGAGATTGCCAGCTCACCGACGCCGATAATATTGTCCACCAGCACTATGTCTGAACGCAGACTGCCGGTCAGGGTGGTGACCGGAAACTGATAGGAGCCGCTGTGCATATAGCAGGACAGCCCCTGGGCCTCCAGCGCGCGCGCCTTGCCGTAGAGCTCGTTCAGCGTGCGCGTGGTGGCGTCGGTGCCGAGCACACCCACCAGTGTGGTGACGCCGGACATAAAGGCCTCGCGCGGATCCAGTTCCGGCGTGCGCGACGCGAAGCCCCCCTCGCCGCCGCCGCCGCTGATATGCGCGAGGGAATCCACCAGCCCCGGCAGCAGCCAGGCGCCGTCCGCGTCGACGGTATCGCCGATTTCCGCCGGCAGCGCCAGGCCCTGGTCGATTTTGGCAATGCTGTCCCCCGCCACCAGCAGATCGCAGATGCCGAGATCCCGCGGCGCAAAGATATGCGCGTTCTTGATCAGAGTAATTTTTGACATAGAAAATTGTTTACCACTTAAAAGCCGGCCAGCGCGGCGATCACCACCGCCAGCGAAGCGAGCAGGAAAAGCCCTGCCTGCAACGGCAATATAAAACGCACCCAAATGCCCCAGTCGAGGCGCGCGGCCCCGAGGCATCCCATCAGCGCGGCGGAGGTGGGCACGACGATATTGGTCAGGCCGTCGCCCAGCTGGAAGGCCAGCACCGCCGTCTGTCGCGTCACGCCCACCACGTCCGCCAGCGGCGCCATGATCGGCATGGTCAGGGCCGCCTGGCCGGAGCCGGAGGTGACAAAGAAGTTGAAAATCGTCTGGAACAGGAGCATGAACCAGGCGGAGACGGCACCGGAAACTCCGGACAGGGACTCGCCGGCCCAGTGCAAAATGGTGTTCAGCACGCTGGCGGCGGCGGGGTCGTCGCCGCCGAGCAGCAGCACTATGCCCTTGGCAAAAGCCACCACCATGGCCGCCGGCAGGAGCTGCTGGGCCCCTTCCTTGAAGGCCGCAGCGGCCTTGTTGGCGGTCATGCCGTTGAGGTCGAACAGTATGGCCACCGTCGCAATGGCGATCCCCATGGTGAAAAACTGCGTGGCTATTTCGGGCAGGAAATAACTGCGCTGCACCACGCCCCAGATCATCCAGGCGATACCGGCGGCAAACAGCAACAGCACCCAGCCGTCACCGCGCACCATCGTCTGCAGCGTCGCACCCGTCTGCGGCTTGTTGCGGAACACCGCATCGGACGCGTAGGCCGGGGAGCTCTGCGGCTTTTTTCCGATGCGGCGCGCATAGTTGACAGTGAAGCCCGCGAGCGCAGCGGTGGCCACAAACCACAGCAGCATGCGCGGACCACTGCCGGACATCAGCGGCACGCCGGCAACCCCCTGGGCGATGCTGACACCGAAGGGATTCATCCACGAGGTGGCAAAACCCACCTGAGTGGCCACATAGGTCACCAGCAGCGCGGTAATGCTGTCGTAGCCCATGGACACCAGCAGCGGCACCAGAATCAGAGTGAAGGGAATCACCTCCTCCCCCATTCCGAACACGGCGCCACCCACGGAGAAAAGTACGCACAGCACCGCCAGATACACGGGCCCGGCGCTGCGGTTGCGCGCGATCACCTGCAGCAGGCCCCGCTCCACCGAACCGCTGGCGAAGATCAGGCCGAAGGCGCCGCCGGTCAGCAGAATAAAGGCGAATACACCGATGGAGGCGCCCCACTTGTCCCCCGACACCATGCCCTCGAACGGAAAGTTGAGCAGACCTATGGCACCGCCCTCCGCGAACAGCGCCATGCCCTGCGGCGCTTCTGCGAGCTGGCGGTAGCTGGCCGGATCAATCACGTTGCGCTGCACACCGTTGACACTGGTCGCGACAGTGTCGAAGGTCCCCGCGGGAATAAAGAAGTTGAGCGCGAAGGCGACGACGGCGACGCACAGCAGGATCAGGTAGGTATCCGGCATGGCCCACCTGGGCTCTGCGGGCACCGGCGTGGATTCCTGTTGTTCGATCTCGGGAGCCGTGGTTTGCATTGGATATTCACCCGTTTAAATCAGTGCTGGCATATTCACAACTGTGGCGGATACCTGCGCGGGCGGCCGGCGCCCGGCAGGTACCACAACTTCGACCTAGAACGCATGGCCGTAGCGCAGGGTTACGAAACGCCCCATGGAGCTGTGGTTGAAGTGATCCACATTGGCACCGGTGCCCAGCACCAGCGGCGGCTCCTCGTCCAGCAGGTTGTCCACGCGCAGGCTGAGCCAGCTGCCGTTGTCGAAGTCGTGGCTGACGCTCAGGTCGAACACGGTCCAGGCATCCACCTCTACCTCGGCATCGCTCGGCAGGCCGACCGCATCGAGCACGCGCGGGCTGGGGTCGTCCATATAGCTGTGGGTGTACCTGGCGCCTAGGGTCGCGGACCAGTCCTCGTAGCGCCAGCGCAGGGAGGTGTTCGCCAGCCAGCGCGGGTAGGTGTATTGGCCCGCCTCGCTGACGATGCCGAGCGCGTCCGACGGCAGCTTGTCGAACTCCGCCAGGTAGGTGGCGTCAAGCACGAAGCGCAGGCTGCCCCAGTCGTCGGTGTCGAAGAACTGGGTGAAGGCCATGTCCACGCCGCTGGTCTTCTGCCAGCCGAGGTTGGTGAGCTGGAAGTGGGCATCGACCACAAAGCCATCGGCGACTTCGAGACCCGGCTGGCCGGTGACCAGCTCGCCCTCGCCGACCACCGGGAATTCCCCGGCGAGCGCACGGAGGATAAAGTCATCCTCCTCCACACCGATCAGGTTTTCGTGCTCGATATTCCAGTAGTCGACGGTCAGCTCGGTATCCTTGCCGGGCTTGAACAGGAAGCCGGCGCCCCAGGTGGTCGCGGTTTCCGGCTGCAGATCGTCGTTGCTGACCTCCTCGGACAGCAGCGCCTCGCCGCTCTCGTCATCGAAGCCGTCACAGGCGCCCGGGGTCACCGAGCAGTCCACCGTATAGCTCGACAGCAGGGTGCCTGCGCCCACCTGCGCCAGAGACGGTGCGCGGAAGGAGGTGGACCAGTTGCCGCGGAAGATGATGGCGTCGTTGAAGGCGTGGCGCAGCGCGATCTTCGGGTTGGCGTCGCCACCGAAGCTGTCGTAGTGGTCGTAGCGCAGCGCCAGCTGCAGCTCGGTGTTGCTCGCCAGCGGGATCATCTGCTCCATATACACCGCCCACTGGTCGCGCTCGGCGTCCGCGGAGGTGGAACTGAAGCCGAGGATGGGTTCCGGGTTCAGCGTGGTGGAAACCGCATCGCCGGACGGTGTGTCTTTTACGGTTTCGCGCCGGAACTCGGCACCGAAGGCCACCTGTACCGCACCCGCCGGCAGCTCGAACCAGGAGCCGGAAATATTGCCGTCGAAGGCATACAGATTGGAAACACCACTGCGCTTGGCGTCGGTGCGCACGAACTGATCTATCGCATCCAGCTGCTCACCCTGACCGTTGAAGGGGTTGTACCAGGCGGTGGTCTTGCCCAGGTCTTCACAGGTTTCACCGCTGCTGTAGCTGGCGCCGGGACGCGCAAGGTCCAGCTCCCAGCGGTCGACAACGGTGCCGTCGGTACAGAGGTTGCCCACAGTGGCGTTGTAGAAGGCCTCAGACTTGTACAGGCCGGAGATACCGCGCTGCTCGGATTCGCTGCGGCCGACATTGGCCGCGACTTCCCAATCCCAGCCGGACATCTCGCCGCGCAAACCACTGACCAGGCGCGCAGACTGGGATTCAACCTCTACTGCGCGCGGATCGGGGAACCTGCCCCAAGCGTAGATTGGATAACCGTAGTAATCGCTGAAGTCAGCAACTCCCCCCTCAACCACCATGTCATTTTTCAGACCCTCTGGCCACAGGGGACTCTCCGGATCAACGGGTACCCTGTCATAGGGTGCCGGAGAAGCTGTACCACGGGACTCACTCGTCTGCACCATCAGCGTATTGAACCACTCGAGGCTGTCGGTGATGTCGTAATTAAAGGTACCGACCAGGCTGGCGCTTTCGTATTCATCCTGAGTGGCGGCGACCGCGTTGGTGTTGAATTCACAGTATTCACCAAAACTGCCGGTGCCAAACTGATCCGCTCGACATCCACCGTGCGCGGGTTCCTCAGTCTGGTCGTTAACCATTGCGAACAGGTCGTTGAAGCTCGGATAAATTCCCTGCTGGCTGGGCCGCACGGAATTCGCGGTGATGTCACGATCGCGATCGTAGAAGGCATTGCGGGTAAAGAAGTCGGCCACCAGCATGGTGTGACTGCGCTCGCCCCTGTGACCCCAGACCCAGTTGACGTTGTACTTGCCCTCGTCGGTGCCAGCGGTGGAGTTGCCGTGGGACAGGGTGATCTCGCTGCCCTCGAAGTCGTCGCGCAGCACGAAGTTGACCACGCCGGCCACCGCGTCGGCGCCGTAGGTGGCGGCCGCGCCGCTGGTCAGCACTTCGACGCGCTCGATGGCCGAAAGCGGAATCGAGTTCACGTCGACGAAGGATTCCTGCCCCTTGGCAAAGGAACTGACGGAAACCCGGCGGCCGTTGACCAGTACCAGGGTTGAGGAAGCCCCAAGGCCGCGCAGGGATACGCCGGCGGCGCCCACCGGCGTATTGCTGGACAGCGGACCGCCGGTGGCGGTGGAGAAGGTGCCGCTGCCGCCACCGGTCTGGGTCAGCTGCTGCAATATCTCGATCGGCGAGGTCGCACCCGAGGCCTCGATATCGTCGCGGTCTATCTGCACCACCTGTACCGCGCCTTCGGTATCCAGGCCCTTGATATGGGTTCCGGTGACAACAACCTCTTCCACGTCTGCATCTGCGGGCGCCTGCTGGGCCATGGCGCTGCCGCACACCAGGGAACAGCCGATAGCTACGCGAATTGCCCTGTAGAGATGGGTTCTCTTATTCATTTTATTTCCCTTGTATCGATGGGCTCGGGGCCCTCAATTTTTTTCTAAAAAAGAGTTACCACGGACAGGTCTCGGCGCCTGGGCGCACGCAGCCATGCAGCAGGGCACAGGTCGGCAAACGCTGGGCATACCAATCCTGCGAAAATTTAAAAAGCGGATAAGTGCGGGGGGCCAGAAATCCGGCTTGAGATCCGACTTACAGCTTCCTCTTGCTCGGCAGCGCGCCCGACAGAATCGGGAGCCCGGCTAGGCCGAGACGGGGAAGCTACTCGTCAAACCATTCACTGAGGTGATAGTTGGCGGAGCAGCGCTCGATAGCAGCGATTGTAACAATCTTGCTTGAGTTCATAGCGCTCTCAGTTGACTGATTAAAGTTGTTTTTTGGCAAACTGCACGCGTTTTTTATCACGGAGAAAAAACGCTGTAAAGACTTTTGTCGGCGGAATTATTGCCCGCGCAGAAGCCGGAACAGAAGCTTTGTTTCCGCGATGATCGGAAAAATTTTTCCCAATCCCTGCACTGAGCCCGAAGTTTGATTTCGGGCCCAACGCCGGGCGCCGTCTACTGATAGGGCTGGTTGATATAGAAATTCTGCCCGCTGCCGTCGACGCCGATGCGCTTGGCCGGCACGGAGGACGCGCCGCTCAGTGTATTGAAGGTATCGAACTCGGACAGCTTGTAGCGCAGTACGTCTTCGTAGATTACCGGCGATCCGCAACTGGTCTGGGTGCGCGATGTCTGCCCGTCTTCCGCCAGCACATAGACGTTGCCGCTGCCGTCCACTATTCCACTGCCGTCCGCGCCAAAGAAGATCGAGGTAGCCTCATCCACACCGATAGCGCGAATGCCGCCGGGCAGGCCCGTCATAAATACCATCAGGCGCCCCATGCGGTCGCGCTCGGCGAAATGCGTATCCACGATCACATTCCCCATGACCGGGCTGGAAAGGAAACCGCTGGAGATGTTGATGTACTCGTGGCACGGGTCGGTGACCGCCTCGGAGGAATAGATACCGAGCACGCCGTCGGGATCGTAAATATGCTCCGACTGCACCGCCGCACCGGCGGAGGTGCCGCCCAGCACAGCACCGCGTTCCAGCACCTCGTCCAGCGCCGCTTCCAGCGCCGTGCCCGCCCACTGGTTCAGATAGTCGGACTGGTCGCCGCCGGCGATCCAGACGAACTCGGCCGAGCGCACCGCCCAGAGCACATATTCGTCGTCGGCAAGCTGGCGGCGATCCACCAGCAGCGTCTCCACCGAATCCGCGCCGAGCAGATCCCGCAGGTAATCGTTATAGCCGTCACTGCCGGAGGTGCGCAGCACCACCACGTCGCCGCCGCCGATCAGCGGTTTGACGCGGCGCGTGAAGGCGTCGTCCACATCGCTGCCGCCCCCCATCACCAGCAGACCGCCGTCGCCCTGGGAGACACAGACGTCGGCCGCATTTCCGCTCAGGTAACTGGTGAGGCCGCCGGGTTTGGCCGGGCGGCTGCCGAGGCCGCAGTCGCCGCCGGGGCCGCCGCCATCGGGAATGCCCGCCACGTCCAGCGTGTACCAGCCCTGGCCGCGGTAGCGGGTCACTTTCAGCGTGTAGAGCCCGGTTCCATCCACACTCACCTGCGCACTCTCGGGCACACCACTGGTCTCGGCACTGTACAGACGCCGATCCGTGTCGTAGAGGTGCCAGTCGAAATCGTCGTTGCCGGCGTGGTCGAGAGTGATATTCAGGCTGGCCGCCTCATCGATATTGAAGTGGTACCAGTCCTGATCGCGACGACCGCCGATGCTGCCATCAACCGGTTGCGCCGAACAGACGGGGCCGTCCGCGTCTGACTCCGCATCGTTGGATTCCGACTCCTGGGAGATACAGGCGAGACCGGCCTGACTCGCCAGTGAGCACAGCAACAGCAATAGGGTTCTGGTCAACATGACGCGTTCCTCGATGGCATGGCCCGGCTGCGGCCGGACAGTTATTTTTATGTCGGCAAAGCCTAACCGGATTCCCACCGGCGCGAGGCAAGCCGGCCCGCCTGCGGGAGAAAAGCGTCAAGTCAGCGGCAACAATTGCACAGTTGCGCGGAATTGCGCGCTGGCTGCGGGTCAGATGCCGCAGTCCAGCGCGTCCAGCAGCATGTGGGTGATCAGGCCGATACCCAGGTAGCGCACCGGCTTCCACGGCAGGAACATCATGGCGCCGTACAGGGAGATGGGCAGCATCTTGTGCAGCGGGTGGAAGTTGATGCTGCAGCGCCCCGGATCGTAGACGGGATTTGCGAACAGGTGATCCAGGTCCACCAGGTTGGCGGCGAGCATAATCAGCGCCGCCCTCTTCCAGTCGGCGCGAAAGAAAAACCAGGCGACGGCGACCGGCACCAGAAAGTGCAGGGCAATATGAATGTAACTGAACATAGTTAGAGAAGTTCTTCTGCGGAGATGGAGCCGAGGCCCTCTTCGATATCCTGGCGGATGGCGGTGCGCACGCACTCGGCATCGCCGCTGGCGATGGCTTCTAGCAGGTCCTGATGGCGGTCCGGCAGTTCCTGTACGCCGAAGCGCTGAAATACCAGGTGCTGCAGCGGTGCCGTCTGCAGCCACAGGCTCTCGATCAGGGACAGGATGATATGCGGCCGGCCGAGGCGGTAAAGCGTGAAATGGAATTCCAGATTGGCGGTGACATATTCCTCTATGTCCTTTTCCGCCAGGGCCGCGGTGACCCGCTCGTCCAGCGCCCTCAGTTGTTCCAGCTCCTGCGGGCCGACAAACGGCAGCGCCTGCGCCGCGGCCTGACACTCCAGCGCTACCCGCGCCGCGCAGATCTCGGCGAGCTTTTCCGGCGTCATGGTGGGCACCGTGACCCGCCGTGTATCCGACAGCTCCAGTGCGCGCTCGGACGTCAGCCGGCGCAGGGCCTCGCGCACCGGCATGGGGCTGCAGCCCAGGTCCGCGGCCAGGCCGCGGATGGTGATCGGGTGCCCCGGCAGGAATTTGCCGCGCAGTATCGCATCGCGCACCTGGTAGTAGACCCGCTCCTGGGTGGTGCGGTACTCCTCCTGCGGCGCATTGAACTCCGGCGCGCTGCTCATGCGGCAATCACCCGCGGCAGCTTGTGGGGCATATCGTCGGCGCCGACTTCGATCAGCCGCTCGGCCACGACACCGCCCTGCCAGATCTCGTAAAAGTCGTCCGCCACCCGCCGGCTCATATCCACCACCCTGTTCCAGTATTTCAGGCGCTCTTCGGTACTGAGCCTGTAGAAGTCATTGCGGTCGGGAATCTTACCGTAGGGCAGGCTGGCGACAAACGCCGGCGACGGCGCCACCAGCAGCGTATTCGCCATGGCGCCGCCCCGGACCCGGCGCCAGGACAGGCTCTTGTCGAACCAGCCGGGCACCATATAGGGGAAGAAATGCGGATAGAGCACCAGCCCCTCTGGGTGCTCGAAGCGCAGGTCGAAGTGGTAATCGGTGATACCGCCATCGCGGTAGTTGCCGGCCGGCGCCCCCAGGGGTGTCGACACGCCGGCCATCACCAGCGGAATCGAGCCGCTGGCGAGCACCGCGGCGCAGACATTGCCTGCGGACAGGCGCGTGTTGACGGTGCGCAGCTTTCCGAAATGCACCCCGGCGCTTTCGCCGGAGTGGAAGACCACCCGGTCCCAGAAGGCGCTCAGGCTGCGGCGGGACACGGCGTTGGCCAGCGCCGAGGCCAGCAGCGCCGGCGCCAGCAGCGCGCGCCGCTCGCTGGCCAGCGGGCCGCGGCCGCGCACGGTGACGAAGTGGCTGTGCCACACCGGGTTGTGCGCCACCTGGCGCGCGCCCTCGCCGCCCAGCACATCCAGCAGGATTCTCTCACCGGCGGCGGTGATCTCCGCCGGGCTGGGTCTGTCCGAGTCGTAGACCTGGTTGATATAGCCGTGTTCGAGACGCTTCAGGGCCCCCAGGGCGTCTTCCATCGCGTAACACATGTTGCGAAAGCTGCCGATGGAGGAGCCGAGGGTGGCGATCGGCTGCCGGCGCCCGCGAAAGAATTCGCCCATCAGCACCCGGTCCAACTGGCTGATCACCAGCCACTTGGGGCCGCCGGAGGCGCCCACCAGGGTGGAGAACTGCTCCGGGCGCAGGCCCTCCTCGCGAAGGCGTTTCGCGGCGGTGGCGCCGGCCAGTAATACGCAACTGCTTCTTTTCACTGCTGTTCCTACATCAAATCGGGCGAACACAAGGTTCGTTCCAGCCGCTCCATGGATTCACGGCGCCTTCGGCCCCTACTGTGCTTTACCATTCGCCGGTGTTCGGCATCGAGGCCCAGGGTTCCTGCGGCGCCAGCGGCTCGCCCTTCTGCAGCAGCTCGATGGAGATGCCGTCCGGCGAGCGCACGAAGGCCATATAGCCGTCGCGGGGCGGGCGGTTGATGGTGACCCCCATGTCCATCAGGCGCTGGCAGGTTGCGTAGATATTATCCACACGGTAGGCCAGATGGCCAAAATTGCGCCCACCGCTGTAGGTCTCGGGATCCCAGTTATAGGTCAGTTCCAGACACGGGGCCTTGTTCTCGCGCGCGCTGTCCGCGTCGCCGGGGGCGGCGAGAAACACCAAGGTGAAGCGGCCTTTGTCGTAATCCTTGCGGCTGATTTCCTGTAGACCCAGCTTCTCGCAATAAAATTTCAATGATTCTTCCAGGTCCGACACGCGCACCATTGTATGCAGATATTCCACGCTACTACTCCTTCTTTTTTTCAGCATCTACAATGCCGGCAGCAAAGTAATCCACCCGCATTGGAAACGACAGAGCCAAATGTATCAAAAATACTATCGACAATTTTTGCAGAGCCCCAGTGGCGGCACTTCCGCGATGCTGCATATGGCGTGCCATTCCCACCACTATTGGCCGGACGTGACCCTCGATGCGGTGCGGGAATACTGGCACGACTCGGCGCAGCTCGCCGACGACAAGTGGGGGCCCATCTTCGGGGAAAAGATCCCCGCCTGGCAGAGCGCCGTGGCGCGCACGCTAAAGCTGCCGGATCCGGAACGTATCGCCATAGCGCCCAATACTCACGAGCTGGTCTACCGGCTGCTGAGCGCCTTCGATCTGACCAAGCCCTTGCGCATCCTGACCACCGACGGTGAATTCTACAGCTTCGCCCGTCAGTTGCAGCGGCTGGAGGAACTGCCCAGTGTCGAGGTCACCCGCATCCCCAAGGAGCCCTACGCCACCCTGGCGGAGCGCTTCGAGCAGGAGCTGCACCGGGGAGACTACCAGCTGGCCTACGCCAGCCTGGTGTTTTTCGATTCCGGTGTGGTGTTTCCCGAGCTGCTGCAGATCGCCGGGCGCAAACCGGCGCGCACGGAATTCGTGATCGACGGCTACCACGCCTTCTTCGCCCGCCCCGTCGACCTGAGCAGTGTGGCCGACAAGGTGTTTTTCACCGCCGGCTCCTACAAGTACCTGGGCGCCGGCGAGGGGCTCTGCTTTATGAGCATTCCCGCCAACTGCCAGCTGCGCCCGCTGTGCACAGGCTGGTTCGCGGAACTGACGGAGCTCGAGAACCGCGCCGACCGGGTGGGCTTTGCCGACAACTGGCTGCGCTTCGCCGGCGCTACGATGGACTACTCCACGCTGTACAAGGGCCTGGCCATTTTCGAGCTGTTCGAGCGAGACGGCGTCACCGTGGATGGAATCCACGACTATGTGCTGGCCGCCCAGCGCAGGTTCCTCGCCACCATGGACACCGCCGCCCACCCGCTGCTGAACCGGGACAACCTGATTCATTACGACCTGGAAAACGGCCACGGGCACTTCTTCACCTTCGACTGCGGCACCGCGGAGAAGTCCGAGCAACTGCAGCGGGAACTGAGAGCCCGCGCCGTCCTGAGCGACCGGCGCCAGCGGCTGCTGCGCCTGGGCTTTGCGATCTATCACGACGAAAATGAAACTTACCGGCAGGTATTCGGCTAGGGAATCTCTGAATAAGTCCGTGATGTCTCTGGCTTTCAGAGCGGTTCACAATCAAGGCGCGGCTTCGCAGGAATGTCTACTAGAAGCTGTTTCATAACTACTGCGCGGGCGCCTGGCGGCGTCCGGCGGTGCTCGGCATCCTCATGTACTACTTGTACACTGCGGTGCCTCCGCTCCGGCGGCCACCACCAGCCACCCGCTCGCTACGTTACGAAACAGCTTCTAGACCTTTCAAGAAGTCGCAACGCAGAGTGTGAATCGCTCTGAAAGCCCCGAAGGGCGGGACCTGAAGGCCGCATCTGCGGCGTTGCAGCTCTTGCAAAGGGCTGGGCCATTCGCGGCGAGCTGCGCCTAACAGCTGCAGCCTTCAGGCCCCGCAGAGACATTACGGACTTAATCAGAGGTTCCCAGGGAACCTGTCGCTCAGGTGGCGTTCAGATAGCGGCGTCTACCATCGCGCACATTCTATTTCGCAACACACAAGGAATAAGTCATGAAAGTGGTAAAACTATCGACCATCGCCCTGCTCGCCCTGCTCGTCACCGCCTGTGGCGGCGACCACGCCGCCGAGCGCGGCACCCTGGTCTCCATCTCCGCCAGCGGCGAAGCCAGCAAGGTGCCGGACGTGGCCAATATCTCCGCCGGCGTGGTGACCGAGGCCGAGGACAGCGAACAGGCGATGCGCGACAACGCCGAGCAGATGGACAGGTTGATCAAAGCGATCAAAAAGGCCGGTATCGACGGCAAGGATGTGCAGACCAGCGGTATCAGCCTGTCGCCGCGCTACCAGTACCAACAGAATCGCAAGCCGCAGATTACCGGCTATGTCGCCCGCAACACGGTGCGCATCAAGGTGCGCGAGATGGAAAAGCTGGGAGAACTGCTGGACGACCTGGCAGCCGCGGGCGCCAACCAGATTCACGGCCCCAGCCTGGAAATCGGTGAACCGGAACCGGTCATGGCCGAGGCGCGCGAGAAGGCGCTGAAAAAAGCTCGGGCGCGCGCCGAGACCTACGCGAAATCCCTCGGTATGAAGGTGCGCCGCATCGTCAGCGTTTCCGAAAACGGCAGTGTCGGCATTCCGCGCCCGATGATGCGCGCAGAGATGGCGGCGGCCAAAGACGGAGCGGCCACGCCGGTGGCACCGGGAGAGACCACAGTGACGGTGAACCTGGATCTGGTATTCGAACTCGAGGACTGATACACCGCTTTTCCTTTTCAAGTTCGACGAAAAGGGCCCGCGAGCGGGCCCTCAGGTTGCTGACAAAGTCAAGCAGCCGGAATTGAAGGCAAAGTGCTAGGAGCGACATTTCGAAACCGTCGGGTACAGGGACGTACCCGACGGAGCTACAGGGACGTATTTATGCGTTTTCGAAATGTCGGTCCTAGTGCTTTGCCGCCACTGCCCTCGCCCGCAGCGAAGGGCGGGGTTTATCAACATTCTGAGGGCCCGCGTGCGGGCCCTTTTACATTATTTCGGCTGTTTGAATATCTTGCCGCCTTTCATCACAAACTGAACCCTCTGCAGTTCGGTAATATCCTCCAGCGGATCACCGGCCACCGCGATGATATCCGCCTTCTTGCCCTCGCTGATACTGCCCAGCTCGTCCTGCATTCTGAGCAGTCTGGCCGCATTCCAGGTGGCACTGCGGATGGCGTCCGCGGGTGTCATGCCGCTCTGCACCATCAGTACAAACTCGCGCGCGTTGTCGCCGTGGCGGCTGACGCCGCTGTCGGTGCCAAAGGCGATATTCACGCCGCGCTTGTAGGCTTTGGCAAAGGTCTGCTGGATCAGCGGGCCAATGCTCGCCGCCTTGGTCCGCACCATCTCCGGGAAGAAACCCTCCACGGCGGATTTCTGCGTGACCCATTCGCCGGCCATCAGGGTGGGGACATACCAGGTGTTGTTGCGCTTCATCAGCTCCATGGTTTCCCCATCCATATAAGTGCCGTGTTCGATGGAGTCCACGCCGGCACGGATGGCGCGGTCCATCCCCTCCTTGCCGTGGGCGTGCACCGCCACCGTGAAGCCGTAGTCCTTGGCGGTGGCGACAATCGCCTCTATTTCATCCACCATGAACTGCGGGTTCTGGCCGCTCTTGGCCACGCTCAGCACGCCGCCGGTGGCGGTGATCTTGATCAGGTCGGCGCCGTCCTTGTAGCGCTGGCGCACCGCCTCGCGCGCGCTGGCGGGGCCGTTGACCACGCCCTCGGCCGCGCCCGGGCTGCCCATCAGGTCGTGGCGGTAGCCGTTTGTGGGGTCCGCGTGGCCGCCGGTCGTCGCGATGGACTTGCCGGCGGTGAAGATACGCGGCCCCTCGATGGTGCCGGCCTCTATCGCCTTGCGCAGGCTGATGGTGACATTGCCGCTGTCGCCCAGGTCGCGCACGGTGGTGAACCCGGCCTGCAGCGTGCGCCGCGCCGTGTCGACACCGCGCAATGTGTAGTCCGCCGGATTCCAGGTGAAGGTTTCCATATAGGTGCGGGGGCCGAACTCGTAGGCCAAGTGGGTGTGCATATCCATCAGGCCCGGCAGTACCGTATAGTCACGCAGGTCCACCAGCTTTTCCCGGTCGCGCTTGGCAAAGCCCTTCTGCACCGATTCTATGCGGCCGTCCACCACATGGATGGTGCGGTTTTCCAGCATCCTGCCGCTCTCGCTGTCGAACAGCCTGCCGGCGTAGATGGCCGTGGCCTCGGCGAGCGCCTGGGCGCAGAATAGAGCGCTGCACAGCGCCAGCAGTGCGCCGACGGCGCGGTTGCGCAGGTTGCCCCGATTGGTATTTGTTGTCATTGTCCCACCCCGAAAGTCCAACGTAGAGTCGATTGGTTTTTATCAAGCGCACAATCTACCCCAAGCGCCCCCCAAATCCCAAGGGAAGAGCCGAGAGGAAATCCGATGAAAATCTACGAATACGCCAACGCGCCCAACTGCCGCCGGGTACGCATGTATCTGGCCGAGAAAGGTATCGACGTTGAGTATGTTCCGGTGGATATCGCCAAAGGTGAAAATCTGAGCGCGGAGTACCGCAGCAAAGACATCAACGCCAAAGTGCCGGTGCTGGAACTGGACGACGGCACCTGCATCGCGGAGTCCGTCGCTATCCAGCGCTACTTCGAGGAGCAGCAGCCGGAACCGCCGCTGTTCGGCCGCGACGCCAGGGAGAAGGCCCTGGTGGAGATGTGGAACCGGCGCGGTGACTTCAACATGATGATGAATGTGGGGGGCTGCTTTCAGCACACTTCCGGCTTCTTCGCCGACCGCATGACCACATTCCCGGACTTCGGCGAGGACTGCGGCAAGAGAGCGCTGAAGTTCTTCGAAGTACTGGATGGCCACTTGGCGGAGAACCAGTACCTGGTGGGCGATTATTTCTCGGTGGCCGATATCGGCATGCTGTGCGCGCTGGATTTCGGCAAGGTGGTGCAGCTGCGCCCGAATGCCGAGAAACACCCGAATCTGGTGCGCTGGCACGAGCAGCTGAGCGCGCGGCCCAGTGCCAGGGCCTAGGTGACCCTCTGAATAATTCCGCGATGCCTCTTCTGGCTTTCAGAGCGGTTCACAATCAAGGCGCGGCTTCGCAGGAATGTCTAGACCTTTCAAGAAGCCGCAACGCAGAGTGTGAATCGCTCTGCAAGCCCCGTAGGGCGGGGCCTGAAGACCGCATCTGCGGCGTTGCAGCTCTTGCAAAGGGCCGGGCCATTCGCGGCGAGCTGCGCCTAACAGCTGCAGCCTTCAGGTCCCGCAGAGGTATTGCGGAATTGTTCAGAGGTTCCCTAGCACAGAAGCCCGAGCAAATTCCGGTCGCGGCCAACGGCCGCGATCATTGCCCGACTAATCAGCGGACGGCAAAACCTTGACCGGCCCTATGTCCAGCGCCTCGATATCCTTCTGGATCTCGTCCAGATCCCCGACGATCACCCAGGTGAACTGCTCCGGCGCCAGGAACTCGCGCGCAGCCGCCTCTACCTCGTCCGCTGTCAGGGCCGCGACCCGCTGCGGATATTCGGCGATATACTCCGGCGGCAGGCCCTTCTCCACCTGCCAGGTGATGCTTGAGAGCAGCTGCCCCTTGGTCTGGAAGCGCCCGCTCTGCTTCAACACCTCGTCGTCGCGGTAGTCCGCCAGCTCCTCTTCGCGCACCGGCTGCTCGCCGAGATAATTGCGGTACTCCTTCAACAGCTCCTCGATCGCGGGGGCCGTTTTATCGGTCTGCACCGGCGCGAACAGGATATAGGGGCGCTGCCCCTCGGTGTCCAGGGACAGGGCGCGGGCGCCGTAGGACCAATGCTTGTCCTCGCGCAGATTCATATTCACCCGCGAAGTGAACTTGCCGGCGATGATGCTCGCCATCGCGTCGAAGGCCTCGGCGCCCTGCGGCTGCCAGGGCGGTATCACCAGGCCGGCCATAATATAGCTCTGCTGCGCGCCGGGGCGGTCCAGCAGGTACACCCGCGCCTTCTGCGGCCGCTCCACCGGCGGTATCCGGATTTCCGGCAGCCCGGTCTCGGGCGCCTTCCAGTCGGCCAGGGCCTTGTTCAGAAGCGGCTCGATTTCCTCCCGGGTGACATCGCCGACAACGGTCAGGGTGGCATTGTCGGGGCGCACCCAGCGGTTGTGGAACTGCACCAGATCCTCGCGGGTGATCGCCTTTATTCCCTCCACGGTGCCGGATCCGGTCAGCGGAGCGCCGTAGGGATGCGCCTCACCGAACAGCAGCGGCGGCAGCGCGCGCAGGGCCAGTCCCTGGGGCTGCGCCTTTTCCTGCGCTATGGCGTCGATGCGGTTGGACTTAGCCCGCGCCAGATCCTCCTCCGGGAACAGCGGCTGGGTAATCACCTTGGCGAACAGTTCCAGCGAAGGCGCCAGCTGGCTTTTCAGCGCACTGAAGGTGATGCTGTTGTAGTCCAGGCCGCTGCCGGCACCGATAGTCGCCCCCAGCTCCTCCTCGCGGGCGCTGAACTCGAGGCCGTCCAGGTCACCGGCGCCCTCGCCCAGCATCTGCGCCGCCATCGAGGCCAGGCCCGGCTTGCCGCCGTCCGCGGCCGCGCCGCTGCGAAACTGCAGGTTCATCAGCACCACCGGCGTATCGTGCCGCTCCGCCAGCACCACCTTCAGGCCGTTGTCGAGGGTAAAGGCCTGCTGCTCGGGCAATTGCAGCTCGACGGTCTTGTCGACCTCCGGCAACTTACTGCGATCCACCCCCTGGGCCGCGGCGGAGAACTTTTGCCTGGGCTTGATAATCAGCGTGTAGCTGTTCGGTGTGAGCCAGCGGCTGGCGACATCCTGCACCTCCAGCGCGGACACCCGCGCGTAGTCCTCCAGGCCCTTGATCAGCGCCCCCGGATCGCCGTAGTAGAATTCCGAGCGCGCGAGGATGTCGCTCTTGCCACCGAAGCCGCCGGTTTTTTCCAGCCCCTTGACCAGACCGGCAAACTCACTCTGTTTGATGCGGCGCAGCTCCTCGGCGCTGACACCGTTCCTGGCGAACTGGCGCAGCTCCTGATCCAGCAGTTTTTCCACCTTCTCCAGCGGCTGGCCAGGCTTGACGTCCACCATGATGATCAGCTGCCCGGCCAGCTGGCGCCCGTAGTAGAAGGCGCTCACGCCGGTAACCACCTGCTCCTCGCGCACCAGACGGCGGTACAGCAGCGAATTCTTGCGGTTGGCGAGCAGGGACGTCATCAGGTCGAGGGCGTCCTCCTCCTCACTGCCGATGGCGGGCACGTTCCACACCTTGTAGATACGCGTCTGCGGTACCCGATCGAACATGACCTCGCGCTTTTTGACCTGCGCCGGCAGCTCCCAGTTCTTCAGCCGCGGCTGCACCTCGGTACTGGGGATATCGCCGAAATACTGCCGCGCCTTGGCCATCGCCTCCTTCACGGTAATATCCCCCGCGATCACCAGAATCGCATTGGCCGGCTGGTAGTAGTCGCTGAACCACTGCTTTACGTCTTCGAGGCTGGCGTTATCCAGATCCTCCATGGAGCCGATGGGTGTCCAGGAATAGGGATGGAACGGCGGGAAGGTACTGCTGGCGATGGTGTCGAAAGCCTTGCCGTAGGGGGCATTCTCCCCCTGGCGCTTCTCGTTCTTTACCACGTCGCGCTGCTCGTCCAGCACCTCCTGGGTGATAGCGCCCTTGAAGTGCCCCATGCGGTCCGATTCCATCCACAGGGCCATGTCCAGCGCCCCCTTGGGCACCGTTTCGAAATAGTTGGTGCGGTCGTTGTTGGTGGTGCCGTTCATGTCGGTGGCACCGGAGCGCTGGAAGGGTTCGAAATATTCGCCCGGATAGTTCTCCGAACCGTTGAACATCAGGTGTTCGAACAGATGGGCAAAACCGGTTTTGCCCGGCTTCTCGTCTTTGGAACCCACCTTGTACCAGATGTTGATCGACACCACCGGCGCCTTGTGGTCCTCGTGCACTATCACGGTAAGGCCGTTGTCCAGAACCTCCTTGTGAAAGGGAATATCCAGCTTGGGCGCCGGCACATAGGCCCGCTTGTCCGATGCCGCCGCGCGGCTGCTTGCGGCAGCTTCCCTGTCCACCGAGAGGGCGCGGTGGCTGTCCTCGTCGTCGGATCCGCCGCAGGCGGTGAGAGCCAGAGTGGCGAGCAGGAGGCTCGCGAGCAATAAGCGCAGATGCATTATGTTTTTCCCTGACAGATACCGGGTTCCAAGGAGAAAAGTGTAGGCAAGATTTACGCTTCGGCGGCGTCTGTTTCGCCAAGCGACACAAATGATGCGACAAATAGCGGGCAAAAAAAATGGGCACCGGAGTGCCCAAACAAATACCTCACAGAGAGAAGCGATGACGCAAATCGCTCAAGGGGAATCGCCAGCAGCGGGCCGGGCCCGCTGCTCAAATATTACGCGGCTTCTGAGTCACTTTTTTTTAACGCATCCTCGTGCCCGAAGCGTTCTTCCGCCACACGGTCGGCTACATGTGCAGTGGTCTCGCCGCATTCATCCGCACGCTGGAACACTTCTTTCAGCGTGGTACCGATGGTCTCTATGTGCGCACGGACCTTGTCCCGATCCTGAATATTCTGCTGCTGGTAGTAGACATCGATAATACCGCCGGCGTTGATCACATAGTCCGGCGTGTACAGTATGCCCCTCTCGCGCAGCACCTTGGCGTGGCGTTCCTCTGCCAGCTGGTTGTTGGCCGCGCCGGCGATGGCGCCCACCTTCAGGCGGGAGATGGTGTCGTCGTTCAGAACGGCACCGAGCGCACAGGGGGCGAACAGATCCACATCCAGGTCAAAAATCTCGTCGGCACCCACCGCGGTTGCACCCAGCTCGTTCACCGCCCGATCGATATTGTCCTGGAAGATATCGGTCACGAAGAGCTCGGCGCCGGCCTCCTTCAGCAGCTTGGCGAGGCGGAAGCCGACATTGCCAACGCCCTGCAGGGATACCTTGAGGCCGTTCAGGTCGGTCTTACCCCAGCGGTGTTCAACCGCGGCCTTCAGGCCGACGAAAACGCCGTAGGCGGTGGACGGGGACGGGTCGCCGCCGTGTTCGGCGCCGTGCATAACGCCGGCGACATACTGGGTGCGCTCGCCGATGATCTCCATATCGGCGACGCTGGTGCCCGAATCCTCGGCGGTGATATAGCGGCCGCCCAGGGTGTTGATGAACTCGCCCATGGCGCGCAGCAGCTCGGGGGTCTTGTCCTTACGCGGATCGCCAATAATGACGGACTTGCCGCCACCCAGCTTCAGGCCCGCCATGGCGGACTTATAGGTCATTCCGCGGGACAGGCGCAGCACATCGTTGAGCGCCTCGCCGTCATCGGCGTAGGGCCACATGCGGCAGCCGCCCAGTGAGGGTCCCAAATTGGTGTTGTGCACCGCAATAATCGCCTTCAGGCCGCTTTTGGCGTCCTGATAGAAAGCCACTTGTTCGTGCTTATCGTAGGCGGGATGGGAAAAAATACTCATTTACTGTTCCTCTCCGGAAGACCGGTTCTACAGCTGGGGAACAACCACAGCCCTTATCTGTTTTTATCGGAAGGTAAGATTATATCCACCTCCGGCAGACAAAGTTTGCAAATTTTGCACAACCGCGCGATACACAAGCTAAATCATCACTACAAACCCGATAAATTAGGATGATTTGTTGCACAAGAACGCAGGTGACACCCCGGTCACCCACCCCTGTCGCCTGTTTTGCCCGCGGGGTCGGCAGCGGCGGCGACGGCCGCCGCCGACCGCCTCAACGCCCAGTGTAAGGTCCGCGGGCCGATACACCGCGTCACACGGGTCTGCTAGAATCCGCGCCCAAATTCGATCCGCCAGAGACACTCAGATGCTGAATGCCGACGCGCTGCAACAACTCAAACAACTGAAGTCCGATATCCGCTCCAGCAAGGAGTTCGCCGAGGGCCGGGTGCGCGGCAGCAACGGCAAGTTCGGGTTCGTGGTATTGGACGACGGCCGCGAGGCCTTTCTGCCACCGGCGGAGATGGAGCGCGTCTTCCCCGGCGATCGCGTGCGCGTGAGCCTGAACGAAGAGGACAAGGGCAAGCTGTCGGCGGAACTCGACGCACTGCTCGAAAGCGAGCTCAAGTATCTGGTCGGCCAGTATGTGCAGCGCGGCCAGGGGCATTTCATACAGCCGAGCCAGAACGGTCTGAGCCGCTGGATCTTCCTGCCGCCGAAGGCCCGCGGCAAGGCACAGCCGGGCGAATTTATCGCCTGCGTGATCAACCGCCACCCGTTCAAGGACGGCAAGGCCCAGGCCAGGGTCGAGACAGTAATCGGCAAGCCGGATATGCCCGGCATAGAACACGCCTTCGTGGTCGCCCAGCACCGGCTGCCGGAGCAGTTCGGCCAGGCGGCGGTGAAGCAGGCACGGGAACTCCGGGAGAAACTGGCCGCCGTCGCCGCCGAGCGCGCCGACCTGTCGGAAATCGGCTTCGCCACCATCGACGCGGAGAGCACCCGCGATATGGACGACGCCCTCGCGGTAACCGCGCGCGACAACGGCTGGACCCTGCATATCGCCATCGCCGACCCCTCCAGCCTTATAGAGGAAGGCAGCCCGCTGGACAGGGAGGCCTTCAGACGCGCCCACAGCCAGTATCTGCCCGGCGAGACCCTGCCGATGCTGCCGCGCGAGCTGTGCGAGGACCTCTTCTCCCTGATCGCCGGCGAGCTGCGCCCGGTGCTGGTAGTGCATGTCGATATCGACAGCGACGGCAGTATCGGTGAAAGCCGCTACGAGTTCGCCGCCATCCGCTCCCGACACAAGTTGAGCTACGACCAGGTCGCGCAGTTTATCGAGGGCGACGAAACCGCCGTGCCGGAGGAACAGAAAGAGAGCCTGCGCCACCTGGCCGCCCTGGGCGAAGCCCGCGCCGCCTATCGCGCCAGCCACTCGCTGATCATGGAAGACAGACCCGACTACGAAATCTACCTGGACGCGCAGCGCAAAATCGAGCGCATCGAAAAGCGCGAGCGCAACGTGGCGCAGCGCATGGTGGAGGAAGCCATGCTCGCCGCCAATATCAGCATCGGCCAGAAGCTCGCGCAGCTGCAACTGGGCTGCTTCTCCGTACACCTGGGCTTCCGCGACGAGCGCATGGGCGAGGTGAAGAGCCTGCTCAAGGAGCTGCTGCCGGAGCACGCGGAAAAGGATCTGCACCAGCTGGACAACTACCTGGCACTGGTGAAATACCTGGAGACCCACGACGAACCGCAGATGCGCAACCTGCTCGCGGTACTGAAGCGCATGCTGCGCCCCGGCCAGCTGGACAACAAACCCGGTGCCCACCTGGGCCTCGGACTCGAGGCCTACGCCACCGTCACCTCGCCGATCCGCAAGTACAACGACCTGCACAACCACCGCGTGCTGCGCGCCGCGGCCGCAGGGCAGAAGGCGGAAGCCCTCAGCGACGAACGGATAGAGGCCCTGCAGGACAGTCTGACCCGCGGCCGCCAGGCCAACCGCGCCCTGGAACAGTGGCTCTACGCCCAGTTTATGCAGGACAAGATCGGCCAAACCTTCACGGGCCGGATCACCCTCGTCAACGGCGCCGGGTTGGGAGTAAGGCTGGAGGACAACGGCATCGACGGTTTCGTGCGCCTGAACAGCGACAAGAAAAACCTGCCGGAATTTGACGGCAAGCACCTGCTCCTGAAGCACAATGAAAAGCGCTATCAGCTGGAACAGCAGGTCACCGTCAAGGTCTCGGCCGTCGACGTGGACAAGCGCCGCATCGCGCTGGAGCTGGTGGACGCAGACAAACCCGAATATAAGCTACCCATGTAGGAGCGGCCCATGGCCGCGATCGATACCCGCTCCAGGGAACCTCTGAATAAGTCCGTGATGCCTCTGGCTCTCAGAGCGGTTCACAATCAAGGCGCGGCTTCGCAGGAATGTCTAGACCTTTCAAGAAGCCACAACGCAGAGTGTGAATCGCTCTGAAAGCCCCGCAGGGCGGGGCCTGAAGGCCGCAGCTGCTGCGTTGCAGCTCTTGCAAAGGGCCGGGCCATTCGCTGCGAGCTGCGCCTTGCATCTGCATGCTTCAGAGCCCGCAGAGAGGCTATGGGGTTATTCAGAGGTTCCCTAGATCAATCGCGGCCATGGGCCGCTCCTGCAGAATCCAAACACGAGACCTAACAATGACGAACATCGCCGAACTGAACCCGACTCCGCTGTGGAAACACTTCGCCAAACTCTGCGAAATCCCCCGCCCGTCCAAGCACGAGGACAAGGTGGTGGCCTATATTGTCGACTTCTGCAAAGCCCGCGGCCTCGACGTGCAGCTGGACGAGATCGGCAACGTCATCATCAAGAAACCGGCCACCCCCGGCATGGAGGACCGCAAGATCCTCGCCATGCAGAGCCACGTGGACATGGTGCCGCAGAAAAACGCCGACTCCGACCACGACTTCCTCAATGACCCGATACGCCCGCAGATAGACGGCGAATGGGTCACCGCCACCGGCACCACCCTCGGCGCCGACAACGGTATCGGCGTGGCCGCGATACTCGCGCTGCTGGAGAGCACCGATATCCCCCACCCGCCCCTGGAGGCCCTGCTCACCATCGACGAGGAGGCCGGCATGACCGGCGCCAAGAACCTCAAGCCCGGCTATTTCGAGGCCGACCTGCTGCTGAACCTGGACACGGAGGACGAGGGCGAACTCTATATCGGCTGCGCCGGCGGCGTGGACGTCAACGCGGCCCTGCCCTACTCCGCCGAGGCACTGCCGGCGGGCCACCAGGCCTTCAAACTCAGCGTGCGCGGCCTGCGCGGCGGCCACTCGGGTCTGGATATCGACAAGGGCCGCGGCAACGCCAACAAGATCGCCAACCGCATTGTCGACGCGGCGCAACGCGAAATCGGCGACCTGCGCATCGCCGCCCTCGACGGCGGCAGCCTGCGCAACGCGATACCGCGCGAGTCCTTCAGCATCGTTACGGTACCGGCGGAGGCCGCGGCCGGCCTGAAGGAAATCGTCGCGCGCGAGAGCGCGCTCATAGCGCGGGAACTGGACAGCGAAGCCAAGCTGGATATCGCCCTCGAAGCCGCGGATGCGCCGGCCACTGTCATGGACAGGGAGAGCCAGCGGAAACTGATCCGCGCCATCCGCTGCTGCCCCAACGGGGTCGAGCGCATGAGCACCGCACTGGAGGGCATCGCCGACACCTCCAACAACCTGGCCCGCGTGGTGACCGAAGAGGTGGAGGGAGAGAACCAAGTGCGCATTCAGTGCCTGGTGCGCAGCCTGTCCGACAGCGCCCGCGACCAGCACGGTCTCGACGTCGCCGCCGCCTTCGAGCTGGCCGGCGCCCGCACCTCGCTGGACAACGCCTACCCCGGCTGGACCCCGAACCCCCAGTCCCCGCTGCTGGCGCTGATGAAGGAGGTGTACCGGGAGATGACCGGCGCGGAGCCGGAAGTGAAAGTCATCCACGCCGGCCTCGAATGCGGCCTGCTGGCCAAGCCCTACCCGAATTGGGATATGGTCTCCTTCGGCCCCACCATCCGCCGCGCGCATTCGCCGGAAGAGCGGGTGCACATCCAGAGCGTCGCGAATTTCTGGGAGTACTTCCTGAAGGTCGTTGCAGCCATCCCGACACAGGCTTGATCCCAAGCATCCTGCCCCGGCGCCAATCGAGCCGGGGCTGTAGATGGCCATTACCGCCTCCCTATTGAACGCACCCCCTGTAGTATTACCCGTGAGACATAGCGCTCAAATATAAAGAAAAGCACGGAAATTGAATGGGCCGCCAATACGGTAAGACGCTACGCTGGATACCCGATTATTCTAGAGAGGCCTCCCGGATGAAGTTAAAAATAGCCTTAATATTTTGTGCGGTAATATTCATCAATGGATGCGAACTTGTCGGCTCCAGTGTCAAACTGGAGCCCGCCAAAGTTAGAATCCCCGGCGTTGTGGTTGGCGGACATCAAAAGCACTGTCCGCCGGGACAGGCCAAGAAAGGCAACTGCTGAACCAATCAGCAGCATTGGGGGGGGGAAGGTCTCGACACAGAAAAACACTGCATGCGGTAACAGTCAGATTTTACTCCCCTTCACTTTCCTTACGAAAAGCTTAAGAACCCCAATGATTCTGACCGTCGACGTTGACTCAGAGGTCTTAAGAAACCGCTGAATCACTCCCTAGCGGCTCCCACGAATCCCCGCCACCTGCACTTCGGCATTCGCCCGACGCGCCGCCGCGCAGGCACGCTTTCTTTTCCAACTGCACCCTCTGCCATTGGGGCAGCTCGGCGGCGCCGACGCTACAGGAAAGAAAAAGAAATAGCAGGAAAACAAGGATACGAGTCAAAAGACCAGCTCCCGGCTGAATAAAGAGCCTACTTATTATTTGCTCGGAAGCGCGGCAGGTCCCCGAGCAGGCCGCGGCTGCCACATCAATATCTCCGTCACTTTAAATTCACCGAAGCGTAAAAAACAAGTCATCACCAGGAGGCATTGTACCCAGCGCGAATGATAAGGCAGTCAAAACAACGATCAGCGGGCACAGCCGTTTGCGGATACCCCGAGACTGCCGAAGGATTAGCGCCATTCAAATAGAATCAGGGACATCCCGATGAAGACCACAAAAAAACAGCTGGCCACGGCCATTTCTCTCGCTACCGCCATGGCGGCCAATGTGCTGGCAGCCCAGGAAAGCAGCGACGAAAAACTCGAAGAAGTCGTCGTGCTCGGTACCGGTGAGGCGTTCAACAGCAGTGCTGTGACTGAGGCGATGCGCCGGCAGCAGTCCACTATCACCAGCGTCAATGCGCTGATCGACAACCTGCCGGGCGTGTCGGTGAATGAGGGGGATACCTACGGTTTCGACGACTGGTCCACCAATATCACCGTGCGCGGCTTTACCACCAGCCTCGACGAACAGCAGATAGGCACCACCATCGACGGCATCCCCAACGGCGGCTCCGGCTACGGCGGCGGCGCAAAGGCAAACCGCTTTGTGGATCCGGCCAATATCGGCGGCGTGGCCGTATCCCAGGGCACCGCGGATATCGCCTCCCGCTCCCACGAGGCACTCGGCGGCACCATCGATTACCGGACCGACGACCCTCTGGAAACCCGGCGCACCCGCACCGAAGCATCCCTGGGTGAGTTCGACGCGCAGCGTATCTATTTTCGCTACGACACCGGTACCTTCGCCGAAAACAGCAAAGCCTGGATCTCTTACGCCAGGCAACAGGCCACCGACTGGGTTACCGAGACCGCCGAGAACGAGCGCGAACATATCGCGGCCAAACTGGTGGTGACCTATCCAACCGGCAGCATCAAGGGCTATGTGGCCTACGACGATATCCACGAAGACAACTACCAGCGCGTCTACTCCGACGCGCAGTTCCAGCAGTTTCCGGATACCGACTTCCTGAACGGCGGCTGGAGCGGTGTCCCCTACGTCGACCAGCTTTACCGCCGCGGCTGGTCCACACTGCGGGAGAACCTGCTCGCCTACGCGCAGTTCGACTTCGATATCACCGACACGCTGAATGTACAGGGCGGCTACTACCACCACAGCAACGAGGGCCGCGGCGACTGGTTGCCGCCCTACCTGAAGGATGTCACCGATGACGGCACAGGCGGTCAGACGGAATTCCTCGGCGGCACCACGGCCAGGAGGGATGGGGATTTCGACCAGTTCTATTTCGTCGACACCGACGGCAATGCTCTGACACCGTCCACGGGTTGCGAATCCGGCATAGTCACCATCTACGGCCAGGCCGCGCCGGAATACGATCCCGCCTGCTATCCCGCCGGCGCCATCCCGGTCATGTCCTACCGCCACACCCACTACGAGAAAGCGCGCAGCGGCTTTACCTTCGACTTTACCCACAACAGCGCCATCGCCGGCCTCCCCAACGAGCTGCGCGGTGGCTACTGGTACGAGAAGGCCACCCGCGACGAGCACCGCGACTGGCACAGGATCACCGACGCGACGCGCGGGCACAGCTTCGAATCCACGCCCTACTGGGTGCAGTACGACCGCAGCTACCCGCAGGAGACCCACAAGTGGTATCTGCAGGACTCGCTGACCGTCGACAGCGTGACCCTGAGCCTGGGCGCCAAGCAGTACCTGGTAGACGTGGAGCGCGAGGACCTGTTCCACCAGACTCCGGATGCCTCGGTGAACTCGGACTCGGATCTGCTCCTCTCCGCCGGCCTGGTGTGGCAGACGCCGCTGGCGGGTGCCGAGCTATTCGCCGGCTACGCCGAGAACTACAAGGCCATCGGCGACGATATTCTCGAACGGCCGGAGTCCGACCTGAACAGGATAGAACCGGAAACCTCCGAGACGCTCGAGCTGGGTCTGCGCTACGCCGGCGACGCGCTTTGGGCCACCGCCACCTATTTCCGGAACGACTTCGACAACCGCATTATTTTCCTCGGCAACGACACCGCCGCGGGGCCTGCCTACGATATCGGCACCAACGGCACCTACTTCAATGCCGGCGGTATCGAATCCGAAGGCCTGGAGCTGCTGCTCAACTACGATCTCGCCAGCGCTTTGGCGCTGACCGACAGCTTCAACCTCTACGCCTCCTACACGGCGATCAACGCCAGCTACCTGGGCACCGGCGACCGGGCCGTGGACACCGCCCTGGGCTTGGTGCCCGGCAACGATGTGATCGGCATCGCCGACCAGCTGCTGGTCGTCGGCCTGGACTGGAGCGCCGACATTTTCTACGGCGGCATCTCCACCAAGTTCACCGGTGACCGCTATGTGGACCTGGCCAACACCTGGACGGCGGAATCTTATCTGGTGGCCGACGCCTATCTGGGTGTCAACCTGTCCGGTGCCGGCAGTTTCATGAGCGGCATCAACCTGAACCTGGTGGTGAACAACCTGTTCGATGAGGAGTACCTGGGCACAGTGGTCACCGACGGCGCCTGGATAGGTGCGCCGCGCACCGCTTCCCTGTCCGCGACCATCGACTTCTGATCGACGCGGACGACAGACCGAGGCGGGTGCCTCCCACCACCCGCCGTTTTTCCGTGGAGTCTTCGTGAAAAAAATTCTTCTCACCGCAATTACATTGCCGATGCTGCTTTTCAGTGCCGCGGCCTACTGCGCGGACAACCTGGTCGTGGTCACACTGGACGGCCTGCGCTGGCAGGAGGTCTTCGCCGGCTACGACGAGGCGCTGCTGCACAACGACCGTATCACCGAACACCCACAAAGCCTGCGCGGGGACTTCGGCGGAGACACCGCCGAGGTGAGGCGCCGCAAACTGATGCCCTTCCTGTGGAGCGCCGTGCACAAACGCGGCGCCCTGCTCGGCAACCGCTGGCGGGGCTCCACCGTCAACGTGAGCAATCCCTGGTGGTTCTCCTACCCCGGCTACAACGAGATTCTGACCGGGCGCGCGGATCCGGAGATCCATTCCAACAAGGCCATTGCCAACCGCAACAGGACGTTTCTGGAGTGGCTGAATGCGCAGGCCGAATTTTCCGGCAAAGTGGCCGCCTTCGGCAGCTGGGACGTATTTCCGGCCATCATCAACCGCGAGCGCAGCGGCGTCTATGTCAATGCCGGCTTCGAGCGCGCCGACTGGGCCGGTCTTTCCGCGCGCGCCCGCTTCCTGAACGAACTGCAGGCGCAGACGCCGAGCCCCTGGGCGAATGTGCGCCTGGACGCCTTCACCTATGGATTCGCCCGGGAGTACCTGCTGCAACACAAACCGCGGTTGCTCTACATCGCTCTCGGAGAGACGGACGACTTCGCCCACGATGGGGAATACCACCAATACCTGCGCGCCGCGCACCGCGCCGACGCCTTCCTCGCGGACTTGTGGCAGACGCTGCAGTCCCTGGACAACTACCGGGACAATACCAACTTGCTCATCACCGTCGATCACGGCCGCGGCCGCGACGCAGACACTTGGCCGCACCACGCGAGCGAACAGGCAGTCAAACACCACTTCGACGACTTGACGACATTCCGCAGTGGTATCGCCGGTAGCGATGAAATCTGGATAGCGGCACTGGGGCCGGATATCCGCAACATCGGCGAAGCGTCCGCGGGCGATCCCCTCTATCAGAATCAGGTGACGGCGACCGCCCTGAGATTACTCGGGCAAAAGCCCGACGATTTCGATCGCAATATCGGCGCGGCCATAGAGGCGATTTTGAAATGACATTGAACTGGCACACACTGGTCTGCGCCCTGCTCCTGATTTTCCAGCTCCCCCCGGCCGCTGCCGCCGGCGACACGGATCCGCTGCAGCGCATCGCCTTCGGCTCCTGCTCCAACCAAAACAAACCGCAGCCGATCTGGAAGGCCATCAACGCGGAGCGGCCGCAACTTTTTATGATGCTCGGCGACAATGTCTATGGCGATACTGAGGATATGGCACTGCTGGCGGACAAGTACCGGCAACTGGACGCTATAGAGGGCTTCAAACAACTGCGTGCACAGACACCGGTCGTCGCCATCTGGGACGACCACGACTACGGTGAGAATGATGCGGGCAGGGAATACCCGCAGAAGCAGGCCTCGCGCGAGCTGATGCTGGATTTCTTCCGGGAACCGGCCGACTCCCCGCGGCGCGCGCGGCCGGACGGCATCTACACCAGCTACTTATACGGCCCCGAGGGCAAACGGGTACAGATCATCATGCCGGACCTGCGCTGGAACCGCGACCGGATTCTCAGTGTCAACCCGATCCGCTACCGGCTGTGGCGGTCGCGGAAAAATCTCGGCCCCTATCTGCCGCATACCGATCGAAGCAAAACCATGCTCGGCGAGCGCCAGTGGCAGTGGCTGGAAGCGGAGCTGCAGCGCCCGGCGGAAATCAGGATCATCGCCTCCAGTCTGCAGCTGCTGCCGGAGTTTAGCGGCTGGGAATCCTGGGCCAACTTTCCCCACGAGCGCGAGCGGCTGTTCAAACTGATCGACAAACACCGGGTCAACGGTGTGATCATTGTCAGCGGCGACACCCACTGGGGCGAACTGAGCCGGGTGGAGGATGCCGTCGCCTACCCGCTGCTGGAGCTGACCTCGTCGGGGCTCACCGAGACCTGGAAAAAGGTCAGCCCCAACCGGCACCGCGTCGGCCAGGCCTACAATGCGGCCAACTACGGGGTCATCGATATCGACTGGGACAGGGAAGATCCGCAGGTGACGATCAGCCTCAAGGACACTGCGGGCACCGTGGTACTCTCACAGGCGGTGCAACTTTCTCGGCTTTCGCCCTACCGCTGATCCGGCATGGTGATTGCCGGGTTAAACTGTCGCCCACCCGTTTTTTCTCCCCGATTGCGGACAGAGTCCCTGGCCGTACCCGCACACATTCCGCATAATTGCCGGCCGCTCAAGAACAACCGAACAAGTGGCCCGATGTATGTGGTTTAAGAATCTGCGCGTCTACCGCCTCACCAGGGAATTCACCCTCACTGCCGAAAAACTGAACGAACTGCTGGAGCTGCAGGCCTTCGTGCCCTGCGGCAGCCAGGATGCGGCCCGCTACGGCTGGGTGCCGCCGCTGGGGCGCCACGGCAGCCAGCTGGTGCACGCGGCCAACGGCTACCTGATGGTCTGCGCCAAGAAGCAGGAGAAGGTCATTCCGGCCGCGGTGGTCAACGAGAAGGTCGAGGAGCTGGCCCAGGCCATCTCCGAGAAGGAGGCGCGCCAGGTGGGGCGCAAGGAGCGGCAGAACCTGAAAGACGAGGTACTGCTGGAGATGCGCCCCAAGGCCTTCGCCAGATCGCGCCTGCAGTACGCCTATATCGCGCCTAAGGACGGCTGGGTGGTGGTGGACGCCTCCTCGGCCTCGGCCGCCGAGGAACTGCTGGAGAATCTGCGCGAAGCGATCAGCAGCCTGGCGGTGGTGCCGCTGGCGGCCAGGAATGTGCCGCAGCAGACCATGACCCAATGGCTCTCCGCACCGGAGGCGCCGGCCCGCTTCGAGTTCGGCCACGAGTGCGAGCTGCGCGATCCGAAGGACAGCGGCAGCGTGATCCGCTGCAAGAACCAGGACCTGTGCGCCGAGGAGATCCACAACCACCTGGTGGCCGGCCTGCAGGTGCACAAGCTGGGACTCCTCTGGCGCGGCGGCGTCGAGTTTATCGTCGACGACCAGCTGGCGATCAAGAAACTGAAGTTCGGCGACGAACTGATCGAGAAGGCCGACAGCGCCGATACCGAAAACGCCGCCCAGCGCTTCGACGCGGATTTCTCGGTGATGACTCTGGAGATCTCCGCGCTGCTGAAGGATCTGCTGGCCGCCTTCGGCGGCGCCAATACCGAGTCCGCCAGCGTCGAGGAAATCGTCGCCCGGGCCGGCCGCGCCGAGGCGGAGCAGGCGGCCGCCGAAGTGGAGGAAGTGGTTTTCTGATTTTGCGGCGGTTTATCGCCCGACAAAAACCTCTCCTTGCGGAAAGCAGCTGTCGATTTGCGCCGCCCCCGTTCGACCAGCTCGGGTACTGACCGACAAGGAGAATGCCATGTCCCTGCCCAAAATCGTTTCCAGAACCGAATGGCGAACCGCGCGCGAGCGGCTGCTGGTGAAGGAGAAGGCGGCCACCCGCGCGCGGGATGCGCTGGCCGCGGAGCGGCGCCGGCTGCCGATGGTCGCCGTAGAGAAGGCGTACGCCTTCGAAAGCCCCGGCGGCCGGGTGGGGCTGCCTGACTTATTCAGCGGCCGCCGCCAGCTGATCGTCTACCACCATATGCTGAAGCCCGCCGACAAAAGCCCCTGCTCCGGCTGCTGCATGTTCGTCGACAATATCGGCCATCTGGCGCACCTGCACGCCCGCGACACCTCGCTGGCACTGGTATCCCGCGCCCCGATAGCGGAAATCGAGGCATTCCGGCAGCGCATGGGCTGGAGTGTTCCCTGGTACTCCAGCCTCGACAATTTCAATCCGGACTTCGACATCCACGGCGGCTTCGGGCTGAACGTCTTTCTGCGCGACGGCGACCGGGTCTTTCACACCTACCACACCAGCGGCCGCGGCGTGGAGACTCTGGGCAGCAACTGGACCTTCCTGGACCTGACCCCACTCGGCCGACAGGAGAAATGGGAGGACTCACCAATGGGCTGGCCCCAGGACGCCCCCTACCAGTGGTGGCGCCTGCACGACGCATGCGGAGACTGACCTCGCCCGGTTGAGCCGGGGCCGGGCATTTGGGATCATCCGTCGGCAACCTCTGTCGAAACAGCGGACCGATAACATCAGACCAGACAGCCCCACCGCCATGAAGCCACTCGCCAGACTCCTGCTCGCCACCCTGCTTTTCTCCCTCGGCGCCTGTGGCGGCGGGGGCGGAGGCAATTCCTCGCCCGCCGCGACACAGAACGGCGGCGGCAGCGGCGGTGACACGGGTGGCGGGAACGACGGCGGCGACCAGCCGGGTGACGGCGGGGCCAGCGGCCACCGCATAGCCGGCAGCGTCCGCGCCGAGCGCTTCAGCGATACGGATTCCGACAGCAACGACCCGTGGGCGCCGTTCCAAACCAACAATACCCCACAAGAGGCGCAGCCGCTCGGCAACCCGGTGGTGCTGGGGGGCTTCGCCAGCGCCCGGGGCAGCGGCGAGGCGGGGCACAGATTCAAGGACACCGGCGACACAGACGACTGGTTCCGCCTGTCCCTGTCCGAGGGCCAGCGCATCCGCCTCAGCGTACACGCGCACAAGCTGCTGTCGCCGCTCGAAAACGATCTGGATCTCTACCTCTACACCGCCGGCGACGCCGACAATCCGGTTGCCTCCAGCACCGGCGCCCTCAGCGCAGAGGAGTCGATCCGGGTCCCGGCGAGCGGCGATTTCCTGCTGCGGGTGCACGCCGAGGCCGGCATCAGCGGCTACACGCTGCAGATAGACAGCAGCGACGACCGCGGCGCCCTGCTCTCCACCCCGTCGGTGGGCGACGACTTTGTCCCCGGCGAACTGATCGTGCAATGGAAAAACAAGGGCGGTGAGCTGCAGCCACAGAGCCGCGCGGGCGCCGGGCTGCCGCGCCGCCAGCGCCTGGCGGAAGCCCTCTCCAAAGCGCCGCGGCTGTCGCCGCTGTCCCGCGCCCACCCCGGTGCCAGCGCCCGCACGCTGGAGAAGCTGCACACCCTGATGGCGCTGAAGACCCTGCAGGCGGACCCCGAGGTGGCCTACGCGGAGCCCAACTACCGCTACCGCGCCCTGCGCGCCCCCAGCGATCCCCTCTACCTGCGCCAGTGGCACTACCGCAGCATTAACCTACCCGAGGCCTGGGATATCACCAGCGGCAGCGGAGACGTCGTAGTCGCGGTGCTGGACACCGGCATCTTCAGCGAACACCCGGACCTGGACGGCAAGCTGGTGGACGGTTACGACTTTATCAGCGATGCGGACAGCGCCCGCGACGGCGACGGCAGGGACCCGGATCCGGAGGACGAGGGCGACCAGGCATTCCAAAACCGCAGCTCCTGGCACGGCACCCATGTGGCCGGCACCGCCGGCGCGGCCAGCGACAACACCGAAGGTGTGGCCGGCGCCGGCTGGCAGACCCGCATCATGCCGCTGCGGGTGCTGGGGGTCTCCGGCGGCAACAGCTACGACGTGGCCCAGGCGGTGCTCTACGCCGCCGGGCTGGAAAACGCCTCAGGCGCGCTGCCGGAGCGGAGGGCGGACGTAATCAATATGAGCTTCGGCGGCCAGGGCCTGTCGCAGACACTGCAGGAGGCCCTCAACCGGGCGCGCGAACAGGGCGTTATCCTGGTGGCCGCAGCCGGCAACGACAACAGCAGCACCAGGGTCTATCCGGCGGCCATGGACGGCGTCATCGCGGTCGGCGCCACCGATTTCAACGGCGACAAGGCCCCCTACTCCAACTTTGGCGACTGGGTCGACCTGGCCGCCCCCGGCGGCGATATGACCGCCGACGCCAACGGCGACGGCTTCAGCGACGGCGTACTGAGCACCTATGTCGACGAAAGCGCGGCGAAAACCGCCGGCTACGCCAGCCTGCAGGGCACCTCCATGGCGAGCCCCCACGCCGCCGCGGTCTTCGCGCTGATGAAGGCCGTCAATCCGGCCCTGACGCCGGACGATGTAGACGCGCTACTGGCCAGCGGCCAGCTCACCCGCGACCTGGGCGAGGCGGGGCGCGACCCGGTTTACGGCCACGGCCTGCTGGACGCCTACAAGGCGGTGCAGGCCGCCACCGCGGAAATCACCCAACCGGTGATCCGGGCCACGCCGGAGGAACTGAATTTCGCCGATATCCACGATGCGCTGGAAGTGACGATCGAAAATATCGGCGCCGCCGGCGCCTCGGTGGCCGCCGCCGGGGAGGACGCCAGCTGGATCACCGGCGTCGAAGCGGTATCCGTGGACGCCAACGGCTTCGGCAGCTACCGGATCAGCGTGGATCGCAGCGGACTGCCCGACGGCATCTACAACAGCCAGGTGGTCTTTTCGATCAACGGCGCCGACGATTTCCACCTGCCGGTCAATATGCAGGTGGGCCACAGCAGCAGCGGCCATTACGCCGGGCACCTGTATATCCTGCTGCTGAAACCCCTCGGCAACGGCGACTACGAAACCCTGCAGCAGCTGGACATGTCGACGCAAGACGGCGCCTACCCATTCGAGTTCAGCGGCGTGGCGCCCGGCGACTACGCCATCGCCGCCGGCTCCGACCTGAACGGCAACGGCACCATCTGCGAGCCGGGCGAGGCCTGCGCCTTCCACCCCGCCGGCGGGGCGGAAAGCTTTACACTGGAGCGGGACCTGCCGGGGCTCAGCCTGGTCGCGAGCTATTTCGGCGATGTGCAGGCCAGCGCCGGCGGCGCGGCGGGCCGCGGCAAGCGGCCGGGGGGATTCAGAGTCCTGCGTATCCTCGACTAAGCTCAAACACGGAAACCCGTTTTATGGAGCACCGCGTATGAGGATCTGGATAGGCGCCGCACTGTTGCTGTCCCTGCTGCTGGCCGGCTGCGCCGACAATCCGGCGACCTCCGCCGCCTCCGGCGGGGCCCGCTGGGGCGAGTACAAAAGCTTCGGCTTTGTGCCGGAAAGCGGCGCCCACTCACAGGTGAAGTCGATCCTGAAGACGGAAGTGGCGCGCCAACTCAATGCCCGCGGCATGGTGCAGAGCGGCGACCCGGACCTGCTGGTGAGCCTGTCGGTACAGACGGAAAAGCGGCTGAAGGTGCGCGGAGTCTCGGGCACCACCGGCGGCGCCGCGGCCCGCTATCCGTTTTTGGTGGAGTATTACCGGCAGCTGCCACCGGGCCACGCGACGGATATCGACGAATATACCGAGGGCCGCCTGACCATCGATATACTCGATGTGCGCCAGAAAAAAATGATCTGGCGGGGCCGGACCCAAGGGCGGATTACCCAGAAGATGATGGCGAATCCGCGCGCGACCCTGGCGGCGGCCGTCGACGAGATATTCAGAAAATTCCCCGTCCCCCGCAGCCGCTGAAGCCGCCGCATTGCGGGCGGGCAGCACCGCGCAGAGAGCGCCGCCGCACTCAGATCTCCACCAGCGGGCGCCCCGGCACACTCCACTGCACGTGGTATTTCTGCGGCTCCGGGCGATCGTTGCGCGAGAAGGTGTGCGCGCCGAAGAAATCCCGCTGCCCCTGCAGCAGGTTGGCCGGCAGGGACTCGCTGCGGAAGGCGTCGTAATAGCTGAGTGCCGAAGACAGCGCCGGTACCGGGATGCCGTTCAGGGTCGCATCCGCCACCGCGCGGCGCCAGTTGCCCTGGTTGTCGGCAATCTGTTCGGCAAAGAAGTCATCCAGCAGCAGGTTGGAGAGCTTGCCGTCGCGCTCGTAGGCATCGCTGATGGACTGCAGGAACACCGCGCGGATAATACAGCCGGCGCGCCAGATGCGCGCTATCTCGGCGAAGTTCAGCTGCCAGCCCTGCTCCCGCGCCGCCAGCTTCATCAGGTCGAAACCCTGGGCGTAGACGCAGATCTTGGCGCAGTAGAGGGCGTCGTGCAGCTGCGCTATCGCCCCGGCGCGTTTCTCCGGCGCGAGCGGCTGCAGCGCCGGCCCCTGCAGCTTCTTCGCCGCGCGGGTGCGCAGCACCTTGCGCGTGGACAGGGCGCGCGCGTAGACCGCCTCGGCAATACTCGGCGCCGGGCAGCCCACCTGCAGGCTGCTGACCGCGGTCCACAGGCCGGTGCCCTTCTGTCCGGCGCGGTCCAGAATCACGTCCACGAGCGGCAGGCCCGTCTCCGAATCCACCGTGTCCAGCACCTCGGCGCTGATATTGATCAGATAGCTGTTCAGCGGCCCCCGGTTCCACTCGCGGAACACCGCCGCTATCTCCGCCGGCGACATGACCAGCGCGCTGCGCATCACATGATAGGCCTCGCAGATCATCTGCATATCGGCGTACTCGATGCCGTTGTGTACCATCTTCACATAGTGGCCCGAGCCTATCGGGCCGATATAGGCGGCGCAGGGTTCGCCCTCTTTGACCGGGTTGCCCGGCTCGAAACGCTCGATCGGCTCGCCGCTGGCCGGATCCACCTTGGCCGCGATCGCGTGCCACACGGGCTCGATGCGGCTCCAGGCGTAGGGGTCGCCACTCGGCATCAGCGAAGGCCCGAAGCGCGCACCGACTTCGCCGCCGGACACGGCGGTGGTAAAGAAAATCAGCCTGCCCTCGTAGCGCTTGCAGCGCTCCACCGAGTCGGTCCAGAGGCTGTTGCCGGTATCGACGACGATATCGTCGGCCTTCAGGCCCGCATCCAGCAGCTTGTTGCAGACATCGTCCACCGGCGCGCCAGCCGGTACCGACAGGATGATCAAGTGCGGCGCCTTCACCCTGGCCAGCAGTTCGGTGTAGGAGTTACAGGCCAGCACCCGCGGCGGCTGATCACCCCGCTCTCGTTCGTCCTGCTCCAGCAGGGCGTTGACGCGGTTCTGATCCAGGTCGTAGGCGCAGACCCTGTAGCCGTTGTCGGCCAGGTTCAGAATCAGGTTCTTGCCCATCACCCCCGCGCCGATAAAGCCTATATCGCAGAGTGAATCGTCGCGCAGTGAATCAGACATGGATAGCTCCGCCTTTTGTGGTCAGACAATTGGGGCGCGGAGTATAGCAATCCGCGCACACCGCCGGGAGAGCCAATGCCCGACCTAATTTTCTTCCCTGCTGAGTATAAACTTGTCTCTGCGCGCCGACGCGGCCAATCCCGGGTAACCCCCCCCGGGGGCGGTCGCAGGCGCCACCCCGCGGTATCGACCGGGCGCCGGCATCGGTTAAAATGCGCTCCGGCACTCCCCCCAAGTGCCGGCGCCAAAGGCCGGCTGACCAGTCACCCGCGCCGACAGAACTTCACGCCGGAGGGCCCGGCCACTACCGAACTGGCAGGAACTACAACCATGTCCTCACTGCAAGACCAGCTGCTGAAAGCCGGCCTCGTCGACAGCAAGAAAGCCAAGCAGATCAGCAAGGAAAAGCGCAAGCAGCAGAAAGTCGCCAAGAAGTCCGCACAGCCGCAGGTGGACGAAACCAGGGCGGCGGTAGAGAGGGCCCGCGCCGAGAAGGCGGCCAGGGACCGCGCCCTGAACGCCGAGCGCGAGGCGGCCGCACAGCAGAAGGCCATAGCCGCGCAGATCAGACAGATGGTCGCCAGCAACAAGCAGCCCAAGGGCAACGGCGATATCGCCTACAACTTCACCTTCGACAGGAAGATCAAGACTCTCTACGTGAGCGAGGCAGTGCGCGACCACCTGGTGGCGGGGCGGCTGGTGATCGTCGGCCTGGACGAGCAGTTCGAACTGGTGCCGCGGGTCATCGCCGACAAGATCGCCGAGCGCGACCCAAATATCGTGGTGCAGCCGGCGGCGGACAGCGCCGCGGTGGACGAGGACGATCCCTACGCGGACTACCAGATTCCCGACGACCTGATGTGGTGAGGGGCCGCCCTTGTCAGCGGAACAGCAAATCGTCGCGGCGGTGCGGCAGTGGCTCGCCGATGTGGTGGTCGGCCTGAACCTCTGCCCCTTTGCGCGCAAACCGATGCGCGCGGGGCAGATCCGCTTTGCAGTCAGCCAGGCGCGGGACGACGAATCGCTGCTGGCAGAACTGCTGCTGGAGATGCGCCTGCTGGACAGCACACCCGCCGAGGAGCTGGAAACCACGCTGCTGATCATTCCCGGGCACCTGCGGGACTTCGCCGACTACAATCAGTTTCTCGACCTGGCCGAGTGGCTGATCGAGCGCCACGGCTACACCGGTATCTACCAGCTGGCCAGCTTTCACCCCCACTACCAGTTCGCCGGCACCCAGCCGGAAGACGCGGAGAACCTGACCAACCGCGCCCCCTACCCGATACTGCACCTGCTGCGCGAGGCCAGCATCGAACAGGTTCTGGAGAAGTACCCGGATCCGGACGCGATTCCGGAGAAGAATATCCGCCGGGTAGAGGGCCTGAGCGAGGCGCAGAAACGCGCGCTCTTTCCCTACCTGTTTCGCTGATTGCCCAGCCTGCACCGATACCGGAGATAGCGGCATCGGCACTCAGGTGTTGAGTGGTATGGGCGGGCTTTCCGCGCGCAGGTGCTCGAATCCCGCCTCCCTGCCGCACTGGTAGCCCCGCTCCAGCAGTTCCGCCTCCTGCGTAAAACGGCTGACCGGGAAATCCGCCGGCGGCGCGATGACCCGGACGCGGCAGTCCTCTGGGGGCGACTGGATAAAGTCCAGCGCGCGGTTGTAGCGCGCCGCCCTGTCGAGCACCGCCTCGAACAGGCGCGCGTGCTCGTGGAAAAACTGCTTCATCAGCTTCGGCGCCGGGCTCTCGCGTTTTCTATAGCCGAGCGGGCGCGACAGTATCACCGTGATCTCCCGCGCGCCCTGCTCATAGGCGCGGATCACCGGAATCGAGTCCGCCAGTCCGCCGTCGGTCATCGGCTCGCCGTCGACACGCGGGAATTCGCGATAGAAGAGCGGAATGGCGCAGGAGGCCGGGAAGACTTCGTGCATATTTTCCGCCGTGACCTTCAGGTAGCAGGCCTGCCCGGTCTGGATACTGGTGGTCACCGCATAGAGGGGCACCCCCCTGCCGAGATAGCGCTGAATATTCAGCGGCACCTCGTCGTAGGAGGCGTGCCACAGCCAGCCCACATCGCAGAAGTGCCCGCCTTTCAGGTAGCGCCGCCAGTCGATGAAATCGGCGCGCCGCGCGTGGTCCAGCAGTATCCTGCGGCTGCGGCCGTGATCCCCGGCCAGGTAGCCGATCAGATTGGTCGAGCCGGCGGATACGCCGATCGCGAAATCAAACGGCGCGTAGTCCGATTCGATAAATGCGTCCAGCACGCCCGCGGCGAAAATGCCGCGCATCGCGCCGCCCTCTACGACCAGGGCAGATCTTTTGCCCGTTGCGGAAACTTCCATCTCCATCGCCAGAAACCGCTGTTGCAACACTTCGCTGCCATTGTAAAGTCAGGCCCGCGAGATTATCCGACCAGAATAACTGTCTATTTCGCCCAGCGTCGCCCGGGCGGTATGATTGCCCCGGCGATCCACATTGCCGAGCCGCTATTGAGTGCAAACCGCCTACCAGCAGGATCACGACAGCCATGCAGAAGATCGAGTTTCGAGCCCCCTGGAGCCGCCAGCTGAAATGGATTACGGCGCTGTCGACACTGGTTCTGGTCGGCATTCCGCTGCTGCTGATCGGCAAGGCACCGGAGCTCCACTCGCACCTCTATACCCTGTCCATTCTCCTGCCGCCCGCCATCCTCCTTTTGAGCGCCTTCTTTGCGATACGCGGCTACAGAATCGAGAAGGGAACGCTGTTGATTCTCCGCCCCGGCTGGAAGACCCGAATCCCGCTGCGAAACCTGAGCGAGGCCAGAGTCGATCCCGAGGCCATGCGGGCTTCGGTCCGCCTGTTCGGCAACGGCGGCCTGTTCGGTTTTACCGGCCTGCTCCGCAACCAGCGCCTGGGCCGCTACCGCGCCTTCGCCACCGATATGACGAAAGCGGTGGTGCTGAAGTTCCCGGAGCGCACCCTGGTGGTCACCCCCGACAGACCGCAGCAGTTCATCGAGTCCCTGGGCCGGAACTGAGCCGCCGCGGCAGGTGCGCGCGCCCGGCCTACACTTTTGGGGAACCCCCGAACAGGCCAACCGCCGCTATGTTGACCGATCGACAGGGCAACCCCCTTCCCGGCGCCACCGCCACGGCCGCAGACCGCTTTTGCGAATCGCTGGAAGCCTTCAACCTGTACCGCGGCGATCCCTTCTCGCCGCTGGAAGAGGCGATACAGCAGGCGCCGCAGTTTGCGCACGCCTATATCCTCAAGGCCTATATCCTCGCCGTCGCCACCGAACCCGCCGCCGCACTGGAGGCGCAGAGATGCGTGCTGCGGGCCAGATCGCTGCCGCTGGATGCGCGCGCGCAGTCCCATATCGCCGCGCTCACGGCACTGCTGGCCGGCAACTGGCACCGGGCCGCGCTGGCGCTCGACTATCACAACGCGCAGTATCCTCACGACCTGATCGGGATTCAGTGCGGACACCTGGTGGATTTCTACCGCGCCGGCACCCGCGACCTGCGCGATCGCATTGCGCGGATCCTGCCCCACTGGTCCGCGGAGATTCCCGCCTACTCGATGCTGCTGGGCATGTACGCCTTCGGCCTGGAGGAGTGCGCCGACTACGGGCGCGCGGAGGACTACGGGCGCAGCGCGCTGGAACTGGAACCCTTCGACTGCTGGGCCCACCACGCGGTGGCCCATGTAATGGAGATGCAGGGCCGCGCCGAAGAGGGGGTGGCGTGGATGGAAAGCCGCGAGCCCTTCTGGGCCGGCGCGGACAACTTCTTTCGCGTGCACAACTGGTGGCACAGGGCCCTGTACCACCTGGACCTGGAACAGTGGTCGCAGGCGCTGGCGATTTACGACGACTTCGTGCGCGGCCCGCGCAGCGCCATGGCCCTGGATCTGGTGGACGCCTCGGCGCTGCTTTGGCGGCTCGCCCTCGGCAATCTAGAACTGGGCGAGCGCTGGCAGGATCTGGCCCGCGCCTGGGAGGAGCACGCCGACGGCCGCCACTACCCGTTCAACGACTGGCACGCGGCCATGGCCTTTCTCGGCGCCGGGCGCGATGCGGAGGTGGAGCGTATCGTCAACAGCATCCGCGCCGCCCGCGGCAACGACAGCGACGTGGCCCGCTGGGCCTGGCGCACGGGCCTGCCGCTGATCGAGGGCTTCAGCGCCTTCTGGCGCGGCGACTACCGCAGGGCGGTGGAACACCTGCACGGCGCGCGCCATATCCCCAGGGGGTTCGGTGGCAGCCATGCGCAACGGGATATCATCGACTGGACGCTGAGCGAGGCGGCGCTGCGCGCCGGAATGAAGGACCTGGCGGAGGCACTGGCCAACGAGCGCCTGGCACTGAAACCCGACAGCGCGGCAAACCGCCATCTGCTGCAGCGGGCGGTCGGCACCGCCGCAACGCGAATAGCGCCCTCAGGGAATGGGGGCCGCCTCAACCCTTGATACAGACCCGCGGCTCCAGCCGCGCCACCTTGCGCGCGAGCCCCGCCCTCTCGGCCGCATCCACCACCGCGCGCACATCCTTGTAGGCCCCGGGCGCCTCCTCGGCCACGCCGCGCATCGACGGGCTGCGGATCACGATGCCGCGGTCCGCCAGCTGGTCTATCAGCGAGCGGCCCTGCCACAGCTTGGTGGCCCTGTGGCGGCTCATCGCGCGGCCGGCGCCGTGACAGGCAGAGTTGAACGACAGCTCCGTACCCTCTTCCGTACCGGCGAGGATATGGGACTCGGTGCCCATGGAACCGCCGATCAGCACCGGCTGGCCCACCGCGCGCAGTGTCTCGGGAATCTCCGGGTGACCGGGGCCGAAGGCGCGGGTGGCGCCCTTGCGGTGCACGTAGAGTTTGCGCTTTCGCCCCTCCACCAGGTGAGTCTCCACCTTGCAGGTGTTGTGGGACACGTCAAAAATCAGCGTCAGATCCGCCTTCGGCAGCACCTCCGCGAACACCTGCCGCGTCAGGTGGGTGATGATCTGGCGGTTGGCGAGCGCGCAGTTGATACCGGCGCGCATGGCGCCGAGATAGGCCTGGCCCAGCTCGGAGTGGATCGGCGCACAGGCCAGCTCCCGGTCCGGCAATTCTATGCCGTGCTTGCTGGCCGACAGCACCATGTACTTAAGGAACTCGGTGCCTATCTGGTGGCCGAGACCGCGGGAGCCGCAGTGGATAAAGATCACCACGTCGTTCTCGTTCAGGCCGAAGGCGGTGGCGATGCGCCGGTCGTAGATTTCCGCTACCCGCTGCACTTCCAGATAGTGATTGCCGGAACCGAGGGTGCCCATCTCGTCGCACTGGCGCTTGCGCGCCCGGGCGGACACCTCTCCCGGGTCCGCGCCGGCCATGCAGCCCATTTCCTCGATATGCTGCAGGTCTTCCGGCACACCGTAGCCCTGCTCCACCGCCCAGCGCGCGCCGCCCTTCAGCATCGCGGTCATGCCCTTGTCGTTCAGGTGGATGCGCCCGGTGCTGCCGACGCCGACCGGCACCTGCCTGAAGAGCACATCCGCCAGCCGCTTCTTGAGCGGCTCTATGTCGTCGACGGTGAGCCCGGTGCGCAGCGCGCGCACGCCGCAGGAGATATCGAAGCCGACGCCGCCGGCGGAAACCACGCCGCCCTCGTCCGGGTCGAAGGCCGCCACGCCGCCGATCGGGAAACCGTAGCCCCAGTGGGCGTCGGGCATCGCGTAGGCCGCCTGCACTATGCCCGGCAGGCTCGCCACATTGCACAGCTGCTCGAACACCTTGTCGTCCATCTGCCCGATCAGTGCCTCGTCGGCGTAGATAATGCCGGGCACGCGCATCTTGCCGGTGGGGTCTATACGCCAGCTGAATTCGGATTCGCGTTCCAGGGGATATTTGCCGCTCATTGTTCTCCACTCACACATCGATGATGCACTGCGCCAGCCAGTCGCAGTCGCCACTCTTCTGCCGCTCCAGCTTCAGCGCCGTGTAGGTGGCGCCCTTTACTTCCACCGCGGGGCTGTGCCGCTCTCTGTCCACCGCTTCGCCCCAGGCCCGGCCGCGCAGACCGCCGTCCGCCAGGGTGACCTCAAAACTGGAAAACAGCATCCTGCGCGTGGCCATCTCGTAGATCAGCGCGTTCAGCCAGTCCACCAGCAGCAGCTCCGGGTCCGCGGCTTCGCAGTGGATATCGATACACTGCCGCGGCGCCACCCGCGCCGGGTCGGTAATGGTCGCGGTCAGTGCCAGCGCCGCCTGCTCGAACGCCTGCGCCACCGTTTCTCCATAGCCGCGCAGGCCCATATCCGCCTCGTGGCTGAAGTGCTGCCAGTGGGCACTCAAGCCGGCGCCCCCGCGGAAAGAAAATACGACGCTGAAAGACAATCCATTGCTCTGGCACCGACGCGGTCCACCCTGGGCTCGCGACAGCTTTTTCGGGGTTGATCTTTGAAATCTAGCCGATGCACCAACGCGGGCAAATTCTTCCCGCAACGTATTCGGCCCCCGCCCGGGCTTGGCAATATTCCCGCGACTGCGCATACTGCATTGCGTCAAAAAAATATGGGCAAATTCATGAAGATAGCCGCCGCCTTCCTGTCCCTGGCGCTGTTGGGCCTGTCGGCCAACGGCCACGCCGCCTGCGTGATACTGCTGCACGGCCTGGGAAAGTCCGACGCCTCCATGGCCAAACTGGAGAAGGCCATCTCCGCCGCCGGATTCACCACCGTCAATGTGGACTATCCCTCCACCGACTTCCCCATCGAGACACTCGCCGGCAGCGCCATAGCGCCCGCCCTGGACCAGTGCCAGGGGCACGGCGACATCAACTTCGTCACCCACTCCATGGGCGGCATCCTGGTGCGGCAATACCTGAGCCGGGTGCCGATTGAAAACCTAAAGCGTGTGGTGATGCTCGGGCCGCCCAACAAAGGTAGCGAAGTGGTGGACAAGCTGGGGGATTTTCCCGGATTCCACTTTGTGTTTGGCGATGCGGGCCTGCAGCTGGGCACCGGTGCACTCAGCGTCCCGAACCGGCTCGGCGGCGCGAATTTCGACGTGGGCATCATCGCCGGCACCCGCAGTATCAACCTGATCCTGTCGCAGATGATCCCCGGCGCCGACGACGGCAAGGTATCCGTGGAAAGCACCAAACTGGAGGGCATGAACGACCATATCGAGCTGCCCGTCACCCATGTCTTCATGATGAAAAATGACAAGGTCATCCGCCAGGTGATTCACTATCTGCAACACGGCGCCTTCAAGCCGACGCCGCAGGTTTCCGCCGCCAACTAGCGGGCTGTTAAAAACAGGCCCTATCCCGCGCACCGAATAACGAAGAAGGCAGTGACAGATGCTCCTTTGGCAGTGGCTGAGCTTCGCGGAACTCACCCCCGCACAGCTCTATGAAATTCTCAGAGTCCGGCAGGCAGTCTTCACGGTGGAGCAAAACTGCCCCTATCAGGATGCGGACGGCAAAGACCAGCGCGCTTGGCACCTGGCCGCCTGGCGGGCTGACGCCAGCCAGCCGGAACTGCAGGCCTATCTGCGCGTGGTGTTTCCCGGCGAGAAATACGCGGAGCCGTCTATCGGCCGCGTGCTGACGGCGGCATCGGCCCGCGGCAGCGGACTCGGCAGGGAGTTGATGCGGCGCGCTATAGCGCACACCGCGCGCGAGTATCCGAGCGCTCCGATCAGGATATCCGCGCAGCAATATCTGGCACGCTTCTACCGGGAGTTCGGTTTCCAGCAGGTCTCCGAGCCCTACGACGAAGATGGAATTCCCCATATCGAGATGTTGCTCGAGGCGGCGGCGATAAAATAAGGTATAGACTCCACACCCCTATCGGCAGTCAGAGCGCGAGCCAGCGCCCCGGCCAGTCATAATAAAAGGGAGCCGCTACAGCAGGCTCCAAAAGCAGGTGAATCATGGATGGATGAATCATGGATGGATGAATCATGGACACCTGAATCATGGACACCCATGAATAGGTGAATCATTAGGTGAATCATGGACACCCATGAATTGAATCATGGACACCCATGCGCGACCATGAATCATCATTGAATCATGGATGAATCATGGATGAATCATGGACACCCAGGATGAATCATGGAGATGAATCATGGACACCCATGGACCTAATCAGGGACCTAATCAGGACACGGACCTAATCAGGACACCCACCGGACCTAATCAGGACGACCTAATCAGCAGGATGAATCATGGACACCCATGAATTGAAGGATGACCTAATCAGAGGACCTAATCAGAAAGGACCTAATCAGAAGGACCTAATCAGGACACCCACTAAAAGACCTAAGACCTAATCAGGACACCCACTAAATAAGAAGGGCTCTTTCGCGCCAGAGTGTTGCATTGCGAATTACTTCGCCCAAAATACTGGTCATTTATACACATGGATGAATGAACAGATATGACACTCCCGCGCAAGTCGCTTATTTCTCTGGAGACAACCCCTTACTACCACTGCGTCTCCCGCTGCGTGCGTCGCGCCTTTCTGTGCGGACGGGACGAACGTACCGGACAGTGCTTTGAACACCGGCGCCAGTGGATCGAGGATCGGCTGCTGGAACTGGCTCAGGTATTCGCGCTGGATATCTGCGCCTACGCAGTGATGAGCAACCATTACCATGTGGTACTGCATGTCAATAAGGCACAAGCAACCGGCTGGGATTTGCGCGAGGTGGTGGAGCGCTGGCACCGGCTCTGCAAGGGCAGCCTGCTCTCCCAGCGCTTTGCCCGCAACGAGGTCCTGAACAAGGTTGAGCTGGCACGGCTTGAGGAGGTGGCGGAGGCGTGGCGGGAGCGGCTGATGGATATCAGCTGGTTCATGCGCATGCTGAACGAATCCATCGCCCGCGAGGCCAATCGGGAGGACGGCTGTTCCGGCCGCTTTTGGGAGGGACGCTTCAAGTCCCAGGCACTGCTCGATGAAAGGGCTCTGGCCGCCTGCCTGGCCTATGTGGATCTAAATCCGATCCGCGCGAAAATAGCGGACACACCGGAAGCATCGGACCACACCTCTATCCAGCGGCGCATCTCTGCGGCTAAAGGCGGCAAGCAGCCGGACCAACTCTTCCCTTTCGCCGGCAATCCTAGGAAACCCATGCCGGCGGGGCTGCCTTTCCGGTTGCAAGACTATCTGGAACTGGTGGACTGGAGCGGGCGCTGCCTGCGTGAGGACAAGCGCGGAGCCATCGAAAACACCCTGCCACCGATTCTCGACCGACTGCAGATAGACCCTCGGCACTGGCTCTACCTGAACCGCAACTTCCAAAGCCGCTTCAAGTCTCTGGTAGGCTCCGCTCACTCTGTGCGCAGTGCCTGTGAGCGGCTCGGCAAACGCTGGGTGCAGGGTATTCGTGAGTGCGAGCGGTATCTCTCACCGCCAGCTTCTCCCTGAACTTTTATTTTTTCTGCAGAGTCCATCGCCGGCTTGTGGCGAAATATCTCTCTTTACGCCAAATACCACGTTTGGCGCGTGATACCACCAAAATCAGACAGTTTCCCCACCTCGTAAGCTTCCGCATAGCTGTGCTGCTGTCTTCGAGCCAGTTTTCTCTGCCTTCCTCAATTAGTGGGTGTCTAGTTTTGCTGCTAGTTTTGCTGGTTTTCTCTGCCTTCCTCAATTAGTGGGTGTCTAGTTTTGCTGGTTGATCGGTGCCGGTGACGCGACCGAGGATGTCGTAGCGCATCTCGGTCCAGTACTGCGCGCTGCCCCGGAAAGGTTCGGACTTGCGCACTACGCGGCCGAGCGCATCGTACTGGGTATCGGCGTAGACCCAGTTGCCGGCGAAGCCTCTTGTGGCGCTGCGGGTCTCGCGGGCGAGGGCGTCAAAGCAGGTCAGGGACTCGGCGCCGCCGGCCTGCTGCGCAGTCTGCTGGTAGACGCTGCCGGCCGGGCAGTGGCTGCCTGCGGCGGCGAGCAGCGTGATGCTGTGGGCACCGGTCTCGTTATATTCGAGCAGCTTGCGGCCGAAGGCGTCGTACTCGAATTGGGTCACTGTGCCCGCCATGTCGGCAACCGCGATCGGCAGACCCAGCTGGTTGCGCTCGATCACCCGGCGGGTGGTCTGGCCGTAGGCATTGACCTCTCTCGACAGGTAGCGGCCCTGATCATTTTCGTATTCCCAGCTGCTGCGGGCTTCCTTCAGACCGCCAGGCTATTCCCTCGAGCCATTTCCGCAACCTTGATCCCCGCCCCCTGGCGATAGCCCGACCACGCAAACCAGGCCGAAAGCAACAACGCGACCATATGCACCGCCAGCACATAGCCCAGGCCAAACTGCGCCGGATAGACCAGCCCATGTGCAACCACCAGCAGTAACAGCAGCCCTGCGCTGATCCACTTGAGCAGCGCCGCGCTGCGGGTTTCGTCCCGCAGCCACAGGCAGAGCCCGAGGCAGGCGGCCAGGCCGGCCAGAAAGAGCGCAATGAGGGGCAGATCCCCGACAACAGTGCCGAGCGCGGCCAAGACTATGGCCGCCGGCGTGCCCCACACACCCGCGCACCAGAAATCGTTGACCCAGTCGCGCCCGCCGCGGCGCGCGAGCCAGATATTCACGCCGCTCACCGACACCACCGTGAGCGCCAGCCCCAGCAGCAGGTAGGCAAGCTTGACCCAGAAGGCCGCCCCTTCGCCGCCAAAGTGGCCGAAGTGGATGCGGTACACGGAATACAGAATCTGGCGCCCGGCGATACCGTCGGACAGCCCCTGGTGATTGATAAAGGTGCCGTCCGCACCGTAGCGATACATCTCCGAGTAGACCAGCCGGCCGGGCAGGCTTGCTGCGATTTCCAGGAATTGCCCGCTGGTATTGGGCTTGTGCACCACCAGGTAAATCGGCTCCGCCTCGGGTGCCCGCTGCGCCAGATCCGCCAGCGCGGCCGCCACGTCCACCCTCTGCACCGGCGCTTCCACCACCGGATCGCCTCCGTATATATCGGCGATCAGCGCTTCGCGGTCGCCGTCGTAGTAGGCGGGTGCGGCCACCAGTAGCAGCAGGCCCGCCAGTCCAAAGAAGGCACCGGTGAGCGCAATCATCAGATGGAACGGCAGGCCCCAGACCGACAGGCGGTTGTGGATATCCGCCTGCTCCAGGCGGCGCGAGCCGCCCAGGCGAAAGCGGAAGGCGTCCTTGAAAATACGCGGGTGCGCCAGCAGACCGGAAATAATCAGCCCCAGCAGCATGGCGCCGAGGGCGCTGACCAGCAGCAGGCCGATATTCGACGGCAGGTGCAGGTAGTAGTGCAGCTCCAGCAGCATATGCGCCAGGCCCTCCTTCGGTTCGGGCCCCAGGGTACCGTCCTCCCGCAACAGCCACTCCCCTTCCCTGTCGGACAGATGCATACGCCGCTCGTGGTCGCTAGGGAGCACCACGTACAGGGACTCCGGCGTCTTCTCGCGACTGCTCAGGTAGTCGTTCAGTGCGGTTTCTATCGTAGTGCTGTCGAACTCGCTGAATTCCGCCACATCCGGCTGCTCCCAGCGCTGTATCGCATCCTTAAACACGACCAGGGCACCGGTCAGGCAGACCAGGTACATCAGAAAACCGATCACCAGCCCGACCACCGAGTGGGCGGACAGGGCGCTTTTTACCAGTGCGGGGGAAGGTTTGAGCTTCATGGGAGCTTTTTACCGAGAGTCACAAAAAAAGAACGGCTGCGGCAGCCGCCGCAACCAAAAGGAGAAGCAGGGTATTGCGGGCGAGATGCGCACTCGCGCAGATCCACACCGAGACAGCCCCCCAGGCCAGCGGGTACGCGAGGGCGGCGAACGCCATGCGATTGCCGGAGGCGAATGGCAACAGGCCACTGACGGCAACCGTGACCAGACAGGTGGCGACACAGGCGATAGGACCCGCGGTCATAAAGGTGCCCAGCTTGTGCCAGCGGGAGGTATCGCCGAGTGTATCCGCGACAACACCTTCGGCGTTCCGCGCCGGCCTGGCCTCCCGACGCTCGACACCGAAAGCGCAGATAAGCCAGGCAATCAGGCTGACGGCAATCAGTGCATAACTGGTACCGAACTCGCCGCCCGCCGCACTTGCCCACAGCAAAATACCGGCGAGCACGGCCAGCCACCCGGCGGCAGTGGAAAAATTGCCGAACAGTTTCTGCCCGCGCCAGGAACGCCACAACAACAATACACCGGCGCCGCAGAGCAGCGGCGCCAGCGCATTCATCCACAGGGAAGATGCCATTGATTGTTCGCCTTAAAAAGTGTATCTGGCCTCTGCCGTGACGTAGCGGCGCTCGCCGTAGAAGCAGTCCCCTCGGTAGAGACAGGAGGTGGTGTGGATCTCGTCGGTGAGATTCTTCGCGTTCAGCTGGAATGTCCAGCTCTCCAGTGTATAGCCGAGGGTTGCGTCGTAAAGGGTATAGCTCGGGTTGTTCGTCGGGAAGATTTCCGTCGGAATCCGCGGATCCAGGCTGGTACCGGTATAGCTCTCGCCCACATGGCGCACACCCAGGCCGGCTTTCAGGCCGGGTAGCCAGTCGCTGAATTCGTAACTGCCCCACAGGGAGAACTGCTCCTCCGGTACCGCTACCAGCGCCTTACCCAGTTCGCTGGGATTGTTGCTGCGGGTCACTTCACCATTGGTGGTGCTGTAGTTCGCGACCAACTCGAAATTGCCCCAGCTGCCACTCGCCTCCAGTTCGACACCATCGATGGTGACTTCACCGGTCTGCACGCTGAAAGAGGGATCCAGCGGGTCCGGCGTCAGGCGGTTTTTCTGCACGATTTCGTAGGTGGCGGCGGTCAGCAGCAGATTGCTCCCCTCCGGCTGGTACTTCACGCCGGCTTCCACCTGCTCGCCTTCGATTGGATCGAACGGCCGGTTCAGGCGATCGGCGCCCGCGGTGGGCTCGAAGGATTCCGTGTAACTGATATAGGGAGAGAGGCCACTGTCGAACGCATACATAACGCCGAAGCGCATAGTGGTCGCGTCGTCTTCCCGCGAGGCGCCGCCGGCGGTGTGGGACTCGGTATTGTCACGGCGCAGACCGCCGGTAAAGATCCAGTTATGCAGTCTGACCTGATCCTGAACGTAGAAGCCCAGCTGCTCGGTAGTGGTTTCAGGCAGATCGAGCGGCTGTATTGCTTCGCTGGGCAGGTTTCCGTAAACCGGATTGAAAATATCGATAACGCCGCCGGCACCGCGCAGACGGATGCGGTTGTTATCGATAGTTGCATCCTGGCTATCGAGACCGAAGGACAGCTGGTGCTCCAGCGGACCGATGGTGAAATTGCCGGTGGTACGCAGATCGAAAATCAGCAGGTCGCTGCTGGCATCGCTCATATAGACGGTGCGTGAAATCTGGCGGATATTCGGATTGAGGCGGTTCACGTCGAAGTCCGCATACATGGAGTTGTAGTCCACCTCGCCCTCTACGTAGCGGGCGTTGGCGTTGATACTCCAGCTGTCGCTCAGGCGGTGATCCAGCCACAGGCCGTAACTGGTTTGCTCGGTGTCGTACTTGTCCCAGCCCGGTTCGCTGAGGAAGGTGTCCGTGGGGATCTCGCCGTTGATATTGTCGATGCGGGTGCCGCCCCAGGGCAGGAAGGCGGTGGAGGTGCCGGTTTCATCCTTCTGATAACTGGTCAGCAAGGTGATCTCGGTATCAGCGCCCGGGCGCCAGGAGATGGACGGCATCAGCAGCAGGCTGTTGTCGTCGACATGGTCGACCTGGGCCTCGGCATCGCGCTGGTAACCCACAACGCGGTAGAGCCACCTGCCCTCGCCGTCCAGGGCGCCGCTGATATCGCCGGCAATCACCTTGCGGTCGTAGTCGCCGGCCTGCACCAGCACCTCGCCACCGGAATCGCCCTGCGGGCGCTTGGATACCAGGTTGACGATACCGCCGGTGGAACCCTGGCCGTAGAGCACCGAAGACGGGCCCTTCAGTACCTCCACCCGCTCGAACCCGTAGGCGTTGGCGCGGGCGCCGCTGTAGCTGCCGAAAATGGATTGCAGGCCGTCGATATAGAGCAGCGGCTCGACACCGCGCACCGTGGACCAGTCGCCGCGGGCGTCGATACCGTAGGTGCCGCCGTTGACACCGGCGAAGTGCTGCAGCGCATCCTGTACCGACTTGGCTCCTATCTCATCCAGGAAGTCCCTGTTGCGCAGGGATACCGAGAAGGGTGTCTCGGTGACCGGCACATCCAGCTTGCCGATGGAGGTCTGGCGCGACAGATTCAGCTCGCCGGTCACCGAGACCTCTTCCAGGCTCTGCCGCTGCCCCTCCTGCGCCAGGGCCTGGCTGCCGGCGGCCGCAATGGCGACAGCCAGCAGCGAGCGCCCCCATACGGAAGTGGCACTGCGTCGATAAGAAGAAGGGTGATTGCGAACGGTACCCATGGCGATCCCTCGGTGACTCTGCGAAATGACTTGGCGAAATGACTTGTTCCAGGCGACCGCCTTAGCTGCGGTCATCACAGGTCGAATACTAATAGGAATCGTTATCACTTGCAAAATTATTGGAATTATTTTTTAGGGACAGGGGCGTTCGCGCGCCTCTCCCGCCGCGGAAAGCCCGGATTGGAGAATCATCTAATCGATCGGGAAATACGGTGGATAGCTGACACACCGCAGAAGGAGAATGCGGAAGAGCCCGCGAACTCGGGAGGGAGAAGCGGATTTAGTGGCCGGACGCGCCGGAGAATAGGTTGAGCACCACCACGCCGGCGACAATCAGCCCCATGCCGATCAGGGTCGGCAGATCCGGTATCTGCCGGTAGACAAGTGCAGCGGCAATCGCCACCAGCACTATGCCCAGCCCCGACCAGATGGCGTAGGTGACCCCCACCGGAATGGTGCGCAACACCAGCGTCAACAGATAAAAGGCGACACCGTAGCCGACCACGACGATCAGCGTCGGGATCGGCTTGGTAAATTGCTCACTCGCCTTCAGCGCGGTGGTGGCCGCGACTTCGGCGACTATGGCGATGGCCAGATACAAATACGCTACTTGCATGTTACTCGCCGCTCCCGGGAATCGGGGGCCTCGGGGCCCCCGGTCCTTTGAGTGCTCAGGGATAGGTGTAACTGGCCTGCAGCCCCAGCGGGAAGCCCAGCGTCCAGTAGACCACCAGGAACAGGGACCAGCACAGCAGGAATACCAGCGAATAAGGCAGCATCATCGACACCAGGGTGCCGATACCGGTGCCCTTCACATAGCGCTGACAGTAGACCACCACCAGCGGGAAGTAAGGCATCAGCGGCGTGATGATATTGGTGGAGGAGTCACCCACCCGGTAGGCCGCCTGGGTCAGATCCGGGGAGAAACCGATCTGCATCAGCATCGGCACAAAGATCGGGGCCAGCAGCGCCCATTTGGCGGAGGAGGAGCCGACAAACAGGTTCACGAAGCCCACCAGCAGGATAATGCCCATCAGGGTCACCGGGCCGGGCAGGTTCATTGCCGCGAGCAGGTTGCCGCCCTCCACAGACAGCAGTGTGCCGAGGCCGGAGCGCGCGAATTCGGAGATAAACAGCGCGCAGAAAAACGCCATCACTATGTAGTAGGCCATGGAACCCATGGTCTTCGACATCGCATCGATGACGTCCTTGCTCTTGTTAAAGGTACCCGCCGCATAGCCGAACACCACACCGGGAATAATGAACAGCAGGAAGATCAGCGGCACTATGGACTTCATCACCGGCGCGCCGAAGGAGGCCAGCTGTCCCTGGGCATCGCGCAGCGCGGAAGTCTCCGGCAGCATCCAGGCCACCAGGCCGACAATGCCTGCCGCCATCACCGCCACGGAAAGGTACAGCGCCCGCTTCTCGCGCTCGCCCAGATCGTGAATCGCCGGCATATCTTCCTTGTCGCCGTCGATGGCCACATTTTTCAGGCGCGGCTCTATCACCTTGTCGGTCAGCCACCAGCCGAGCAGCGTGATCACCAGGCAGGAGGCGGAGGTGAAGAACCAGTTATTGAGCGGATTCAGCTGTACGTCGGGATCGACGATCTGCGCCGCCGTCTGGGTAAAGCCCTGCAGCAGCGGATCTATCGCCGATGGCACGAAGTTGGCCGAGAAGCCGCCGGAGACGCCGGCGAAGGCGGCGGCGATACCGGCCAGCGGGTGGCGCCCGGCGGCGTAGAAGATGACCCCGCCGAGCGGAATCACCAGCACATAGCCGGCGTCCACCGCTGTGTGGCTGACAATCGCCACTAAAATGAGCATCGGCGTCAGCAGCATCTGCGGCGTCACCGCGAGCAGCTTCTTCAACACCGCATTGATGAAGCCGCTGTGCTCGGCCACGCCGACGCCGAGCATGGCCACCAGCACCACCCCCAGCGGCGCGAAGCCGGTGAAAGTCGTCACCATGCTGGACAGAAAGCGGGCGATTTCCTCCCCGGAGAGCAGATTCGTGACCTGTATCGCCTCGCCGGTGGCCGGGTGCAGTGTGTCGAAGCTGACACCGGACAGCATCCACGACAGCACCCAGATGGCGACCATCAGAATCAGAAAGAGTACCGCCGGATCCGGCAGGCGGTTGCCCACCACCTCGATAAAGTTGAGCGCCCGGTTGATCCAGCCGCTTTTGGCGACGCCGTCGTTGGCCGAGCCGGGATTTGCCTGAATGTTTTCCATGATTTATCCCTGTTATTGGTTTTGTAATTATGTGTTTCTGTAGGAGCGGCCCATGGCCGCGATCAGTGCTGCTTAATAACACAGATAGATCGCGGCCATGGGCCGCTCCTACAGTTTATTCGACCGGTCTCAGCCGATCTTGCGGATACCCACCGCGTGGCGCAGCCGCTCGATAAACGGCGCCGCATAGGCGCGGGCCTTCTCAGCGCCCTTCTCCAGCTCCGCTTCGATCTGCGCCGGATTGGCCAGCAGCTCGTTGTAGCGCTCGCGCGCCTCGCTGAGCTGGCCGTTGATCAGCTCGAACAGCTGCTTCTTCGCCTCGCCCCAGGCGATCCCCTCCTCGAAGGCCCTGCGCATCTCGGCGGTCTGCGCTTCGCTGGCGAAGGCCTGCCAGATCTGGAATACGGTGGAAGTGTCCGGGTCTTTCGGCTCCCCCGGCTCCAGCAGGTTGGTCTTGATCTTGTTGATATGTTTCTTCAGCTGCTTCTCCGGCAAAAACAGCGGGATGGTGTTGCCGTAGCTCTTGCTCATCTTGCGGCCGTCGAGCCCCTGCAGTACGGCCACGTGCTCGTCCACCACCGCCTCGGGCAGTGTGAAATGCTCGCCGTAGTGGTGGTTGAAGCGCTGGGCGATATCCCGCGCCATCTCGATATGCTGCACCTGGTCCTTGCCCACCGGCACCTTGTTGGCGTTGAACATCAGTATGTCCGCAGCCATCAGGATTGGGTAGCTGTACAGGCCCATGGTGATACCGAAATCCGAGTCCTCGCCGTCGGCGCGGTTGGCGTCCACTGCCGCCTTGTAGGCGTGGGCGCGGTTCATCAGCCCCTTGGCGGTCATGCAGGTCAAAAGCCAGGTCAGCTCGGGAATCTCGTGGATATCGGACTGGCGGTAGAAGACCACATTGTCGGTATTCAGCCCCAGGGCCAGCCAGGTGGCCGCTATCTCCAGCGTAGACTGGTGCACCTTTTCCGGCTCCTGGCATTTGATCAGCGCATGGTAGTCGGCCAGGAAGTAGAAAGACTGGTTCTCCTCCTGCTGACTGGCGGCAATGGCGGGGCGGATGGCGCCCACATAGTTGCCCAGGTGGGGAGTGCCGGTGGTGGTGATGCCGGTCAGTATGCGCTGCTTGGTCATAAATCCTTCGTAGTCCGTGCTGCATTCTCGGGAAATGAAGGGCGCATAATAACCTTTTCCCCGCTGGGGTTGTATGGCCGGGAGTGCGGGCCACATCTCGCCCTGTAGAAGCGGCCCATGGCCGCGATCGATCTGTGCAATTGGCGGGGACTGATCGCGGCCGCGGGCCGCTCCTACAACGGGTTTCCACCAGCCGCCAGTTCGCCCAGTAGTTGGCGGTAGTCTCCGGTCAGGTTGGACCAACTGAGGGAAGTCACGTCCGGCACCTTGAGTTGCTCGCCGCGCTCGATGCTGTCGGCGCACTTGAGCATGGCCTTGCTCAGATTGGCCGCGCAGGACTCCACATCCTCGGGAAAGTGGTAGCCACCGCGGCCGAACCACTCCGGGTAGGCCAGGTTGTCCGGCACCAGCGGCTGGCAGCCGGCGGCCACCGCTTCGAGTACCGCCAGGCCCTGGAAATCGTGGCGGGCCGTGGACAGCACCGCGTGACTCTGGCGCAGCAGGCACCGGTAGTCCGCCGACTGGATCTGGTAACCCCAGGCCCCGAGCGCACCGTGTTTCTGCAGCAGCTTGCGGATCTGCGCAAACTCCGACGGCTGGCGGCGGAACTGCTGCCCGACGACATGCAGCGTGAAGGGCCGCTTGTGCTGCGCGAAGCGGCGCAGGGCCGCCAGCAATATGTCCGGCCCCTTGTCGTACTCCCAGCGGTGGTTCCAGATAAACGCCGGCCTGCCGGGGCGCTCTTCGGGTTCGGTGAATACCGATGTTTCCAGCGGCACCGGCAATATGCGCGACTTGCGCTCTATCTCCGCGCAGAGACCCGGCGGCACACAGTCCGGAAAGCGCTTCAGCAATTCCACCGCCCCCTCGAGCAGGGTGCGACGGTTGTAGTCAGAATTGAACAGCAGCAGGTCGCCGGCGAGCGCGGTGTAGATATTCAGCAGCTGCGGCTCCACCGATCGATGCGCGTCCGCACTCAGCGGATAGGCGAACTGGTTTTCGTGGAAGTAGACCGCGGTCGGCACAGAGGCGATCTGCGGCACCAGGCCGCGCAGGGCCGACAGGTCCGTCATCGATGTGGCGACAATCAGATCCCAGGGCTGGCGCAGCGTCTCCAGTGCCTCTCCCCTGCCCCAGCTGAGGCTGTTGCCGCGGATGCGCCAGCTGAAGTAGCGCGGCGGCAGGGTCAGCACTGTCCACTGCCAGTCGGGGATCGCGGCCACCAGGCCTTTGCGCCAGCGCTTGTGGCTGTCGGCGTCGTAGGCGGAGAGCAGCAGGGCTTTCATACTTGAACAATATCTGTAGGAGCCTGCTTGCAGGCGAATACTATCCGGAATCCGGGGAATTTCGCCTGCAAGCAGGCTCCTACAGATTGTGCCATTAATAGCCGCAATGAATCAGTCGAAGGAGCGCACGTTGTTCAGCCGCGCGAACAGGCTGGAGGTGTCCCAGCGGCCGCCGCCGAGGGCCTGCACCTCGCTGTAAAACTGGTCCACCAGTGCGGTGACCGGCAACAGGGCGCCGTTGCGATTCGCCTCGTTCAGCACAATCGCCAGGTCCTTGCGCATCCAGTCCACCGCGAAGCCGTGCTCGTATTCCCCGGCGAGCATCGTCTTGTAGCGGTTTTCCATCTGCCAGCTCTGCGCGGCGCCCTTGGAGATGACATCGATCACCTGTTCCGCGTCCAGACCGGCGGCCTTGGCGAAGTGCAGCCCCTCGGCCAGCCCCTGTACGACGCCGGCGATACAGATCTGGTTGACCATCTTGCACAGCTGGCCACTGCCCACCGGGCCGAGCAGATTGACCGCCCGCGCGTAGCAGTCGATCAGCGGCAGCGCGCGCCGGTAGTCGGCCTCGTCACCGCCCACCATGACCGTCAGCGCGCCGTTTTCCGCCCCCGCCTGACCACCGGAAACCGGCGCGTCGAGAAAGCCGATCCCCTTTTCCCGGCCGATCGCGGCCAGTTCGCGGGCCACGTCGGCGGAAGCGGTGGTGTGGTCGACGAACAGGCTGCCGCTGGCCATACCTACGAAGGCGCCCTGCTCCCCGGTGACCACCTGGCGCAGATCGTTGTCGTTACCCACACAGGCGAAGACGATTTCCGCTCCGCGCACGGCTTGCGCCGGCGTCGCGAAAGATTCGCCGGCGTAGTCCCGCAACCACTGCTCGGCGCGGCTGGCGGTGCGATTGTAGATTTGCACTCTGTGGCCGGCCTTGGACAGAAACCCGGCCATCGGGTAGCCCATGACTCCGAGACCGAGAAACGCGACAGTCGCCATAGCGGTTTTACCCCCAGATCATCCAGATAAGCGCCGCACCCAGCAGCAGGCGGTAGATCGCGAAGGGTGCCATGCCGATGCGGCTGATAAATTGCAGGAAAAAGTGAATACACAGGTAGGCGCTGATACAGGACAACACAGCGCCGAGCAGTATGTCCTTCCAGGGCACAGAGTCCAGCGACAGCAGATCAAATGTCAGCAGCATGGCACTCAAGGCGATCACCGGGATGGACATCAGGAAGGAGAAGCGCGCGGCCGCCTCCCGCTTCATACCCAGCATCAGGCCGGCGGTCATCGTAATGCCGGAGCGGGAGGTGCCGGGAATCAGAGCTATGGCCTGGGCCACGCCGATCAGCAGCGCCTTTTTCCAGTTCAGCTGCGCCAGCGTCTGGGTGCGCGCGCCGCGCACATCCGCCCACCACAGCAACACGCCAAAACCAATCGTCGTGGCCGCGATCACGGCGGCGGAGCGCAGGTGGGTTTCAATAAAGCCCTTGAAGGCGAGCCCGGCCAGCCCCGCCGGAATGGTGGCCAGCACGATCAGCCAGGCCAGGCGCCCGTCATCGGTAAAGTGCCCGTTCACCAGGCCGCCCAGCCCATCGCGCAGCAGCGCCCAGATATCCCTGCGGAAATAGGTCACCACGGCGATCAGCGAGCCGAAATGTACCGCCACGTCGAAAGCCAGCCCCTGATCAGGCCAGCCCAGCACCTCCGTGGGCAGAATCAGGTGCGCGGAGCTGGAGATGGGCAGGAATTCAGTCAGGCCCTGAATCAGGGCCAGCACGACAATCTGAAATAGTTCCATGGAATCGCTTCTGCTACTGCGAACGGATTTTCTGCCGCTTCTGCCAGGTAACCTCGTTGCGCAGATACAGAGGCTCCAGTTCTTCAGCGGAAACGGCGGCGCCACTGTGCCACAGGGGCAGCGCCAGTTCGGCGATATCCCGCGCGTGGATCGGGGCATCGATCACCCTTTCCGCCACCGGCGCCTGCGCCAGCTCACCGTAGTGCCAGCCGGGGCCGGCGCCGTAAAGCCGCTGCGGCAGGTCGCCACGCCCCTGCGCCTGCCGCAGCGACTGCAGCACCAGCTGCGGGTCCTGCACCGCTTCCGGCAGCAGGCTGTCGTTGGGCCTGTCCACGCCGAAGACGCCCCAGTAGACCTGCTGCATACGCGCATCCAGCATCGCAACTATGGGGGCCGCCTGCCACTGCGCGTGCACCCTGCGCGCCCCGGCGGCCAGGGCGGCGAGACTGGATACCGGCACTACCGGCTTGTCTACGGCGAATGCCAGCCCCTGGGTGCAACTGATGGCGATGCGCAGGCCGGTGAAGGAGCCGGGGCCGCGGCTGACCGCCAGCGCGTCCAGATCTCCGAGGACGAGCCCGGCCTCCGACAGCAGTTCGTCGACCATCGGCAACAGGCGGCGGGTGTGATCCCTTTCCGCCCGCACGAACCGCTCACGGATATGGCCGTCACAATACAGGGCCACGGAGCAGGCTCCGGATGTGGTGTCCAGGGCAAGAATCTTCACATTGCTCTCAGATCAGTTGATGGGGGGCGAATTGTGGCACGGTCGCTGTAGCGAGTCATGTGCAATCCCCCCAACGGCCTGGATGCCGTTTTGCGCAGCCGCAGGCTGCCCACAGGGGGAGGACCGGGAGCTCAAATACAAACCCCGGCCGGAGCCGGGGCTGAGAGAGCGGCGGCGGCCAGCCGCAATACGGCGGCTGGCCTGCCGGAGGTCAGGACTTTTTCGGCGGGCGGCCGCGACGCGCGGCCTTCTTGGGCGGGCGACCGCGCCGCGCGGCGGTCTTGGCGGCGGCCTTCTTCGGGCGTCCGGGCCGCTTGGCCGGAGCCTTCTTGACCGCCTTCTTTTTCACCGTTTTTTTCTTTGCAGCCTTCTTAGCCGCCTTCTTGGCTTCGGCCTTCGCCTTGGCCGCGGCCTTCTTCTCCAGGGCCTTGGCCTTGGCGGCGGCCTTCTTGGCCGCGGCCTTCACCTTGGCCTCGGCCTTCTTCTCCGCCGCCTTCACCTTCTTGGCATCGGCCTTGCTGCGGGCCTTCTTCCAGCGCGTCTCGAAGGCCTTCAGCGCTGCAGCGAGATCCTTCTCCGCCTTGGTGGCGAGGCTCTCAGCCAGATCGGCCACCTTCTGCTTGGCCGCCTCTTCGGCCTGGCGCACCGCATCCATCGCCTTGGCTTTGGCCAGGGCCACCTTCGCCGCGGCCAACTTGACGCGTAAATCCTTCGCCTTGGCGTTTGCGCTGCTCAGCGATTTTTTTGCAGCCGCGGTACCGCTTTTCTGTACCCGGGCGCGCGCCTTGGCGACGCGATCCAGCTGTGTATCCAGCGACTTAGCCGCCGCATCCACCGCTTTTTGCGCCTTGGCGACTACCGGCGATACCGCAGCCGGAGCTTTTGCCCGCGCTTTCTTTTTCGCTACTCGTGCCATCCCTTGTCTCCTCTCTGATATAAGAAGAAGTACATCCGAAAGTGTGCCGGCAGTATTGCCGTTTGCTGCTGAATAAGAACCGCCGCCGAGGCAGCAATTATTGAATGCACAGCAGGCTGCACCTTAATTCGATGCAACTGTATCAAAGTTAATAAAAAAAACCTGCTTTGCAAGAAAAAAGGAGAAAAATGAGAAAATTTTTATTAAAAAGCGTGTCTTTTTTGCCAATTCAACGCGCAAACCAGTTTTTAAGGACAAAACACAAAAAAACCGGCCCTAGGTCCGGGCCCTGAGCGGCAGCTTTTCCTCGACAATCGCCGCGAGCGCCTCGATATGATCCCGGCGCAGATTGAGCGCGGGGATATAGCGGTAATCCTTACCGCCCGCCTTGAGAAAATTAGCGCGATTCTCTACCGAGATCTCCTCCAGGGTCTCCAGACAGTCCGCCGCAAACGCCGGGCAGATCACATCGACACTGGCAACGCCATTTTTCCCCCACTCGATCAGCGTCTTATCGGTGTAGGGCTGCAGCCACTCCGCCTTGCCGAAGCGGGACTGAAAGCTGATCTGCCAGCGGTCGCGCTCGATACCCAGCTCCGCCGCCAGGTGTTCCGCGGTCTCGGAGCACTGCCGATAGTAGGGGTCACCCTTGTCGATATTGGCCTTGGGAATACCGTGAAATGAAAGCAGTAACTTTTGGGCCGCGCCGCGCTTCTCCCAGTGCCCCCGCACCGAATTTGCCAGTGCGCGGATATAGAAAGGGTTGCGGTAATAGTCGCGCACCAGGCTGATATCCGGAATATCGCGGCTGTTGCGATAGATTTGCGCCACCTGGTCATAGATGGCGCCGGTGGTGGTGGCGGAATACTGGGGATAGAGGGGAAGAATTACAAATGATTCGAAGCCCTCCCTGCGCAACCCTTCGACGACGGCTTCAAGCTCCGGCTCGCCGTAGGTCATGGCGTAGGCGACGGCAATATCCGCGCGCCGCTCGCCCAGGTGTTCCTGCAAAAACTCCGCCTGGCGGCGGGTGTAATGGAGTAGCGGTGAACCCTGTACCGGCTCGCCGTCGGCACTGCGATTCCAGATGGCCCCGTAGGCGGGAGCGATGCGCGGCGGGCGGAGCGGCAAAATCAGGCCGTGCAATATCGGCAGCCACAGGGGCCGGGGGATCTCCACCACCCGCGGATCCGACAGGAAATCGCGCAGAAAGCGCCGCACCGCAGGCGCCGTAGGCTCCGCGGGCGTACCTAGGTTCATCAGGATTACGGCTGTGGACATAGTTGGACCTATCAGGAATTCGGATTTCGCAGATATTAACGACAACTAAAGTAGCCGGCCATCTGGGGCCGGGAAGCGGCGAAGCGCTTTGCCTCTACAGACACAAAAAAGGCCCCCGTATGGGAGCCTGATGGCGCGATGCGACGGCGGACGATCAGCTCAGGGCCGCGAGTACCTTCTCGCGAATATCCTCCATGGAGCCGACACCCATCACCTTGCTGTACTTGGGCGCCGTGTCAGGGGAGCGCTCTGCCAGTTCGCGGTAGAAACCGACCAGCGGTTCCGTCTGCTCATGGTAGACAGACAGGCGGTTGCGCACTGTTTCCTCGGTATCGTCACTGCGCTGGATCAGCGGTTCTCCGGTGACATCATCCTGCCCCTCAACCTTGGGCGGATTGTAAATAACGTGGTATACGCGACCGGAGCCCTCGTGTACGCGGCGGCCGGACAGGCGCTTGACGATCTCTTCGTCATCGACGGCGATCTCCAGCACATGGTCGATGGCGATATCCGCATCCAGCAGCGCCTGCGCCTGGGGAATGGTGCGCGGGAAGCCGTCAAACAGGAATCCGTTGGCGCAGTCCGGCTCGGCGATACGCTCTTTGACCAGGGCGATGATCAGATCGTCGGATACCAGTTTGCCCGCGGCCATGATGTCTTTGGCCTGCTGTCCGAGCGGGGTGCCCGCTTTCACCGCGGCGCGCAGCATGTCGCCGGTGGAGATCTGCGGAATGCCGAACTTCTCTGTAATGAACTGGGCCTGAGTGCCCTTGCCGGCCCCCGGCGCTCCCAAGAGAATGATTCGCATAGTCAGAAAGCCTCCAAAATAGTCTCCGCGTGCCAATGCCTGCCGCGCCAAAAGAGCGCTACCTTACACGCTGCCCCCAGCTTGGGCAAGGCTGGCGGCGCGGGCCCGGGCGGGCCGCGCCCCGGCGGAATAACGGTCTGCGCAGGTGGGGCTATTCTTGTCAGAAACACCCTGCCCAAAATATGACCAAACGATGAAAATCGCCATCTACAATGCGCAACCCTACGACAAGCGCTACTTCGAGCGCTTCAATGGCAATTTTGCCCATGAACTGCACTATATCGATACCCACCTGGACGAAACCACGCTGCCGCTGAGCAAGTCCGCACCTGTAATCTGCGTTTTCGTCAACGATCCGATCCAGAAACCACTGCTCGAACAGATGCGCGATCAGGGCGTGCAGATGATTGCGCTGCGCTCGGCCGGATTCAATCATGTGGACATTCGCGCGGCGGAAAAACTGGGCATACTGGTGGCCAATGTACCCGGATACTCCCCCTATGCGGTGGCGGAACACGCCGTGGGCATGATTTTGTGCCTGATCCGCCGGCTGCTGCGCGCGCATGCGCGGGTCCGGGAGGGCAACTTTTCCCTGGATGGCCTGATGGGCTTTGATCTGCACGGAAAAACCGTGGGCGTGGTGGGCACCGGCAAGATCGGTGCGGTGTTCGCACGCATCATGCACGGTTTCGGCTGCCGGCTGCTCGGTGTCGATCCGGTGGAAAACCCCGATTGCCGCGATCTGGGCCTGGAGTACGTATCCCTGGACAGCCTCTGCCGCCAGTCCCACATCATCTCCCTGCACTGCCCGCTGACCGCACAGACCCGGCATATGATCGACGACGCCGCCATCGCCGAGATGCGCGACGGCATCTGCCTGATCAACACCTCCCGCGGCGCGGTGATCGATACTGCGGCCATCATTCGCGCGCTCAAAGGGGGGAAGATCGGTTTTCTTGGCCTGGACGTATACGAAGAGGAGGAGGACCTCTTCTTCGAGGACCACTCGGATACGGTGCTCGATGACGATGTATTCGCGCGGCTGCTGACCTTCAACAATGTGCTGATCACCGGCCACCAGGGCTATTTCACCCGCGAGGCCATGACCAATATCGCCAAGACGACACTGGCCAATGTGGCGGAGTTTGAGCGGACGGGGCGCTGCGCGAACCAGCTGCTTGCACCGGGCTGAAACGGCGAGGGGTCGGCGAGCGGCGGTTACACCGCGCGGCCCAGGACACAGCCCCCGTCACTCAGCACTCTTGGCCCTATCCCAGAGTTGATCCAACTCCTCCAGGCTGGCGTCCTCCAGCCGGCGCCCCTGTTCCTCCAGCGCCGCCTCCACCGCGCCGAAGCGGCGCTCGAACTTGCGGTTGCACTGGCGCAGCGCCGTTTCCGGGTCCGCCTTCAGGTGGCGCGCGGCGTTGACACAGGAAAAGAGCAGATCGCCCAGCTCCTCGCGCGCGTGTTCCAGGTTTTCCGCCGCAACCGCCTCGCGCAGTTCGGCGATTTCCTCCTCGATCTTGTCCAGCATGCCGCCGATAGCCGGCCAGTCGAAGCCGACGTTTGCGGCGCGCTTTTGCAGCTTTAGTGCGCGGGTCAGCGCCGGCAGTCCCTGGGCCACGCCCCCCAAAGCGCCGCCCTCCCCTTTGGCATCGCGCTCGGCGGCCTTGATCGCCTCCCAGTTCTCCTTGACCCGGGCTTCGTCGATCGCCTCACCGCGGTTGTCGCCGTAGAGCTCACCGCTGGGAAAAACATGCGGGTGGCGCCGCAGAAGTTTGCGTACCAGTGTGTCGACGATACGGGAAAAGTCGAAGTGCCCCGCCTCCCTACCCAGTTGGGCGTAGAAGATGACCTGGAACAACAGGTCGCCGAGTTCTTCGTGCAGATGCTCGAAGTCCTCGGCCTCGATCGCCTCAGCGACCTCGTAGGCCTCCTCGATGGTGGAGGGCACTATGCTGGCGAAGCTCTGCTTCAGATCCCAGGGGCAGCCGCCTTCGGGATTGCGCAGCTGGGCCATCAGGTGGAGCAGGTCTTCTACTGTGTATTTCTCTGGCTGCATCGCAATTACTTCCCCAGTTGCCGGTAAGCGAAGCCGGTGGCGGCCCTGCAACCTTTCACCGGCATCAGGGCCTTCGCAATTGGCTCAGGCATTCTTTCCCCAGCCCTCCGCTAGTGCAGTATCCGCCGCTTGGCCGAGGCCACATTGGGCAGCTGGTTGATGCGGTGCAGCACGCGGGAGAGTTCCTCGAAATTGCGGATCTCCGCGGTCAACACCATATCCACGGTGTGCTTCTGCTTGTTGGTGCTGGTTTGCATCGCGGTGATATTGATGCGCTGGCTGTCGAGCATGGTGGTGATATCGCGCAGCAGGCCGTGGCGGTCGTAGGCCTCGATCATAATCTCCACTGCATAGAGCTCCTTGGGCTTTTTCGCCCACTCCACCTGCAGCACCCGCTCCGATTCCTCCGCCTGCATGCGCAGCATATTGGCGCAGTCCTTGCGGTGAATGGAGACACCGCGGCCGAGGGTGATATAGCCCATGATGTCGTCGCCGGGCACTGGGTTGCAGCAGCGGGCGATATGGGTCATCAGGTTGCCGACGCCGTCGATATACACATCCGTCTTGCCCTCGCCGCGCGCCACCGGCGCGGTCAGCGAGGGCACCGGCTCCACCTTGTCGACCTTGACCATGCGCTGGGCGGCGTTCAACACCTGACCCACGCCGATATCGCCGGCGCCGACCGCGGCATAGAGATCGTCCAGCGAGTGCATATTCAGCTTCTTGGCGAGTTTTTCGAAATCGAAATCGATCAGCGCCAACTGTTTGAATTCGCCATCGAGGATACTGCGGCCATCAGCGATATTCTGGTCGCGGGCCTGCTGTTTGAACCAGTGAATGATCTTGGCGCGGGCGCGCGAGGTGGTGATATAGCCCATACCGGCGGAGAGCCAGTCGCGGCTCGGCGCCTCGCGCTTGCCGGTGAGAATCTCCACCTGGTTGGCGGTCTGCAGCTCGTGGTTGAGCGGCACTATGCGCCCGTCCACCTTGGCGCCGCGGCAGCGGTGGCCGATTTCGGTGTGGATCTTGTAGGCGAAATCCAGCGGCGTGGCGCCGCGGGGCAGATCCACCACATGGCCGTCCGGCGTGAATACATAGATGCGCGTGTCCGCCTCGCTGCTCTGCAGGTCGTCCTGCAGCGGGTTGCCGCCCACCTCCTCGTGCCAATCGAGCACCTGGCGCAACCAGGAAATCTTCTGTTCGTAACCGTCCTGCCCCTCGGATTTCTGATCCGTGCCCTTGTAGCGCCAGTGGGCGCAGACGCCGTACTCCGCCTCCTCGTGCATGGCGAAGGTGCGTATCTGCACTTCCAGCACCTTGCGCTCGGGGCCTATGACTGCGGTGTGCAGCGAGCGGTAGCCGTTCTCCTTCGGCGAGGCGATATAGTCATCGAACTCGTTGGGGATGTTGCGCCACAGGTTGTGCACTATGCCGAGTACCGCGTAGCAGTCGCGTACCGTCGGCACCAGTATGCGCACCGCGCGGATATCGTAGACCTGGGAGAAGCCGATATTTTTGCGGCGCATCTTGCGCCAGATGCTGTAGATATGCTTCGCGCGGCCGTAGACCTCGCCTTCGATATCCGCCCGTTTCAGCTCGCCGCGCAGCAGCTCCAATACCTCGTCGATATACTTCTGCCGCGCCAGGCGCTTTTCGTCCAGCAGCCGGGCTATCTGTTTGTAGTCGTCCGGCTCCAGGTAGCGGAAGGACAGGTCCTCCAGCTCCCACTTGATATGGCCTATACCGAGGCGATGGGCCAGCGGCGCGTAGACGTCGGCCACCTCGCGGGCAACCCGCTCGCGCTTGGCCGGTTCCGCATTTTTCGCCGCACGGATAGCGCAGGTGCGCTCGGCCAGTTTAATCAAGGCCACGCGCACATCATCCACCAATGCCACCAGCATGCGGCGGATATTCTCCGAGTGCTCCTCCACCGCGACACTGGTGGTCTCCTCGCCGGTATCGGCGCTGCGGCTGCGGATCGCGGCCATGCGCAGCACGCCGCGGATCAGCTTGGCCACCGTCTTGCCGAACGCCTCCTCGACGACCTTCAGCTCCAGGCGTTTCTCACGCACCGCGCGGTAGAGCACCGCGGCGCACAGGGCTTCGGCGTCTATCTGCAGGTCGGCGAGTATCTCGGCCATCTCCAGGCCGGTGCGGTAACTGCTGGCCCCCTCGGCCCAGATATTTTCCGCGGCGATGGCCCGCTGTTCCGCCTCGGCGCTCATCTCGGCGGCGCGGCGCAGCGTCACCAGCGCGCTGCCGTCGAGCCCGGCCAGTGTCTGGATATGGCGCAGCCAGGATTCGAGATCCAGTTCGCCGTCGCCGCCAACGGAGTGGTGTTTTCTTACTTGAACCATTTACTGATCAAACAGGCCGGAAGACAAATAGCGATCCCCGCGATCGCAGATGATGGCAACGATGGTGGCATTCTCCACCTCAGCCGACAGGCGCAGGGCCCCGGCCACGGCGCCGCCGGACGAGACACCGCAGAAGATCCCCTCCTCCCGCGCCAGCCGGCGCGTCATGGCCTCCGCCTCGCGCTGGTCCATATCCATCACCCGATCCACCTCTTCGGGCACGAAGATCTTCGGCAGATAGGCCGGCGGCCAGCGGCGGATACCGGGAATACTGGAGCCCTCGGTGGGCTGCAGGCCGATAATCTGTATGTCCGGATTCCGCTGCTTCAGATAGCGCCCGCATCCCATGATAGTGCCGGTGGTCCCCATGGAGGACACGAAATGGGTAATCTGCCCCTGGGTCTGGCGCCAGATCTCCGGGCCGGTGCCCTCGAAGTGGGCGCGCGGGTTGTCGTCGTTGGCGAACTGGTTCAGCACCAGGCCGCGCCCCTCCGCCTGCATCTGCAGCGCCAGGTCGCGCGCACCTTCCATACCGGCCTCGGCGCTCACCAGTATCAGCTCGGCGCCGTAGGCGGTCATGGCCGCCTTGCGCTCGTCGGTCGCGCTCTCGGGCATAATAAGGATCATGCGGTAGCCCTTGATGGCCGCCGCCATGGCCAGCGCTATACCGGTATTGCCGCTGGTGGCCTCGATCAGCGTATCACCGGGTGCTATATCGCCGCGGGCCTCGGCGCGGGCGATCATAGACAGCGCCGGACGGTCCTTGACCGAACCAGCCGGATTGTTCCCCTCCAGCTTGAGCAGAATGGTATTGCTGGTATCGCCAGGCAGGCGCTGCAGCCGCACCAGCGGCGTGTTGCCTACGCAATCGGCAATCGTGGGGTAATCCATAGGGCATCCCGATAACGAAAAGAAGACCAAAAGTGGGCCGCCATTCTACATTCCAGCCCGCCGACTGCGAACCTCGGCTATAGACCGGTTAGTTAGCGACATATACTGCCGGGCCCGGCCGGCACGGCGCCGAGCGCCCCGATCTCCGCGCGCTCGGCCCGATCCGCGCGACTGCCGGTGCAATATCCGGGCTAGAGGCGTAGAATCGGGTAAAAATAACCCAACTATCCCTCCGCCATGGCCGTATCCAAGCCCCTGCAACCGGCACAGGACCCGCCGCCCCAGCTTCGCTCCCTGCGCGCGATACTCTTCCGCTTTACCCTGGCGCCGGCGCTGGCGCTGGCGCTGATACTCGGCGTGGTGTTCACGCTGCAGCAGATGCACGACCGCCGCCAGCTGCTGCTGAACCACGGCCGCGCCAGTGCCGAGCAGTTGGCGGAGCTGATCGAACTGTCCGGCGGCCAGCCGCTAGAGTTGCGCATGGAGTGGCTGCACCGCAGTCTGCTCACGCTGATGCTGGAAAAGGACATGGTGCGTTCGGTGCAGATCTACTCCACCGAACCGGCCTCGGGCAAGCCTCTGGACCCCGACACTGGCCTGCGCCTGCTGGACAGCGTGGGCCCGCGCCCGCGGGTATCGATCAGCGCCGCGGACGTATTGGGGCGCGACGCGTTCATCTTTGAGCGCGAAGAGAGCCTGCAGGTGCTACAACCTCTGAAAGGAGACGAAATCACCTGCTGGATAGCGATCGAGTTGCACCGCCCCTATTTCCTCGTCGGCACCTACCAGGTGCTGCTGATCGGGCTGCTGGGGCTGATTATCTGCACCCTGGCCGCACTGGTGTGGTCCGTATTTCTGTCCGAACGCGTTGCCCACAGCCTGATCAGGATGGGCCAGGTTCTCGAGGCCATCGGCCGCGGCCAGTTCAACAGGCGCGCGGAGGCAACAGACAACCGCGAGCTGAACCGGCTGGCGCGGCAGATCAACGAGATGGCGGAAAACCTCGCCAGCTACCAGCAGGAGTACAAGGCCAGCCTGCTGCAGTCGATGGAAGACCTGCGCCAGTCCCTGGACAGCATGGAGGAGCAGAACATCGAACTGGACCTGGCGCGCAAGAAAGCCGTGGAGGCGAGCCGGGTGAAATCCACCTTCCTCGCCAATACCAGCCACGAGATCCGCACGCCGCTAAACGGCATCATCGGCTTTACCAACCTGCTGCTGAAAACCGATGTCGACGAACTGCAGCAGGACTACCTGCAGACCATTCTGCGCTCATCGGAAAACCTGCTCACGACCATCAACGATATCCTCGATTTCTCCCGCATCGAGTCCGGCAACCTGGTGCTCGACCATATCCCGATGAACCTGGGGCAGCTGCTGGAGGAGACGCTGCAGATACTGGCGCCCTTCGCCTACGAACAGCGGCTGGAACTGGTGCCGCTGATCGACGCCCAGCTGCCGGGCACCCTGGTCGGCGACCCGCTGCGCATCAAGCAGATCCTGACCAACCTGGTGGGCAACGCCGTACGCTGCTCCGAGAACGGCAATATCCCGGTGCGCATGAGTGTGCAGAGCAGCAAGGATTCGGAGCTGATGATCCGTATCAGCGTCACCGACCTCGGCAACCGCATCGACGAGCCGAGCCGCCGCGAACTGCACCAGCTGCTCGTCAGCGATACCCAGCAGCACAACCAGCAGATCAGCAGCAACGGTCTCGGGCTGGCCATTGCCCGCAGCCTGGTGGAGCGTATGCGTGGCAATATCGGCATCGATGAGGCCGCCGGCGGCGGTAGCACCTACTGGGTGCTGTTGCCGCTGCTGCTCGAGCGCAACCGCAGCCTGCCGACGCGCGAGCAGTTCCCCGGATGCCGCCTGCTGCTCGCCGACCCAAACCGCATGACGCGCATGCAGGTGGCGCAGCTTCTAAAACAGTGGCAGGTGGAGCTGGTCGAACTGACGGACGCCGACACCCTGCAGCCGGCCATAGAACAGATGTGGCGTCACGACGCGCTGCCCGATGCGGTGATTATCGACACCGCCATCGCCGGCGGCGCCGGCAAAGAGGACTTCGACAGTTTCATCGGCACAGTGCAGTCGCTGGTGGATACCTACCAGTGCCGTGTGATACTGCAGGGGTCGCCGGTGGATATGCGCCGCTGCTACGAACAGCTGCGCACCCGGGTCCTCACCTTCCTCGGCAAGCCGGTCACCCGCGGCAACCTGCTGCGCGCGCTGAAGCGCGCTGTGCCGCAACAGTGCCAGAGCCGCCCCAGCGGCCTGCACCCGGTCCTGCCCTGGTCCGCGACACCGCGGGTGCTGGCGGTGGACGATCACGAGGCCAACCGCCTGCTGGTGAGTGAGCTGCTGCGCGCCCAGGGGGTGGACGCCGCCGTCGCGGCCAGCGGCGAGGAGGCGCTGAACCTCTGGAAAGAGGCCGGAGATAGTGGTCGGGGATTCGACCTGATCTTTATGGACATCCAGATGCCCGGCATGGACGGCATCGAGGCCACGCGCCGTATCCGCGAGCGGGAATCGGGCCGGCGTATACCGATTATCGCCCTGACCGCCCACGCCGGCGCAGAGGAGAAGGCGCGCCTGCTCTCCGCCGGGCTCGACGACTACCTCAGCAAGCCGGTCAGCGAGGCGCAGCTGTCCGATATGATCAAACGCTGGATGAAGATACTGGCCCCGGTGGCGCCCGAGAGTCGCGACCTGGAACGCCTGCGGCTGGTGGATATCGGCGAGAGTCTGAGCCTCAGCAACAACGACGCCGCGCTGGCGCGGGACATGCTGCAGATGCTGGTCAAGGGCCTGGTGAGCGACGAACAGGAGCTGAAGCGGCTGCACAGCGCCGGGGACCACAAAGGCATGTTCGAGCTGGTGCACCGCCTGCACGGCGGCTGCTGCTATTGCGGCGTAACCCGTCTGCGCGAGGCCACCAGCAGGCTGCAGGAGGAGCTGCGCCCGCTGCAGGAGCTGGATTCCGCGGAAATCAGCGAACAGAGCCTGGAGGCGGTCGTCAGGGAAATCCGCGCGCTGCGCGAATGGGCTTCGGAGCAGGACCTGGATGCGCTGTTTGGGCTGGAGGCCGGGGAAAGGGCCCAGGCCTAGGCTGACAGCTTGTTGACACTAATCCCGTTCGAAAATCACAAACGCCAGGGCGAAGTCCTTCTCGTCCGACAGGCTCAGGTGAATGCGCTTGACCCCCATGCCATCGGCGCGCGCCTTTGCCGCGCCACTCAGAACCACCTGCGGCGCCTCGCCCCTGCGGCGCCGCACTTCGATATGCTGCCAGGAAATACCCGCGCCTATACCGGTGCCCAGCGCCTTGCCCAGCGCCTCCTTGGCCGCGAAGCGTTTGCACAGATAGGCGGCGCGATTCGGGATCGCCAGTTCGGCGAATGTGCGCCTCTCCCCCTCGGACAGCACCCGCTCGACAAAGCGGTCGCCGAAGCGGCGCCAGGCGGCTTCGATACGGGTATAGCTGCAGATATCGGTGCCGATACTAACGATCATCGTTGCGGTAAACCTGTCTGAAGAGTTCGCGGCTCTGCAGTGGGCGATCGCCCAGCAGCGGCGCCAGTAGCAGGCGGGTCAGCCGTTTTGCCGGCGCCAGCAGCGCGCGCTCGAAATCGCCGCCGCTCAGCGCCCGCTCCAGCGCCAGCAGGTCGGCGCCGGAAAAGTCAGCGGCCGAGCGCGGCGCACCATCGATGCGGTGAACCGGTACGAATCCGGTATCGTGTTCCAACCGGTAGTCTGCGCCGGCGGCCACCGGGCCCTGGCTGTGCGCGCAGTACCCCAGTTGCGGGCAGCTGCCGAGTTCGCTCAGCAGCTGCAGCTCGAAGCGCCGCAGCGGCGCTTCCAGCTGCTCAGAGTCGCGACCGTCCAGCTGTGCCAGGGTCTGCAAGAGCTTCTGGTAACAGGCGAACAGCGCGTACTGGGCCTCCCCCACCGCCAGCAGGCGCACCAGCAGTTCGTTGGCATAGAGGCCGGCGTAGACGGCCCTGCCCTTCAGCCACAGCACGCTGCCGGCGCTCTCCACCGGCCCCAGGGTTTTCAGGTCGCCGCGGCCGAGCAGGCTCACCAGCAGCGGCGCAAATGGCTGCAGCGACTGCTGGCGCCGCTGCTTGTCCCGTCGCGCGCCGCGCGCGACACAGCCGATGCGCCCGAACTCCGGCGTCAGCAGTTCCAGGATCAGGCTGGAATCCCGATAGGGGCGCGCGTGCAGTATATAGGCGGGCTGCAGGGGCTGCTGTGACATAGCGTGCGGGTGCGTCTTCGGCCGCGTTTATTCGTCCCGGTAGCCGAGGCTGCGCAGGGCGCGCTCGTCGTCGGACCAGCCGGATTTCACCTTGACCCACAGGTTGAGCATGACCTTGCTGTCGAACAGGCGCTCCATGTCCTCGCGCGCCTGGCTGCCGATCTTCTTGATGCGCTCGCCCTTGTTGCCGATGATGATGCGCTTTTGCCCGGCGCGCTCGACCAGTATCGCGGCGCTGATATGCAGGACACGGCCGTCCCGGGCAAATTCCTCCACCTCGACGGTGACCTGGTAGGGCACCTCGGCGCCCAGCTGGCGCATAATCTTTTCGCGCACGATTTCCGCAGCGAGGAAGCGGGAGCTGCGGTCGGTGATCTGGTCTTCGGGGAAAAAGTGCTGGCCCTCGGGCAGATGCCGCAGTATCACGGCTTCCAACGTGTCCAGGTTGATACCGCGCAGGGCGGAGATGGGCACTATCTCCGCCTTGGGGTGGCTCTCGGCCAGCGCCTGCAGCTGCGGCAGCAGTTCGCCCTTGTCTTCCAACTGGTCCACCTTGTTGACGGCGATGATCAGAGGGCACTTGATACCGCGCAGCTTATCCGCCACCAACTGGTCGCCCTCGGTCCAGCGGGTGCGCTCCACCACGAACACCACCGCGTCCACGTCCCGCGCGGCGCTGGCGGCGGCGCGGTTCATATAGCGGTTGATGGCCTTGTCCTGGTCGGCGTGCAGGCCGGGGGTATCCACGAAGATGATCTGGTTCGGGCCCTCGGTCTTGATACCGAGCATATTGTGGCGGGTGGTCTGCGGCTTGCGCGAGGTGATCGCGAGCTTCTGCCCCAGCAAATGGTTCAGCAGCGTGGACTTGCCCACATTGGGGCGGCCGACGATGGCGACATAGCCGCAGCGGGAGGGTTGTTCGTTCAAAAAAATTCTCCGAAAGGTTATCCCGAGTACCCGGTAGCGGGCTTCGTGGCGGCCCTACTGCCGGGAGCGGTTTGCGGGACACGCCGTAAATACATCCATGTAAGCTCTAATCGGCATCCCTGCCTCATACAAAACGGCAGGATAGCCGTTTTGGACGCCGCAGGCGCCCGAAGGGCGAGGGCCATGGATGGCCCGAGTCAACATCCCGCAAACCGCTCCCGGCAGCAGGGCCTTCGCATTGGGCTTTACTATTCTTCCCGGGCCCCAATAATTTGTAGGGTCAGCCCTGCCCGGTAAGGCGATTATAGGCCTCGGTGGCCGCCGCCTTCTCCGCCGCGCGGCGGCTGTTGGCCTGGCCGCGCACCGGCTGATTCAGGCCGCTGACTCTGCACTCGACCACAAACTGCTGCGCGTGCTCGGCGCCGGCGATATCCACCACAGTGTACTCCGGCAGCGGCTTGTGTCGCGCCTGCAGCCACTCCTGCAGGCGGGTCTTGGGATCCTTGGCGGTTTCCAGGGAGAGGTTCTGCAGCCGGGATTGGTACCAGGCCAGTATGCGCTCGCGGGCGCTCTCCAGGCCGGCGTCGAGATAGATGGCACCGATCAGGGCCTCCACCGCATCGGCGAGGATGGAGGCGCGGCGGAAACCGCCGCTTTTCATTTCCCCCTCGCCGAGGCGCAGGCAGTCGCCGATTTCCATTTCCCGCGCCAGTTTGGCCAGCGTCTCGCCGCTGACCAGCTGCGCGCGCAGGCGACTCAGCTGCCCCTCACGGCCCTCGGGAAACTTGTCGAACAGGGCGGCGCCGATGGTGAAGCCGAGAATGGAGTCGCCGAGAAATTCCAACCGCTCGTTGTTGCGGCTGCCGTGGGAGCGGTGGGTCAGCGCCAGTTCCAGCAGGTCCCGGCGCTCGAAGTTGTGGCCGAGGCGCCGGCACAGGCGCTCCAGCAGCAGGTCATTGGAAAGATCAGTCACGTTTCCGGAATTGCTCCAGGTCTACCAGCGGCTCGCAGCACAGTTCGGGTTTGGCGGTGTTGAGCTGCTTGTTGAATTTCATCACCACGTCCACGTTTTGAATCAGCGGCTGGCGCAGCTCGTAGTCGATGCTCACCAGCAGGCTGTCGGCCCCGCGAATAACCTGCACCGCCTGGGTAGGCTCGCCGCGCACATTGTTGATCAGGAAGAAGCGGTCCAGCTCCTTCTTGATATCGCCCCGGCTCATTTCGCGCAGGCCGGGGTTTTCGGCCAGTTTGCGCAGGCCCTCGTCCACATAATAGGCGTCAATATAGGCGGGCCCCATCTTGGAGACACACGTCAGGATAAAGCCGAGCACCGCCACTACCATCAGCCACCCCCAGTAGCTCATACCGCGCTGGTGCTTAAGAGAAGTACGGATATACCCACCCATGGAATTGCCCTCGATCTTTATTGCTGTAATTTGTTCGATCGCACCCGCTTTACTGGATTTTGCCCACACGACTGAAGCTGGGCAGGCTCAGTAATTTATCCCAGTGCATCCAGATTGCGAAGGCCTTGCCGACCACATCCCGCTCCGGCACAAAACCCCAGGCGCGGCTGTCGAGGCTGTTGTCGCGATTGTCGCCCATCATGAAATAGTGTCCCTCGGGCACCACGGCGCTGAAGTTGCTGAAGCGGCTCGAGTTTACGTCCTTGGCCATCAGGTGGCGGCGGCCGTAGATCTCCTCCCACAGCACTTCGACCTGCGGGTTGCCGGGCGGCAGCGCCTGGATCAGTTCCTGCTGCGCCTTTTCACCGTTGATGTAGAGCACATTGTTCTTCACCTCAACTCTGTCTCCGGGCAGACCGATGACCCGCTTGATAAAGTAGGTGTCATTCATATGCGGCGGAAAGAAGACCATCACGTCGCCGCGCTGCGGCTCACCGATATCCACCACCTTGGTGCGCGACACCGGCAGGCGCAGGCCATAGGCGTACTTGTTCACCAGGATAAAGTCCCCCACCTGCAGCGTAGGCACCATGGAGGCGGACGGAATCTGGAAGGGCTCGACGACGAAGGAGCGCAGTACGAAGACGATCGCCAGTACCGGGAAGAAGGACTTGGCGTACTCCACCACGACCGGCTCTTCCGCCCGCTGCCCGGCTTCCTGTTTGCGCCGGCCGGCAAAAAAAAGACTGTCGATCAGCCAGATACCGCCGGTGATAATGACCAGCCAGAGCAGAATCAGGGGAAAATTGATATCCATCGGTTTCTCGGTTCTTCCATACTGTTTACAAGTGCCGAGTGGTGAGGGGCCAAAACGCTTCGCCCCTCACCACCGACCGGCGATCACTGATCCACTTTCAGGACCGCCAGGAAGGCCTCCTGCGGCACCTCAACACGGCCCAGCTGCTTCATGCGGCGCTTGCCCGCCTTCTGTTTTTCCAGCAGTTTTTTCTTGCGCGTCACGTCGCCGCCGTAACACTTGGCGGTGACGTTCTTGCGCAGTGCCTTGACCGTCGTGCGCGCTATCACCTGGCCGCCGATGGCGGCCTGGATAGCCACGTCGAACATCTGCCGCGGAATCAGCTCTTTCATCTTCTCCGCCATGGCGCGGCCCTTCTGCTGGGCCTGGTCGCGATGCACGATCAGAGCCAGGGCGTCCACCCGGTCGCCGTTGATCAGGATATCCAGGCGCACCAGTTTTGCCGGGTCAAAGCGCACAAAACTGTAATCCAGGGAGGCGAAGCCGCGGCTGACCGACTTGAGGCGGTCGAAAAAGTCCATCACCACCTCGTTCATCGGCAGGTCGTAGCGCAGCGACACCTGGCTGCCCACATACTGCATGTCCTTCTGGACACCGCGCTTCTCCACACACAGGGTGATCACATTGCCCAGGTATTCCTGCGGCACCAGGATATTGACCTCTGCGATGGGCTCGCGCATCTCTTCGATGGAGCCGACGTCCGGCAGGCGCGACGGATTGTCCACCATCACCACCGTGCCGTCGGTCTGCAGCACTTCGTAGACCACGGTGGGCGCGGTGGTGATCAGGTCCAGGTCGTACTCCCGCTCGAGGCGCTCCTGGATAATCTCCATATGCAGCATGCCGAGGAAGCCGCAGCGGAAGCCGAAGCCCAGCGCGTCGGAGGTCTCCGGCTCGTAGAAGAGCGAGGCGTCGTTCAGGGACAGCTTCTCCAGCGCATCGCGGAAGGCCTCGTAGTCGTCGGAGCTGACCGGGAAGAGACCGGCGTAAACCTGCGGCTTGACCTTCTGGAAACCCGGCAGCATGGCTACCTCTTCGGCGCCCTTGGCGTGGGTCAATGTGTCCCCCACCGGCGCGCCGTGAATGTCCTTGATGCCGGCCACGACGAAGCCCACCTCGCCGGCGCGCAGCACACCGGTTTCCTTGCGCTTGGGGGTAAAGATGCCGACGCTGTCCACCACGTGGGCGCGGCCGACAGACTTGGTGACTATCTTGTCCTTGGTCTTCAGGGTGCCCTGCACCACCCGAACCAGAGAGACGACCCCCAGGTAGCTGTCGAACCAGGAGTCGATAATCAGCGCCTGCAGCGGCGCGTCCACGTCGCCCTCCGGCGGCGGCACCAGGCGCACCAGATCCTCCAGCACGTCCTCGACGCCGAGGCCGGACTTGGCGCTGCAGCGGGTCGCCTCGCTGGCGTCTATGCCGATGATGTCCTCGATTTCCGCCGCGACCTTGTCCGGGTCCGCCTGCGGCAGATCCATCTTGTTCAGTACCGGTATCACCTCCAGGCCCTGCTCTATCGCGGTGTAGCAGTTGGCCACCGACTGGGCCTCGACCCCCTGGGCCGCGTCCACCACCAGCAGCGCGCCCTCGCAGGCCGCCAGGGAGCGGGACACCTCGTAGGAGAAGTCCACGTGACCGGGGGTGTCGATAAAGTTCAGCTGGTAGGTCTTGCCGTCGCGCGCGGTGTAATCCAGGGTCACGCTCTGGGCCTTGATGGTGATACCGCGCTCCCGCTCCAGGTCCATGCTGTCCAGCACCTGCTCGGCCATCTCGCGATCGGACAGGCCGCCGCAGACCTGGATAAAGCGGTCCGCCAGGGTGGATTTGCCGTGGTCGATATGGGCAATGATGGAAAAATTGCGGATATGGGAGAGATCTGTGGCCACGTGAGGGTAGAAATCCTTTGAAAATCAAATCGTTAGCCGGCGGACGTGCCGGTTGTGTGGCGCAAGTCTAACAGGAACGATGAGGAATGCGGAATGATGAATGCGCAACGCGCGCCCAGGTGCCCGGGCGGCGGCCGGGGGCCCTGCGATGGCACTGCGTCAGCGCGCGCATTCACCATTGGTGAGGCACATCCTGTGCCCCACTCTGCTCCGGACGAGTCTGCCCGCATCAGTCCTCTATCTGGATGGTGCGGAAGGTGGGCTGGCCGGCGCGGAAGAAGCGGATCGGCAGCAGCTCGTCGGCGGGCAGCGCCTTGACCACCTTTTTGTAGTCCTTCAGGTTGCCCACTTCCTCGAAGCCCAGCTGGGCGATGATATCGCCGCTGCGCAGGCCCGCCTTGGCACCGGGCTTGCCCGGTACCACCTGTTTGACCAACACACCGGAATCCACGCCCCAGCGCTGTTTCAGCGCATCGGGGATCTCGTCGACGATCAGACCCAGGCGCCCACCCACATCGGTGGACGGGGCGACCCCCGCGTGCTGCTCGCTCTCATCGCCGGGCAGTGCACCGACGGTCACACGCACCGTCTTGTGCTTGCCCTCGCGCATCAACTCCACCGCCACCTGGCTGCCGGGGCGGGTCTGGCCGACCACATGGGGCAGGTCGCCGGATACCAGAATCTTCTCGCCGTCGAAGCGGGTGATGACATCCCCCACCTTGATACCCGCCTGGGCCGCCGGCGCGCCGGCCTCCACCTGGGCCACCAGGGCGCCCGCGGGCTTGCCGAGACCCATGGCCTTGGCCATATTGCGGTCCACATCCTGGATACCCACGCCGAGCCAACCGCGATCCACACGGCCCTTCTCCTTCAGCTGGGCCACCACGTCCCGGGCCAGGCTCGCCGGAATCGCGAAGGAGAGACCGATGGAGCCGCCGCTGCGGGTGTAGATCTGCGAGTTGATGCCGACCACCTCGCCGTCCATGTTGAACAGCGGTCCGCCGGAGTTACCCGGATTGATGGCCACGTCCGTCTGGATAAACGGCACATAGTTCTCGCGACTCTCGTTGGGGATGCTGCGCCCCATCGCGCTGACGATGCCGGCGCTGGCGGAGTAGTCGAGGCCGAACGGCGAGCCTATGGCCACCACCCACTCGCCGACCTTGAGTTCCTCCGAGTCGCCCCAGCGGACCGGCTGCAGGTCCTCGGCGTCGATCTTCAGCAGCGCCAGGTCGGAGCGGGTATCGGTGCCGATCACCTTGGCCTCGTACTCGCGGCGATCGGTCAGGGTCACGGTGACCTCGTCGGCGCCGTCCACGACATGGTTGTTGGTGACTATGTAGCCATCTTCGGAAATGATAAAGCCGGAACCCATACTGGCCACCGGGCGCTGCCGGCGGCGCGGCTCCAGCAGGTGGCGGAAAATATCCGGAATATCCTGGTGATACTGCGGCGGCACACCGCGAGTGACCCGGCTGCGCTCCACGGTATTGATTTTCACTACCGCGGAGAAGTTGTCCTCAATCAGATCGGTGAGCTCCGGCAACCCGCGGGCGGAGGCAGCAGACGCCGATATCAAAAGGCAGAGAGCCAACAAATACTGCGTACAGCGTGTAACCATAAGTTTGTTACCCCTAGTAATCCCTTCTAATATGCAATCAATGGTTTTCGAATCCCCCGCGGGGTTTCCCTCGCTAAATGAGGGCGCCTCAGGGGGCAATCAAGTTAGTTCTTAGTGGCGATTTGGCCACGAAAGTTCTTCCGCGACTGTTAAACAGTGTAAAGAATGACCGCACTGCGCCCGCGCACCGAGCGCGGCCAATTCTGCCACCCCCGCCTGCAGTACGGGCAATCCGAACTGGGGGCGCCGCTGTGTTACTTTCCCGCCCAGAGCGGCTCCAGCCCGGGAATCGTGATGGCCGGCACCCACGGCGACGAGGTAGCCGCGGTGGTGGCCCTGTCCTGCGCGCTGCGCTCGCTGCAGCCCTCGATGCTGAGCCACCACGTGATTCTGGCCGTCAATCCCGACGGCTGCCAGCTCGGCACCAGGGCCAATGCCCGCGGCGTGGACCTGAACCGCAACTTCGCCACCGCCAACTGGGATGCCAGCGGCAGCGTCTACCGCTGGAACAGCGCCGCGGAAGAGCGCGACGTGCGCCTCGGCACCGGCAGTGTGGGCGGCTCGGAGGCGGAGACCCACGCCCTGTGTCAATTGATCGAGCGACTGCAACCCCGCTGGGTGGTGTCCATCCACGAGCCGCTGGCCTGCGTGGAGGACCCGGACGACAGTCCGCTCGGCCACTGGCTGTCGCGGAGACTGGAGCTGCCGCTGGTCACCGATGTGGGCTACCTGACACCGGGGTCATTCGGCACCTGGTGCGCGGAGCGCAAGCTGCCCTGTATCACGGTGGAATTCCCGCCGATTTCCGCCGACGCGGCCAGCGAGGACTACCTGCAGGCGCTGATCGACCTCCTCACCGAATCCCACCAAGAGCCATAGGTTCGAATAGATTCGATGCGAAGGGCCCGCCACCGGACCCGCCCCTGCACCCACAGCGGAACACCCTGGAAAGCCTCTATTGGCCTACACCCAGTAGACCCGCCCCGCCTCAAAGCGCAGCGGCGGCTGCACATCCCGCGCAAGCCAGGTGGGGCCGTCCAGATCGAGGAAGCGCACCTTCTCCCCCAGCGGCCAGGCCGCGCGAATGGCGCGGGAGGTGCACAGCATACAGCCGAGCATCAGCTCGAAGCCCTGCAGTCTGGCCGCCTCGGCCAACGCCAGGGCCTCGGTGATACCACCGGTCTTGTCCAACTTGATGTTCAGCATCTCGTAGCGGCCGCGCAGCCGCGGCAGATCCTCGCGGGTGTGGCAGCTCTCGTCAGCGCAGATGGGCAGCGGGTGGGCAAAGGTCTCCAGAAAGGCGTCGTCGCCCGCCGGCAGCGGCTGCTCCAGCATCGCCACGCCCCGCTCGCTCAACTGGCGGCAGCGCTCGGGCAGTGTCTCGGCGGGCCAGGCCTCGTTGGCGTCGATGACCATCTGCGCAGCCGGCGCGGCGGCGCGCACCGCGGCCACCCGCTCCTGTACCTGCCGGTCGTCCAGTTTCAGCTTCAGCACCGAAACACCCTGCGCCACCGCGGCCCGGGCCGCATCCGCCATGGCCTGCGGCGTGTCGATCACCAGCGTCTGCACCGTGGGCAGGGATTGCGGCCCGGCAAAGGCCGCGCCGCCGCGCCGCGCCTCCCAGTCCGCCAGGGCGCAGTCCAGCGCATTGCGCGCGGCGCCGGCCGGCAGCCGCGACTGCAGCTGCACCCGCGTCAGCCCCCGCTCCACCTCTGGCAGTAGCGGTCGCAGCTGGCCGAGCACCGATTCGACACTTTCGCCGTAGCGCGGATAGGGGGTGCACTCGCCGACGCCGGTCACGCCGTCGGCGCTCACCTCCACCACCACCACCTGCGCCTCGGTGCGCGCGCCGCGGGATATCACGAAGGCTGTACGCAATGGCCAGCTTTCCGCATAACAGCGGGCCTGCATGGGAAACCTCCAAAGACAGTCGGAGATAAGAGTTTAGTGTGAACGGGCCCCAGGACAGGATCTGGAGCCGGGAGAAAAGGCGCCGCGCCGGCCGCAGACTGGCTCTACAGGGGGCGGCGGGCCGGCTCCACGCGCAGCAGAATCGGCGCATAGGCGGGATTGGCGGCCTGGCGGCGGCTGTACAGCCGCACCAGCGCGGCGCCGACGAGCAGTCCGGCCAGGGCGCCGAGCATGGCCCCGGCTTCTCCGCCGAGGGCCTCCCCGGCCAACGCGGCCAGCAGCAGCGAGAGCAGCGGCAGCAGGTAGACCAGCAGCGCACTGCTGCTCAGGGCCCGCTCACCGATACCGATAACCGCGGTGTCATTGAGGGAGATATCGTCAGAGTCCCAGCTGTTCAGCGCGACGCGGATGCGGTTGGCGTCGCGGCTCGACAGGTAGTCACCCAGCAGGCCGGTGCCGCAACCGCTTTTGGCGGCACAGCCGCCGCAGCCGCCGCGCTGGATCGTCTCGACCCAGATGGCCCCCGGCTCTATGGCCACCACCCGGCCGCGCTCTTCCACCACCGCCGCTTACCCCTCGACGGCGACGGCGGCCGCGACGCGCCGCGCCGTGGTGTCGGGGATCTCACCCACCACGGTCACCGTGTAGTCGACGCCGTCCACCTCGATGCGGTCCATATAGGCCACGGTGGCGCCGCGTATCGCGCGGCCCTTGAAGTTCAGCTCGGGACCGAGCCGCTGTATGAAAACGGTAAACACGCTGAGGCCATCGCTGAACACCAGCATATCGCCGTCGGACAGCGGCTTGACCGATACCGCCTTGAAGCCATCCGGCAGCCAGCGCAGCTGCCAGCGGCTCTGAGAGGTGCTGCAGGGGTTGCTGTTGTCGATGCGGCGCGCGTGGGGGGACTGGGGCTGCAGGTCGCCGTCCTGTACCGGCGACAGGTCCAGCTGCACGAACTGGTAGCGCTCCAAGACGCGCCCCTGGGTGCCCACCAGCATGGACTTCAGCGGCAGACCGGTTTCCCGATCGAGACTCACGACCAGCCCAAGGCGGTGCAGATCCCGCGGGCGCGCCTCTATCACCACCGCATCGCGATCGGCGATGCGCTCCTCTCCGCGCAGGATAAACTGGTAGGCGCGCTGCACCTCCTGCTGCCCGGCCCGGCTCCAGAGTGCCGCGCGGGCCAGGGGGCCGGTGCCGCGTTCACAGTGCTTGCCGCTGCCGTGACTGATCAGTTCGCGCGGCTCGCCGCTCAGATAGCGCACCCGCTCCACCTGTTCGCCGTCGCGCACCGCGTGGACGACCTGCAGTGTCTCCAGCATGCCGGCGTGCTCGAAGGTCACCAGGCCGCTGTACTCCAGCTCCGTCACCGCCCGGGACAGCTTGCCGAGCCACTGTTCCACTTCTTCCGCCGCACCGGCGGTGCTCCCGGTCGCGGCCTCCTGCGCGCGGGCGAGGGGCGCCAGCAGCAACAAAGCCAACAGGAGACTGTTGGCTTTGCGGATACGGCGGCTCCGGGGCCGCAGCTTGTTCACGAATTCACGCACGCTACATTCCAACTTTTTCGCCATAGGTGGCCCGGGCAAAGGGCACCATGCCCTGACTGCCGACGTGGGCGGCCTGCTCTGAGTGCTGGATCATGACCCGGTTCAGGTGGCGCATCAGCTCGGGCGTGGGCATCTGCTGGATGACCGCCTGGCCGGCAACGCCGGGTTGCTGGTCCGGCAGCAGGCGCGGCGTCGCGGTGCTGACCGAGCGCGTGGACGGCGCGGGGACATAGAATCCGGAGGGCTGCGGCGAAGACTGCACTGCCGGCTGTACCGGGCGCTCCACTTCGGCCACCAGCTCGGCACCCGCCTGCACGCCCTGCCCCGCGGGAGAGAGCTGCAGCTGCTGCACGCCGAAAATCGCAGCGAAGGCCACGGCCGCCGCCACGGCACCCCGGGAAAGGGGCCGCCACCAGCGGCTGTTGGCCAGGCCGTCGGCCGCCTCGGCGCCGCCACCGGATCCGGACAGGGGCGGCTCCTGCTCCACGGCCGCGGAGATCCTCGCCGCCAGGTCGCTGTCCACCGGAGCCACCGACTCGCGGCGCAGCGCGCTCGCGGCCAGCTGGTAGCGCGACCAGCGCGCCCCCATCTCGGGCGAAGCGGCGCTCGCCTTCAGCAGGCGCTGCACCTCCAGCTCGCTGGCTTCACCGTCCATCAGTGCCGACAGCGACTCGTTCAGACGTTCCTGATGATTCCCGTGGGACATACGGGTTTACCCTCTCTGTGCGATCTTTTTTCAGCGCCCGCAGGCACCCTTGTTGGTTATCTGTTCAGACCCGGTATCCGGCGGTTTGTTTCGCCGGCGGCAAAAAATTTTCTAACCGCGGTCGCCGAGAGTCTCCGGTTCCCCGGCCATCACCGCCTGTACCGTGCGATCTATGGCCTCGCGGGCGCGGAAGATGCGCGAGCGCACCGTGCCCACCGGACAGCCCATCACCTCGGCGATCTCCTCGTAGCTGAGCCCCTCCAGCTCGCGCAGGGTCACCGCCGAGCGCAGATCCTCCGGCAGCGCGCGTATCGCCTTGTGAACGGCGGCCTCCAGCTGGTCGCGGAACAGCTGGTTTTCCGGGGTCTCGTTGTCCCGCAGCAGGTCCGCGCCGGAGTAAAACTCGGCGTCCTCCAGATCCACGTCCGAGGACGGCGGACGGCGGCTGCGGGAGACCAGGTGGTTCTTGGCGGTGTTGATCGCGATGCGGTACATCCAGGTGTAGAAGGCGCTGTCGCCGCGGAAGTTGGCCAGCGCGCGGTAGGCCTTGATAAAGGCCTCCTGAGTCACGTCCTGCACCTCGCTGTGATCCTTGATAAAGCGGCTCACCACCGCCACTATCTTGTGCTGGTATTTCAGCACCAGCAGATCGAAGGCGCGCTTGTCCCCTTTCTGTACCCGCTCTACCAGTTGGCGGTCACTCGGCGACGCCGGTTGCGCTGTCATCCCCTACTCCCCTTACTCCCATGACCAGCGGCCGAACCGCGGGCGCCACCCGATGCGAAAACGGGGCTTCCGGCGCAGGCGTTTATTCTGTGGTGTTCGAGACACTCAAGACACTGGCGATAGGACATAAGTTCCGGGTCAAATCGACGAAATTCAGGGAGGCGCTATACTACGCGACCCCTAAACATAAATGAAATGTATGAATGCCAAAGCAAACTACGACGTGCTGGTGATCGGCAGCGGCGCCGCGGGTCTGACCCTGGCCCTGCACCTGGCGGCACGTTATCGCGTGGCCCTGCTGTCCAAACAGCGGCTGCAGGACGGCTCCACCTGGTTCGCCCAGGGCGGTATTGCCGCCGTGCTCGACGAGATGGACTCGGTGGAGTCCCACATTGCTGACACATTAGACGCGGGCGCAGGCCTCTGCCACCCGCAGGCAGTGCGTTTCACGGTGGAGAACAGCACCGCCGCCATTCAGTGGCTGATCGACCAGGGCGTGGATTTTACCCGCGAGGAAGGCGATTACCACCTGACCAAAGAAGGCGGCCACAGTCACCGCCGCATTATCCACAGCGCCGATGCCACCGGCCGCGCGGTGCACAGCACCCTGATCGAGCGGGTGCGCGCGGCGGAGAATATCGACTGCTTCGAACACCATGTGGCCCTGGACCTGATCCGCCAGCCGGACCCGGACAAGGGCCGCTTCCGCTGTGCCGGGGCCTATATCTACAACAAGAATACCGAAGACGTGGAGCTGTTCCAGGCCAAGGCGGTGGTGCTCGCCACCGGCGGCGCCAGCAAGGCCTACCTCTATACCAGCAACCCGGACGGCGCCAGCGGCGACGGCATCGCAATGGCCTGGCGCGCCGGTTGCCGGGTGGCCAATATGGAGTTCAACCAGTTCCACCCCACCTGCCTCTACCATCCAAAAGCCAAGGCATCGCTGGTCACAGAAGCGCTGCGCGGCGAGGGCGCGCAGCTGAAACTGCCGGACGGCAGCCGCTTTATGCACCGCTTCGACAAGCGCGGCGAACTGGCGCCGCGGGACATAGTCGCGCGCGCCATAGACCACGAGATGAAGCGCCTGGGGGCCGACTGTGTCTACCTGGACATCTCCCACAAGGACGCCGACTTCGTGCGCGGCCACTTCCCCACCGTCTACCAGAACTGCCTGCAGTACGGCATCGACATCACCAGGGAGCCGATTCCGGTGGTGCCGGCAGCCCACTACACCTGCGGCGGCATCATGGTGGACCAGCACGGCCGCACCGACCTGGACCAGCTCTACGCGATCGGCGAGACCACCTTTACCGGCCTACACGGCGCCAACCGCCTGGCCAGCAACTCGCTGCTGGAATGCCTGGTCTACGGCCGCTCCGCGGCGCTGCACCTGGAACAGACGTTGGACTCGGTGCAGCCGCCCCGCCCGGCCCCGGCCTGGGACGCATCCCGGGTGACCGACTCGGACGAGGACGTGGTGATTTCCCACAACTGGGACGAACTGCGCCGCTTTATGTGGGACTATGTGGGCATAGTGCGCACCCGCAAGCGCCTGCTGCGCGCCCAGCACCGCATAGGCCTGCTGCAGCGGGAGATCCGCGAGTTCTACGCCAACTACAAGGTCAGCAGCGACCTGATCGAACTGCGCAACCTGGCGCTGGTGTCCGAACTGATCATCCGCTCGGCCCTGGAGCGGCGGGAGAGCCGCGGCCTGCACTACTCGCTGGATTATCCGGACCTGCGCGAGCTGGCGATGGACACCATCCTGGTGCCGGAGAATTTCGCCGACCAGCGGCAGTTTGTCTGAATTTCGCCGGGCGAACCTTGTGTTCGCCTAGCGGGAATACCGCAAAGCCCCCTGCAACCGGCGCCAGTCGTCCCGCGCCATCGAGTCCCGCGCCAATACCAGCCGCAGGCGCCGCCCGCGCAGATCCCGCCCGTTGATCACGATCAGCCAGCGCCACAACACCAGCTCGCCGCGAAACTCGAATTCCCGCGGCTGTCCGCCCGCCGGCTGCCAGAACCAGCGCCGCTCGCGGGTGCCGAGCACCCCGCACATCGATTTCAGGCGACGCCACTCAAAGGCTGCATAGACCAGCACCGCGAGCGCCGCCGGCAGGAACAGATACAGCGGCAGGCGGCACCACCACAGCAGCGCCAGGGCCTGCAGCGCGATCAGAATCAGCAGAATAAACAGAAGGCGGGAGGGCGCCACGGCACAATTCAGCCGGGCGCAGCGTTCGAAATACTGAGGGCGGCTATTCTTGCAGGCCTGTGTTGTCACGGATAATCTGCACTATGCGCAACAGATCCGGATCGGACGGATCCTCGCGACGCAGAAACCAGGCGAACAGATCCTGATCCTGCTCGTCGAGCAGTTTGATATAGCGCTGCTGATCGGCCTCGTCCAAGCTGTCGTAGACATTCTCCAGAAACGGCAGCAGTACCAGATCCAGCTCCAGCATGCCGCGGCGGCTGGCCCAAAACAGGCGGTTGCGATCCATACTTCATTCCAACCCAGTCAAAGAGCGCGCAGTATACCCCCCTCCCCTGCAAAGTTGAAAAGCCACAACAAACTTGAAAAAGCGGCCCCTACCCCCAAATAATCCGCTCCAGACAACCCGGAGGTGGCAGGACAATGGACCAGCAGCAGTGGCAGGAATTTCTGAGCGGCGAAGGCGCCATCTGGGAGGGTGCCGATACCCAGAGCCCCCGCGCCCACTTCCCGGAGACGGAGGCTGAGCTGCACCTGATCGACCTGAGTCCGCTGGGCGCCATCTCCATCGCCGGGCCGGACAGCCAGAAGTTCCTGCAGGGCCAGCTCACCTGCGACCTGGTCACCCTGCCGGACAACCACAGCAGCCTCGGCAGCCACTGCAACCCCAAGGGCCGTATGATCAGCGCCTTCAGCGCGCTCAAGCTGTCCCAGGATGAACTGATTCTCCGCCTGCCGCGGGATCTGGCCCCCATTGCCCGCGAGGCGCTGGCCAAGTACGCGGTCTTCTTCAAGACAGAGCTGACGGACATCAGTGACGAATGCCGCTGGCTCGGCCTGCAGGGCAAGAAGGCGCCCGCACGCGCGGCTCAATTGCTGGGGCTGGACGGCCTGAGCGCCGGCGAAGTTCGCCCGTTTGACTTGAACGGCGAGCGCGCCATAGCCCAGGCGCTGAACGAACAACAGGTGGCGGTACTGGTGCCGAACCAGCAGGCGCGGAGTCTCTGGCAGCAACTGAATGCCGAGGCAGAGGCCGCCGGCTACGACTACTGGCAGCAGCTGCGGATAGCGGCCGGCATCCCCCAGCTGTACGCCGCCACCAGCGAAATGTTTATTCCGCAGATGGCCAACCTGCACCTGCTCGGCGGTGTCAGCTTCAAGAAGGGCTGCTACACCGGCCAGGAAGTGATCGCGCGCATGCAGTTCCGCGGCGCCGCCAAACGCCGCCTGTACCGCGCCAGGTGCACCTCCGGGGAGATCCCCGCGCCGGGACTGGAGATCTACGGCGAGGGCGAGTCGAGCATCGGCAACCTGGTGGAGGCCTGCCGCAGTGAGGAGGGGATAGAGCTGCTGGCGGTGCTGACCATTGCCAAGGTGGCCGCCGGCGAAGAGTTGCGACTCGCAGACGGCCGCGCACTGGAGATTCTGGAGCTGCCCTACGACGCGGATGCAGATCCACTCGCATAAGCCGAATCAGTTTATGTAGGAGCGGCCCATGGCCGCGATCGGACTATCGGATTATCTCCGACATCGATCGCGGCCACGGGCCGCTCCTACATAATTAAGCTGCCTGCCAGTTGGCAGCGATTACCGGCTCTATCTCATCGCGCACCTCTTGCGGCAACTGGGCATCCCCTGCGGGCGGTGCTCCGAAGGCCGCCATGGCATTCACTAGGTTGTCGACCATGTCAGCCTGCAGCACTGCGTCAGCGGTGCGGATTTCATCCAACTGCTGACCGCTGTCCGCGTACCAGCCCTGGATGGTTACCTGCTCATCGGAGCCGATCACATCCACAACCAGGTTATCGCCATCGCGACTGAACCAGAGATTGTCCTCATCGAAGCCGGCCAGGAATTGCAAGACATCCACATCAGATCCGGGATTGTTGGACAGGTTGTTGATCCTATCCTGCCCGGTGCCCGCACCCACCAGATAGGTATCGCTGCCATCGCCACCTATCAGGTAGTCATTCCCAAGCCCTCCAGCGATAGCGTCATCGCCAGCACCACCATCGATAAAGTCGGCATCCGATGAGCCCAAAATGGTTTGCGCAGCCGCATCGGCAGCGACCAGGTTGGCATAGCCGCGCTCGTCGGGCAGCCCCTGATAATCGGGAGAACCGAGAGGATCGGGGTTCGAAAGGCCGAAGGCACCGAATATCTGCTCCGATGTGATGCTGCCGCCGGATGCGAATGTGATGCTGTCCACCACATAGTCTCCACCCAGGAACCAATTCCTGATGGTGACAGAATCACTGCCGCCGCTGATATTCAGTACCAGATCGTTGCCGCTCTTCATCAGCCCGCTGGAGACCTGGCCAAAATCAACGCCGTCAAAATGCAGCTCGTCGCTGCCGCCACCGCTGTTGTCGATAATGTCCTGCCCATCGCCGGAACGGAAGATATAGATATCGTCGTTGCGGCCACCCATCAGCAGATCGTCTCCGGCATCGCCGGCCAGCGTATCGGCACCATTGCCACCCTCGAGCCGGTCGTCGCCGGCGCCGCCGTTCAGCACATCCATACCATTGCCGCCGCAAATAAGATCACGTGCGGCCGTGCCGGACAAAGCGGCATCGTCTCCGGTAGTGCCCTCGACAGTGGTATCGAAACCTGTGTCAGGGGTGGGCATGGTTAAGCCGAAAGCATCAAATATTTGCTGGGCCGTCAGTGAACCTCCGGTTTCGAACTCGATGGTTTCCACCAGGTTTTCGCCACCGAGGAAGAAACCGCTGATCGCGACCTGGTCGGGCCCACCGTTGACTTTCAAAATCAAGTCATCGCCCGACTTGTTGAGGTAGGAGGCCACTTCACCGAAGGTAATGCCGTTGGCAAAGCGCAAAGTGTCGGTGCCGCCACCGGAGCCGTCTATCCTGTCCTGACCGCCGGTATAGATATAGAGATCGTCACCGGCACCGCCAATCAGCAGGTCGTTGCCGCTGCCGCCCTGCAGCGTGTCGTTACCTTCGCCACCCAAGAGGACATCGTCGCCCGCGGTACCGGTTACCGTATCGTCGCCGCCGATTTCGGGCGCCGGAGGCTCTTCCCCCTCGCCGGGATCAACTGGATCGCCACCGCTGCCGCCTTCATCCGGCAATGCCTCGAGCAGACTTGGGATATCCGCCGCCATAATCGATGCACCGCCGTCGTCGGGCTGTACATAGCTGATGGCAGTGTCGCCGCCGAGGAAATGATCGGTAACCCGGATTTGCTGGTTCAGGTCGGAGTCCACCAGCATCACCAGATCGTCACCCTCCCGGTGGAAACTCAACTGGCCTCTGGCAATGCCGCCCAGGAAGAAAACACCATCGAAACCGCCGCCGGTGTTGTCGACGATATCGATACCGCCATTGGCGGTGTAGTAGTAGCGGTCGTCACCAAGACCACCGATCAACAGGTCGTCGCCATCCTCACCGGAGAGGATGTCGTCACCGCCCTCACCCATCAGCGTATCGTTGCCGGAGCCACTGCCGGAGCCGTTGCCCCCGGCCAGGTAGTCGTTGTCCGCACCGCCCAGCAATTCATCGTCACCGGCCATACCGAAGAGTGTGTCGTCACCGGCGAGGCCTTTTATTTGATCTTTACCAGTGGTACCGACCAGCTGCTCCCCGCTAGCGGTGCCTTCGACTACCGCATCGAAGTCGCTGCCGCCGGCAGCAACCATCTGGTTGATCTCCGCCTCATCCAGCAAAAAGCCGCCGTCCGGCTGTACAAAGTCGATGGCGTGGTCGCCGCCGAGGAAGTGATTCTGTACCCGCACGGACTGTTCGGGATCCCCGTCCACCAGAACCAGCAGATCGTCGCCGTCGCGCTGGAAGCTCAGACGGTCTCTGTCGATGCCGTTGTTGAAGAAGAGGCCATCGTAGCCGCCGCCGCTGTTGTCGATCACATCAGCACCGGTCCCCGGTAGATAGATATAGCTGTCATCTCCCGCACCGCCGATCAGGGTGTCCGCTCCCGCGCGACCCACCAGCGTGTCGGCGCCGGCGCCGCCCTCGATCCGGTCGTCACCGGCATCGCCATCGAGATAGTCGTCCCCGGCTTCGCCGTAAATGGTGTCGTTGCCGTCCCGGCCCCAGACCTGGTCATTGCCCTCGCCGGCGCGAATGGTGTCATCCAGGTTTCGATAACCGGCCAGGGTATCGTCTGCGGCAGTACCGTGAGTAACCGCAAGAGTCTCTATTTCGGAGAGGCTCAGGCTGGAGCCATCGTCGAATTGAATTGAGTTGATCTTGAAATGGTCGGTAACGCCACTGTACCAGTCGGTGACCCGGATGGAGTCGGTGCCGTTGCTGTGCGCGATCAGCAGGTCGTTGCCGTGGCGCTCGAACTGCAGATCGGACTGGGCAATGCCCGGACCAAACACCAGGGTATCCAATGAGGGATCCACATTGCTGTAGTCCTCGCCCTGGCGACGCTCGGTCAGGGTGTCCTGCCCGTCACCGAGGTTGAAACGGTACTCCTCATCGCCGAAGGAGCCGAACAGGATATCGTTGCCTGTACCACCCTCGATCACATTGCTGTTCTGGGTAAAGGCCTCGCTGAATGCGGTGATCACGTCGTCGCCGCTGCCACCGATCAGCGTATCGCTGCCCTCGCCAGAGATGGTGTCGTTACCGGCACCACCGTCCAGCACGCCGGTACCCGTCAGTGTGTCGGCACCGGCATCGCCAAACAGGCTGCCGTTTCCGCTCAGCTGATCGTCGCCGGCGCCGCCGTGCAGCGTATTCACACCAGAGTAGTCCTCGAGTACGTCGTTGCCGTCGTCACCGAAGAGCTGATCACTGCCGCTGCCACCGAAAATGGTATCGACTCCATCCCCACCGTGGATCTCGTCATTGCCGCTGCCGCCGTAGAGGCTGTCCTGGCCCAGGCCGCCGAAGAGAGTATCGCCACCACCCTGGCCGTAGACGGTATCGTCGCCGGCACCGGCAGTTACGCTGTCGTCGTCCGCATGGCCGTAAATGGTATCGGCATTATCGGTACCCGCCAGCGCCTGCTGCTTGATCTGCTCGTAGTCCCAGACAGTCGCATCGGAAAAAACGATACCGTCGATACCGGTTCCCGCGACAACTCCCGCCTGGCTGGAGAACTGATCCGCGATGCGGATATTGTCCCCGGTTGCGGAATTGGTAATCACCAGGTCGTTGCCATCGCGGCGCAGGAGCAGGTCCTGGGGATTGACGTCGGTAAACTCCAACCGATCCAGGTCACCGCCCTGGTCGTCGATCTGATCGATGCCATCCCCGGCGCTGAAGCGGTAGATGTCGTTACCGGAAGCACCCTGCAGGGTATCGTTGCCGGTTCCGCCGATCAGGATATCGCCGCCCTGGCCGTTCAGGGTGTCGTTGCCGTCGCCGCCGTCCAGTTCGCCGCTACCAATCAGCGTATCGTCGCCGGCATCGCCGTAGAGGCGGCTGTAGCCGGAACCACCATCGAGGTAATCGTTGCCATCGCCCCCGTGGATTTCATCGTCGCCGCCCTGGCCGTACAGGGTATCTGCGCCGCCTTCACCATAAATGGTGTCATTGCCGAGCGCCCCGTAGACAATGTCATCCCCGGCGCCGGCGTGTACGATATCCGCATCCGCATGGCCGAAAATCTCGTCCGCCACCCCGGTGCCAGCCAGGGCCTGCTGTTTGATCTGTTCGTGATCCCAGACGGTATCATCGGCGAAGGTGATGCTGTTGATAGCCGAAGCGCTGACCGCGCCGGCCACCAGCGCAAACTGATCGCGCACGCGGATGGTGTCGCCGCTGCCGCTATTGGTGATCAGCAGGTCGTTGCCATCGCGGCGCAGCAGCAGGTCCGCGGGATTCACATCGGTGAACTCGATTCGATCCTGGTCTCCGGACTCGTCGTCAATCAGGTCCGCGCCGTCACCGGCGGAGAAACGATAAGTGTCGTCACCGCCGCCGCCCAGCAGCGTATCGTCGCCACCACCGCCAACCAGCAGGTCGTCCGAGCTGTACGCCTCGATGGTGTCGGCCTCGCCGTCACCCAACAGGACTTTCGCTTTCAGATCCGCGGCGGTCCACACGGTGCCACTGTTGAACTCCACCCGGTCTATGGCAGAAGCCGTCGTAGCCTCCGCGACAAAGAAATCCTTTACCGTTACCGAGTCTCCATCTCCGTAGTTCAGGATCACGTCGTCGCCTTGGCGCACGACGGCAACCGAGGCTTCGCTGACCGTGTCGTCGAAACGGATGGTTTCCGTGGTGGCGCTATCCTGCTCGCCGGTCACTATCCGATCCGCGCCATCGCCAGCAGAGAACAGATAGGTATCACTGCCGCCGTTGCCGGTCAGCAGATCGTTGCCAGCGCGGCCGTCCAGGGTATCGTCGGAGTCGTAACCGGTAATGGTATCCGCAGCATCGGTACCGGTAAGCACCAGCTGCTTCACCTGGGCCAGATCCCAGCTAGTGCCATCGTCAAACGCTATGGTGGAAAGCGTTTCTCCCGCAGTGCCGAAGTAATTGGCAACAGTAACAGCACTGGAACCAGCGGCAATGGAGAGCACCAGATCGTCTCCATTGCGGATGGCTTTCACATCCGCAACGGCCACGTCCGCACCGAACTGCAGCCGGTTGTTTTCCCCGGCCAGCTCGACAATACGGTCTTCACCTTCGTTCAAATTAATCAGGTAGGTATCGTCGCCACTGCCGCCCTGCAGAGTGTCGTCGCCGGCACCGCCCTCGAGACTGTCATGGCCGGCGCCGCCGCTAAGCAGGTCGTTGCCGGCCCCGCCAACCAGGATATCGTCGCTGTTGTTGTAGCCCAGCAGGGTGTTGTCCGTAGCATCGCCAATCAGCGCCATTGCCTTGACATCGTCGACACTCCAAACAGTCTGGCCGTTGTTGAACTCTATCTGGTCCACGGCGCGTACCGTAGTGGCATCACTGGCGAAGTAGCCGGTAACTGTGACTGAATCCCCTCCGTCACCGACCTCCAGAACCAGATCGTCACCGCTGCGGGTCACCTTGACGGCGTAGGGGCTGATATCCTCGGCAAAGGCGATGGTACTGGTTCCGGTATCGCCGCTGTTGTCGATAGTGTCCTGACCATCGCCGAGACCAAAGAAGTACTGGTCCGAGCCGGCGCCACCACTCAAGGAGTCATTGCCACTGCCGCCTTTGAGCAGGTCGTCGCCGGCGCCGCCCTGAAGAATATCGTTGCCATCGCCACCCTGAAGGCTATCGCTGCCGGCACCGCCCTGCAGCAGGTCGTCACCGGCATCGCCATAGAGGAAGTCGCCACCGTCGGCACCGAGCAAAGTATCACCTCCGGCGCCGCCAAGCAGTATGTCGCCACCAATACCGCCGTCGAGTGTGTCGGCGCCACCGCCACCGCGAATCAGGTCACGGCCTGCGCCGCCGTTAACGGTGTCGTCGCTAGAAGTGCCATCGATAATCTCGTCGTCGGCATTAATGCCGGAGGTGTCACCTTCGGCACCAGCGGGCGGCTCTGCGCCCTGCCCCAGAGCCGGGGCTTCCCCCTGCGCAAAGTCGGGTTCGCGGGAAAACAGGGAACCGTCGGATAGCAGCCGGTATTCCGTTACTGCGCCCGCTGGCACCAGTGTGCCGCCCTCGCCGTCTGGAACGCCGGCCATGACGGTACCTTCAGCATCGGTGTAGAAGGTGAGTATGCCAGTAAGAGAGACGGCGCCGCTTTGCAGCCAGGTGCTGGGATCCTGAGGGTCTATGCCAACAGCGCTGGAATCGATGGCGACCAGCTGCCCCCCGTACCAGGCGGTAAGCGTCGTGCTTGCTTCTGTTGCCGCGACTTCCATGGGGGCGATAGCAGCATTCAGGGCAGCGGCGCTCTGGGTTTCAGGTTCAGCGCTCGCACTTTCGGTTGAACCGCCAGAGTCGCCCGAGACGGCATCCAGCATGGCATCGGCTCTACGCAGCCACTGCTGGGTGTAGGCATTCCTGAGATCGGAAAAGTCGTAGGCAACTCCGCCTATCACTACCGTACTGGCAGTTAGGGTTGCTTCGGGAAGATCGAGCATGTCGCCGCTGCCATAGGCGATCGACATATCCATATCCGTCCCATAGCCCAAGTCACCGTACAGATACAGATGGCTATCTTGTAATGAAACGCCGTTAATCACGATCCGGTTGTCGCCGTCGCTATCTTCAATGTAATCAATCCCGTCCCCCGAATTGAAGATATAAGTATCGTTGCCATCGCCGCCGCGCATAAAATCGAAGCCGGCCCCTCCGATCAGAGTGTCATTACCACCACCGGCATGGATATAGTCGTTGCCGGCGCCGCCGTTGAGGTAGTCATTGCCGCCTTCAAGGTCTTTGTGAGTGGGACCATCCCCCCAGATCCAGTCAACCTCTTCGCCGCCGAAAACGATGTCATGGCCGCCACCGCCGACAATTTGATTCTTGCCGCCGCCGGCATAGATCACATCGTCCCCATGCATATCCAATGGAATATCGTTCGGGAGTATGTTTGAGCCAAGGAACTGGCTGCTAGCGACGTCACCCCAGATTTCATCGTCTCCATCTCCGGTGGTGATGGTATCGCTACCTGCACCGCCGAACACAACGTTCTCCCCCTCCCCTGCATCAATAACGTCGTCGTATTCCAGGTCGGAGATAAAAATGTCCTGTACTCGATACTGTACATAGACAGTTCCTTCACCTTCATTCCATTCCTGGTCCAGTGCTATCCGACCGTCGCCAAAAATATAATCCTTGCCAGCTCCACCCTGAATCAGGTCAGAACCACTCCCTCCCGCAAACCAGCCCTCGCCACCGGCATCCGCGATCAATATGTCCTCGCCACCGCCGCCGTCCAGGGTTTTAAAGCCCGTGGACTCACTGATCAATATATCTTCGCCCTCTCCGTCGTACTCACGGTATTCTTCCGGCGGCTCCTCAGGAATATGATAATCGCCAAAGAGGCGACCTTCGCCACTGGTATGCCGGATATAATCGTTGTCCTCGCCACCGGTAGCCCAGGCCCAACCGGCAGCCCCGATGACGATAGTGTCATTACCATCCATACCGAAAAGTCCGGGATTGATATGGTCCGTATCGGCAATCAGTGTGTCATTGGCATCCCCGCCATCAAACAGCCAGCTTTTGACCCCGGGGTCTTCAGGAAAATCCGGATTGTCCGGGCTGATCAGGCTTGCATCGAAGAATATCGGTTGCGACTTGAAATCCGAGTTTCTGCTTCTGTAATCGAAATCAAACCACTCTTTATTCCCCTCCGTGCCAAGATTGCTGTCCCCTACCTTAAAACTGTTCGGATCCATTTCTGGCTGGGCAGTATCCTCTTCCTGGTAATCACTGAGGGTTAGCCCGAAGTCTTCATCCGAACCGCTAACATGGATGGCGGAAACCGGTTGGGACGCATCACCATAGATGACGACAAAACCATCGCCCGTTTTGACCAGACGAATATCACCGTCTTCGTTCTCGTAGATTTTATTCGAGGTGGAGACCCCTGTCAGTTCGGGGATGGCGCTACCGTCCAGTTGCAGGGTATTGCCCGTCGAGCTATCTACTACGGTGTCTACACCGTCGCCGGAGACGAAAACATATGTATCCCCGCCATCGCCACCAAGCAAAAGATCTGATTCTGCTCCACCATTAAGCGTGTCTGCACCATCACCACCTACCAGAGTATCTTCACCACTCTGACCAAGTAGCTCATCTCCGCCGCCGCCACCAATCAGAACATCACCGCCATCGCCAGCATTCAGAGTATCGACACCCGATGCCCCGATAAGCACATCGCTGCCTCCACCGCCGTTAAGAATTTGTCCGGACTCCTTAACGGCGATCAACAGATCATTGCCATTGCCAGCCTCTCCAAAGTCCGTCGCCTGAATCGCACCATTGGTTTCCAGACCAATAACCGCTTCATTGTCGATGGCTGCACCAGAAGTAAGCGACCGAACTACACGGATAGATTCATCCGTTTCAGCCAAACCATCAGTCGCATAGAGCTCAGCCAGCTCATTGACAACTGGCAGAAATAAAGTCTGGAAAGATACCTGCTGGATCAAACCTGGATCTTTGATCGCGTAGTCTCGAACGGTACTCTCATTGATCCAACTATTGAAAACGTAGCCTGAGGTTCCAGTATAACCTTCATAGTAAAGGATTCGATCGATAACCCTTTGGCTCCCATCATAAGGATCGGCAGAATTCAAGAAATCAAAGATATCCTGCGCCTGCTCTTGTTCAGAGCGGTTATCATACAAACCAAACAAAGCCGCTTCATATGCACGGCGCTTGGCAAGGCCGCTATCTCTCTTATTCCCACCTTCTTCAGGGTTACTGGCATACCGAATTTCAAACCAGGCGCGAATACGCTTACCATCACGTACTGCTGCCTGCAACTTCGGGCTACTTGGCAGTACGTTGTTGTACATCAACGATAGTAATGCCACTCGCTCGCTGGAGGTAACAAGTGTTTCAGCGCCAAGCCACTCATTCAATCTTGCTTCGAAGGTTCCCACCTCTGGACTAGCCGGATCACCAGCTTCTTCGTCAAAAATCCGGCGAATTGTCTGCGTCGCCGTCTCAAGGTCGTCATGGGGAATTGTGAAGGAGCTTGGCATTCCAGATTGCTGCTCAGGAGTGGCGGCATTGTAGCGTTCCAGCATGATGCCATTCAGAGTATCCAACTGGCCATTTTCGATAGCTGCATCCAATCGATCTATATAATTTGCATCACCTACCAAATCCAAACCCAGCAATTCCGTGTATACGCGCAACCTTAAATCAGGGTGCCCCTGAATGTTGAAGCCCACTCCAATGGTAACTTGTGGTGGATTTGCCGAATCAAGATACGGCTCCCATGAGATTTCACCACCCACTTCTTCCATGTAACGAATCACATTCCAGCGCAATTCCTTATACTGCTCTTCCGTCAGCTGTCCGTTTACGGTAATCATGTGTCATCTTCTTCCTATTGAACCATACTTATTCCACAAACCTGAGCAGGTATTCCTGAAAGCTCATTAACTTTTATCTGGTACTGAGCAATCCAGCCATCCCAGCGAGCTTTAAAGGCACGGCCACCGTAGTAGAATAACTCATCATCGAGAGATGGCCCCTGCAAACTCAATTGCGGATCTTCATACACTCTACGATTCTTCTCCTGATCATCATAAACAACAAAATAAGACGTTAAGTGAGCGCATTTACCATATTTACTCCTATTTTGATTCGGATATGTAAATCGGTAAGCTGTATCCACCTGACCATCGTGATCGATATCGATACGAGCTATTTGTAACCCCGGCCAATTCCCCGCATCCATTTTCATTTTTGCCGACAACCATACCTGTTTCGCTCTTTTTTGGCGTCCTGGCGGCCACAGATAATCCATCTTTATCTGCTCTTTCCTTATTCTCATTATTTCTTCCTTGTCCGTTATTTCAGTCCATTCTACCGCTCTAAATTTAGAGAACCCTGGTAGGATTTTTCTTTCACAAAGCGGTGCATCGATATAGCCTGCCTGGTTTAGCATGTCCACATAGTCTCGGCACAGCGGGTATTGACCACCAGTCATCAACTTAAATTTAATGGGGGGTATTTTCGACCTATCAGATGGATATACCTTTGTAAGGTGCAGCTCTTCCGTTCTTTTTCGATACGCAGCATCCAAGCAGGCTACCCGGCTGGATTCACTGTCTTTCAGCTCGCACCTTGCTCTTTCAGTACGGAGCCACTCAAGCTGCGATTCCTTAACGCTATCCCGAAGCGCTGGAATGGCTCTCTTGGCTCTGTAAAGTTTATCGAGCGCGCGATCTGACAAGCGTAATCCCTTATCTGCGCAAATCGTTTTCTCAACTTTTGTCGAAGCTTTACTACAATCAAAGCTTGGCCCTAATCTTGTGTCAGAGGCGGAAGCGGCCTGCCATAGAACCGCTAAAGGAAAAGCAATCGCAAAATAACTAACATAACCTGTTGTCTTATTTCCCATATTCGTAACTCCTACCCTACTGCTTCGAGATATCGCTTGCCTAACAAATGGCCAGACGTGAGACACCGTTTACGAAAAAAATTACTAGCATTTAGCCTTTTATCTTTCCCCAAAGCTACTCCCAAGGGACTCCAGAATCGGCTTGACAAAGTGTTCGTATATATTTCTCTTCCCGGTCTTTACTTCGACAACCACATGCATTCCCGCCCTCAGAGGCAGCTCCCGATCCGGCACACCAAATATATGGGTGTCATCACCGACACCGCCGTACAGAAAGTCCATGCCTGCGCCACCGTTCAAGGTGTCCGCACCGGCCAGGCGCCACTGGGGTCAGGTCTTACATTTGATGCCCTGCTCACTATAAATCACCTCCAAGTCGGCAATCTCGGATGTCAAATGTAAGGCCTGACCCCGTCACGCTCCTTGACCCCGTCACACGCTCCTTGACCCCGTCACACGCTCCTTGACCCCGTCACGCTCCTCGATGACTTCGCCTTTGTTTTAATCGTAAACATTTCCACTAGATACAGAATACCCACTATCAATTTTTTTTGTTTCCCGGATGATTTCAGAAATCCTGATATTATAAATTTCTGCTATGCAGCTATATTCCCTGCAGGAATTGCGCTTTTTCAGCCACCTCAATTGATCGCCCTTCAAGGTCTCTGGAGAAAGGGTTATTTCTTGGTATTTTCTGTAAAGAATATTCAGGTGATTGTCCAGGCTGGACAGATACGAATCCGAACATATGAGCTTTTCGCTGTAATTCAGCTTCAGATTACAGTCAAATCCAGGCTTTATCTCCTTTGCTTTATCCCGATCTTGCACCGAAGATGCCTTCCTGCTGTAAATCGTCTTTTCCAAGTGATTTGAATTACTCCTCCTTCCCGTGCGGATATTCTGAATCTGGGGATACCCAGGAGCTTCGCCAGTTTTCTTGGTCGGGATAAGCTTCCCATAGGATTTTAGTTCCAGAGGTTTTACGCTCGACATAGGCATTATTCCGCCTCTTTTCGTGATCTCCAGGTCCGCCAGTGATTTTTGGCAGTGCTCGGTAGGTCTTGCCATCGCCTGCATCCATCTTTTGTCCCTTTCACATTCGTTCAGGGCCATTCGCATACGGTCGATACGCAGGCGATATACCATTTCCACGCACTGCTCGTGGGGGCAGCCATTCCTGATTCGGAGCCAGGATTGCCACGTTTCCCTTGCGAGAGCACGAGCTTGCGGTATTGCCTGAAGCCGTAAGTAAATATCCTGAAGCTCCGCATGAAGCTCTTGCAGCTTTTTATCTTCACAGACCATCTTTTCCACTGGCACACTTTCCGCTGTGCAGCCTGAGAAATTTGATTCGATTTGTATCCTGGCTGACGTGTCCTCCTTCTGAGGTGTGCTACAGGCGGTTGCGACCAGCAGTGAAACTATCACCATAAATGCGCGCAGCCAGTTGAATCGCCTGCAAGGAAGGCTTGAGCACAGGGGGTTTGCGTTGATCCGGACGCTACTGATATTCATGCCTATCTTTCTCCAAAGCTGCTGCCAAGCGACTCCCGTATCGGCTTGACAAAGTATTCGTAGATATTTCTTTTCCCGGTCTTCACCTCGGCAACCACATGCATCCCCGCCCGCAAAGGCAGCTCCCGATCCGGCAGCTTCAGGCTCTGCGTATCCAGGCGGACTCTGGACAGATAGCGATAGCCCTTTTCCTCATCCATAACAGCATCCTCGGAAAGGTTGATGACTGTGCCGGAAACGGTACCGTACTTGGTGAAATTGAAGGTGGATATCTTGACGGTCACCGGCTGCCCCTCCTCGACAAAGCCGATATCCTTGTTCAACACCCAGGCCTGAACCTCCAGCGTGCTGCCGGCGGGTACTATCTGCATCAGGGCCTGGGCCGGCTCCAGTACGGCGCCGCGGGTGTGGATTGCCAGCTCCTGCACGGTACCGGCGATGGGTGCGTGGATTACCTGCTGGCGGTTTCTGAGTTGCGCCTTTTCATGCTCTTTTTCCAGCGCGGCGATATTGCGCCCCAGCTCCTCCTGCTGCGAGAGGCTGTTGTACAGGGCCTTGCTGAGCAGTGCCGATTGCTGCAGGTCCAGCTCCCGGAGCTGAGACAGGAGCTGCTCGATACGCGCCCGCTCCAGCGCCAGTTCTTCCTCTGCATCTATGCGCTGCTGTTCCAGTTCCAGGTATTTGTCCCGTGCAACCAGGTTGCGGCCGAGGAGATTTTTCAGGGAATCGGTGCGCTCGGTGAGTATCGGCAGGGTCTTTTCCGCCTTGCGCACCAGGGCCCGCGACATGGCGAGTTCCTTCCGCTTGGAGTCTATCTGCTGGTTGATCAGATCGCTTTCGGCCAGGTAATCGGTGAAATAGCCGTGCAACAGGTTTTGCTGGAAGAAAAGCTGGTTCTGGGCACCGGCAGCTACAAGCTGTTCCTCCAGTTCGCTACTGGCCCGCTGTGCCGCGGCGGTTTCCCCTTCGCGCAGGCGCGGCAAATAGGTGGAGAAGACACGCTCTCGCGCCAGGCGCGCCCGCGAAATCTCGAGTTCGCTGGAGAGGCGCTCCAGGTCCGCGGAGGCATTGGTGGCATCCAGGGTGATCAGCGGGTCTCCCTCCTCTACCCGGCTGCCCTCTGTCACGTGGATTTCCCGCACCACCGAAAGCTCATTGGCCTGAATGGTCTTCACCTTTCCATCCGGCACCACGGTACCCTCCGCCACGGCCACTATGTCGATCTTGCCGAAGACGGCCCACAGGATGGCGATGGCAAAGAAGACGCAGATGGCATTGATCAGCCACAGGCCGAGGGGATTGGGGGGCGATTGCTCTATCTCCAGGGCGGCGGGCACGAAATCCAGCAGAGAATCCCGTTTATTGATCCAGCGGCTCGGCTTCAACAGCGAAGGCATATTCTTCATACCACCTCCCGCAGACCGGACTGCATCGCATTCAATCGGGCGAAGTGGCCGTTCTTCTGCAGCAGCTGCTTGGGCCCGCCCTGCTCCACGATGCGCCCCCTATCCATCACCACTATACGGTTGGCATCGCGCACCGCCGACAGCCGGTGGGCGATGATCAGCACCGTGCGCCCCTGGCAGATCTGGCGCATATTCGCCTGCACCACCGCTTCGGATTCATAGTCCAGTGCGCTGGTGGCCTCGTCGAAGATCAGTATGCGCGGGTCCGACATCAGCGCACGGGCTATGGCGATACGCTGTTTCTGGCCGCCGGAGAGGGAGCTGCCCTGCTCGCCGACGACGGTGTCGAAGCCCTCGGGCAGCTCCAGGATAAAGTCGTAGGCCCCGGCCTGCTTGGCTGCGGCTATCACCTTCTCCATAGGCGCCCCTGGGTCTGCCAGCGCGATGTTCTCGCGCACGGTGCGGTTGAGCAGGAAGCTCTCCTGCAGCACCACCCCCACCCGCTGACGCAGCCAGGCCGGGTCCACCAGGGCCAGGTCGACGCCGTCGATCAAAACCCGCCCGGCTTCTGGCACATAAAGGCGCTGCACCAGCTTGGTCAGGGTACTCTTGCCGGAACCGGACCTGCCCACTATGCCGACCACCTCACCGGGCTTGATGGCGAGCTGGATATCGTCGATGGCGAGGGGCCTGTCGGGCCCGTAGCGGAACTTCACATGCTCGAAGCGGATCTCGCCGCGGATGTCCGGCAGTGTCGTGCGATTGGGGTCGTGCCCGGCTTCCCTGGGTGTATTGAGGATATCGCCGAGGCGCTTGATGGAAATGCCGGCCTGCTGGAAGTCCTGCCACAGCTGCACCAGCTTGAGGATGGGCTGGCTGACCCGCCCGGCGATCATATTGAAGGCGATCAGCATACCCACGCTGAGCTCACCCGCGATCACCAGGTGCGCCCCCACCCACAGGATGCCGACGGTCACCAGCTTGTTGATCAGGCTGGCGGCCTGATTGGCGATATTGCCCAGATTGAGGGCGCGGAAGGAGGCGTTTATATAGCCCGCGAGCTGATCCTCCCAGCGGCGCTGCATCTGCGGCTCAACCGCCAGGCTCTTCAGTGTCTCCACCCCATTGCAGGCTTCCACCAGGAAGGCCTGGTTCTCTGCACCCAGTTTGAACTTCTCGTTGAGCCGATTGCGCAGTATTGGCGTGATTACCAGCGAGAGAATCACATAGAGCGGCAGGGAAGCCAGCACTATCCAGGTCAGAGTGGGGCTGTATAGGAACATCACTGCAAAAAACACCAGGGTGAAGAACAGGTCCACACACAGCGTCAGAGCCGAACCGGTTATAAACTGGCGAATCGAATCCAACTCGCGCACCCTGGCCACCGTGTCGCCGACGCGGCGGCTCTGGAAATAAGCAATCGGCAGGCGCAGCAGGTGGTGAAATAACCGTGCGCCCAGCACGACATCAATGCGGTTGGAGGTATGGCTGAACAGGTAGGTCCTCAAGCCGTTGAGTAGTACATCGAAAATACAGACAACCAGAAAACCCACTGCGAGGACATCCAGTGTTGTCAACCCCTGATGTACTAGCACCTTGTCCACAACAACCTGGAAGAATAGCGGCGTAACCAGTGCAAACAGCTGGATAAAGAAAGAGGCCAGCAGTACCTGACCCAGCAGCTTTTTGTATTTGAGGATCGACGGAATAAACCAAGAAATATCGAATTTCTGCTGAATTGCGGAAAGTACACCCTTTCGCCGAAAAACCAACAGGGTAACTAGTCCCGTATCGGTATCGGCCAATTCCTCGACGGGAACCGTATAGGGCTTGGGATCACCGGCCTTCTGGAGAAGCGCTCTGCCGTCGTGAATACGCCCCACAATAGTGCATTCCCCTTCCGCCGAAATCACTACGGCTGGCACCGGCAGTTCGCTCAGCGCGCCGGTCTTTCGCTGAACGAGCCGGGCTGTAAGCCCGAGAAAACCTGCAGCGGCTATCGCTTCGTGCACCGCCAAATGGTCAGATACGGGGAATTCGCGATTCAGCTGCGTAGGATTTGTTGCTAGGTGGTGAAATCTGGAAACAATGGAAAGGCAGGAAAAGTAACTTTCTTTTTCTATAGATACCGCCACGCCGCACTCCAAGGTTGCGATAGTATTGCTTTTCGCCAAACGATTTTCCAAAAAAGTTTTTTAGGAATGGCGATCCGTTGCGAACGAATACTACGCAATGTTTATTGCAAACAGGGGAATTGTGTCACATGGCGGATAACACATCCATTACGCACCATTACACATTAATCAAAAATAATCGAGGAGATTTCTAAGCGGAAAAAGTGTCGCGGCGAGACCTGAGTTTTTGGCAGCGCCGACCTCCTAAAAATCGAAGGTCAGCTAGCAAACGGCAGCGGCGGATGGATGTTTATTGAAAATACCGGAGTACCTACAGCTGGAGTCTGGGTCCGCTGGTGTAATTCCGATTCAATAAGCACAGCGTAGGAGCGGCCCATGGCCGCGATCGGATTGCAAGGCTATCCCCGAGAGTGATCGCGGCCATGGGCCGCTCCTACAAATAGGGGCAAGGAATTCCAGCGAACCCCACCAGACGTCGCAGCGCAGCGCATTTGTAGCGTCGCGCATAAATCAGATTTCCACCGCAACCCGCCGCAGTTCCGAAGCCGCCGGCAGCGCCCAGTCGATCGGCTGCTGGCCGTGCTGTTGCAGCCACTGGTTCGCCTGGGAAAAAGGCCTGGTACCGAAAAAGCCGCGGTGCGCCGACAGGGGTGAAGGGTGCGGTGCGCGCAGCACCAGGTGTTTGTTGCGATCGATAAAGGCGCCCTTCTTCTGCGCGTAGCTGCCCCAGAGAATAAACACCAGCCCCTCGCGCTCTTCCGCCAGCTTGTGAATGGCTGTATCGGTGAACTGTTCCCAGCCGCGGCCCTGGTGGGCGCCCGCCCTGCTCTCCTCCACCGTCAGAGTCGCGTTCAGCAGCAGTACGCCCTGCTCCGCCCAGGGCTGCAGGCAGCCGTGGTGGGCCGGGGGTATACCCAGATCCGATTCCAGTTCCTTGTAGATATTCTGCAGCGACGGCGGTATGCGCACGCCGGGCATGACCGAAAAACACAGGCCGTGGGCCTGGCCGGCGCCGTGGTAGGGGTCCTGACCGAGGATCACCACCTTGACCTGGTCGAAGGGGGTGGAGTTGAAGGCGTTGAATATCTGGCCGCCCGGCGGGTAGATGCGCTTGCCGGCCTGTTTTTCCGCGCGCAAAAATTCGCGCAGCCGGGCCATATAGGGTTTGTGGAATTCGTCTTTCAGGACCTGGTACCAGGAGGGATGGATTTTTATATTTTCCGGGGCCTGCATGCTTTTCCTATACGAAAGTTATCTGACTTTAGCTGTAGGATGGGCAAAGGAGCGAAGCGACATGCCCATCACTCGGCGCGATGATTGCCCGTTCGAGGGACTTGTTCGCCTGCAAGCAGGCTCCTACAGGATTTCCTTTACCTTGCAGCGCAGCTCCGGCACCACTTCCTGCTCAAACCAGGGCCGCCGGCGCAGCCACAGAGTATTGCGCGGGCTCGGGTGCGGCAGAGGGAAATAGCCCGCCGGCAGCGCGTCGCGGTAGTGGCGCACATTCTCGGTGATGCTGCCGTGCCAGTGCGGCAGGTAGTGGCGCTGGGCATATTGTCCCACCAGCAGTGTCAGTTGCAAATTCGGCATCTGTGCCAGCAGCCGCTCGTGCCAAGTCTGGGCGCACTCGGGGCGCGGCGGCAGGTCGCCGCCCTTGCCGCGGCCGGGGTAGCAGAAGCCCATCGGCACTATCGCGATGCGGGATTCGTCGTAGAAGGTCTCCCGCTCCATCTGCAGCCAGTCGCGCAGGCGGTCGCCTGAGGGATCGTTCCAGGGGATGCCGGTGGCGTGCACTTTTGTGCCGGGGGCCTGGCCTATGATCAGCAGGCGCGCGGACTCGGCGGCGCGCAGGACCGGGTTGGGGCCCAGGGGCAGATGTTCCTCGCAGAGGCGGCAGGAGCGGACCTCTTCGAGCAGGGTTGGGAGCCGGTCCGGGGTCAAAACTTACCTCAAGGACTTTTCGGTCGCGCGCTCCCGGGGAAAGCCAGGTGCAGCAGCAGTGCGCGCCTGTCTTCGGGATCGGCGGCGCGACCGACGTTGTTGTTGTCCAGCACCACATAGATGCCGTCGGCATTCACCGCCAGCCCCTCGCCCTTGCCGTATTTTGTTTCCTCGTAGACGAATTCCGGCGCCTCCTCGATGGTGCGGTAGTCGATACACCAGTCGGCCCGCAGAGTTTGCGGCGAGCGCCGGCACACGGCGAAGGCGTTGCGCTCCAGGGTAAACAGGGCAGCGTCGTAATAGGCGAGACCGGTAATATCCTCGGCGCGGCCGCGAAAATCCAACCCGGAAACGGCCGGAATGGTGAAGGTTTGCGGCTCGGCGCCGGGGCTCAGGCGCAGCAGGCCGCGGGGCTCGCGCTCCATCGCGATCCAGAAGTCGCCGCCGATAGCTGCCAGGCCCTCGGCGCCGGCATTGAACTTCTTCAGGTAGCCGCGCGCCCGCGCCGCCTCGGCCCAGCGCAGCGGCAGCCAGGCGGCTTCCCCGCCGGCCAGTGTGGCGATGCGGCTGTGCCGCTCGCTGAGCAGATAGATCTGACCGTCATCGCAGCTGATGCCCTCGAAATCCATCGGGACGTCCGGCCTCGCCAGATCCAGCAGCCCGGCCACCAAACCCGCGGACCCTCCGGCGGGCACCTGCAGCCCGGCGATCCGTTCGCGGGATTTCAGCGCGGCGCCTCCGGAGGAAAAGCCGACCGCGTAGACCTCCGCAGAATTTTTATCGGATACCGCCAACAGCTCGCCGCCGCAGAAACTCAACCCGGAAATATCCAGGCCGGCGCTGCCGTCGAGCCAGTAAGCGGCCAGCAGCTTTGCCGGTGAAACTGCCGAAGCTGCCGCGAAAGGCGATAGCAGGGCCAGTAAAACGATAAACAGCTGTCGATTGCGCAAAAGGAACCCGGTTAATCGCGGAAATTGTTGAATTGCAGCGGCTGCTCCAGCTCTTTGCTCTTGAGCATTGCAATCACCTGCTGCAGGTCATCGCGCTTCTTGCCGGTGACCCGCACCTGATCGCCCTGGATGGCGGCCTGCACCTTGAGTTTTTCATCCTTGATCATCTTAACGATCTTTTTTGACAGTTCCTTGTCGAGACCGTTTTTCATGGTCACCGAGACCTTGACCTGTTTTCCGGACTGCTCCTTCTCGCCCACATCCATCGCCAGCGGATCGATATTGCACTTGATCAGCGCCGCGCGCAGCATGTCTACCATCTGATCCACCTGCATGTCCGATTCGGCGCGCAGAACCAGGGCGAAATCGCTCATCTCCACTTCCGCGTCCACGCCCTTGAAGTCGAAACGGTTGGCCACGGTGCGGTTCACCTGGTCCACCGCGTTGGTCAGCTGGTGTTTGTCCACTTCGGACACGATATCGAAAGATGGCATGGTTTTCTCCGTTATGAGTCGCTTGTCTGCGATGAAATGATGGGCACGTCGCTAGAAGCTGTTTCATAACTACTACACGGGCACCTGGCGGCGTCCGGCGGTGCTCGGCATCCTCATGTACTACTTGTACACTGCGGTGCCTCCGCTCCGGCGGCCACCACCAGTCACCCGCTCGCTACGTTATGAAACAGCCTCTAGGCTCCTTCGCCCATCCTACAAAATATCATTTCAGGATCTGCGGAATGATTTCCACACTGTTGTCGTCGGAACTGAGCCAGATATGGCCGTCCTGGATGGTCACATTCAGGTCCATATTGCGTTCGGCCATGGCCGCCAGCTGCTCAGTCGCGTCCGCGGGCAGCTGATAGACACGCAGCTTGTCGAAACGCGCCAGCGCCTCCCCCTGCTTCCGCCACCAGATAGGCGCGGTGCGGCGCCCGTAACTGTACACCAATACCCGTTGCGCGCGGCTGCAGGCCTTGCGCAGCCGGTCTTCCGCCGGAAGTCCCACCTCTATCCACAGTTCTATTTCACCGGCCGGGGTCATCTGCCACAGGTCCGCCTCATCGTCGGAGGAGAGGCCGCGGGTGAACTCGAGCGCGTCCGCGGCGTTCAGGGCGAAGGCCAACAGGCGCACCATCATGCGCTCGTCGGTCTCCGACGGGTGACGCGCCAGGGTCAGCTGGTGCTCGCCATAGTAATCCCGGTCCATATCGGCAATCTGCACGCCGGCCTTAAAGATAGTCGCTTTTAACGCCATTTTGATTCCGTGTCTGCGTCCGGCCCGGCATTCGAAAGACGGCGGACTATTCTTGGTGGGTTTCCTGGGAAACTCTTATTGAACAACAGGGGTAATCGGTATGATCTCTGCACTCACCGGCGCCCGCCACCTCTGGGCCGGCGCCCTGCTCTGCCTGCTGGCGGTCGGCCTTAGCGGTTGCGGTATCAACAATATCCCCACTTACGACGAGCAGGTCAAAGCGGCCTGGGCCCAGGTGGAAAACCAGTACCAGCGTCGCGCCGATCTGATCCCCAACCTGGTCAAGACCGTCAAGGCCTACGCCGCCCACGAGCGCGAAACCCTGCAGGCGGTGACCGAAGCCCGCGCCAAAGTGAGCTCCATACAGGTGGATCAGAACCTGCTCGACGACCCGGCCAAGCTGCAGCAGTTCGAGGCCGCCCAGGCGCAGCTGTCCAGCGCCCTGGCCCGCCTGATGGTGGTCGTGGAAAGGTACCCCAATCTGAAGGCGGACCAAAACTTCCTCGCCCTGCAGTCGCAGCTGGAGGGCACCGAGAACCGCATCGGCGTTGCGCGGCGGGATTATATCCGGGCTGTGGAGCGCTACAACCGCGAGATCCGCACCTTTCCCGGGCGCATCTGGCATATGGTCCTCTACAGCGACATGCCCCTGCGGGACACCTTCCAGGCCACCAGCGAGGACGCGGAAAAGGCGCCGCAAGTCGATTTCCAGTAACCGGCCCGCCACTTCCCGATGACCAGCCACTGGCTCGCCTCCACCACCCTCGCCCTCGCCGCGCTCCTCTGCGCCGCGGGGACTCTCGCCGACGTGCAATTCCCGCCCCTGTCGGGCCGCGTGGTGGACAGGGCCAATCTGCTGCGACCGGACACGGAGTTCCGCCTGACCGAACTGATGCAGCAGCACGAGAAGGAGACCAGCAATCAGCTGGTGGTGGTCACCCTGCCCGACCTGCAGGGGCTGACCATCGAGGAGTACGGCTACCAGCTTGGGCGCGAGTGGCAACTGGGCCAGAAGGACAAGGACAACGGCGCCCTGCTGATAGTGGCGCCGAACGAGCGCAAGGTGCGCATCGAGGTGGGCTACGGCCTTGAGGGGGCGCTGACCGACGCCCTGTCGGCCAATATCATCCACACCAAGATACTGCCGAAATTCAAAACCGGCGATTTCGATGGCGGCGTCACCGCCGGTATCCAGTCGATGATCGCCGCGATCAAAAACGAGTATGTGGCCGAGCCCACGGAAACCGGCCGCGGCCGCCGCCTGGCCCTGCTGGTAGGGCTGTTTCTGCTGCTGGTCATGCTGCAGCTGTTCGGTGCCTCCGTACTCGGCGCCCCGGCCGGCAGCCGCGGCTACCGTCGCGGCCGCTACGGCGGCTATTACGGCGGGGGTGGTTTTGGCGGCGGGGGCGGCCTGGGCGGCGGCTTCGGCGGCGGCGGTGGCGGTTTCGGCGGCGGGGGCGCCTCGGGGGGATGGTGATGCTGAACAGCGAGTACCGGCGCAAGCTCGCCGACACGATAAAGGATGTGGAATCCCGCACCGATGCGGAAGTGGTCACAGTGCTGGCGCGGGCGGCGGACAACTACCTCTATATCTCCACCCTCTGGGCGGCCTTCCTCGCCCTGCTGCTGGCGCCGCTGCTGCAGTTTCTGCCCTGGTGGCTGGAATACGAACAGGCCTTCACGCTGCAGTGGATACTGTTTATCGCCCTGGCGGTGCTGTTCCGCTGGCGACCGCTGACGATGCTGCTGGTGCCGAAGAAGGTGAAATACTGGCGCGCGGCCAACCTGGCCCGGCGGCAGTTTCTGCAGCAGGAGCTGCACAGCACCCGCGGGCGCCTGGGGCTACTGATCTTTGTCTCCGAGGCCGAGCACTATGTGGAAATACTGGCAGACCGGGGCCTGGCCGAGCAGATCACCGATGAGAACTGGCGCGAGATCGTCGAGAACTTCATCCGAGAAATCAAACGCGGCAAAACCGGCGAAGCCTTTGTGCACTGCGTGGAGCGCTGCGGGGAACTGCTAGAGGAGGTCGCGCCAGCCACCGCGATCAAGAATGAACTGCCCAACCACCTGATCATCCTGGACTGAATGCCATGCCGATAGGAAAACCCACCCTGGCGGTCGCCGCAACTCTGGCGCTGCTGACCGCCTATGCCGTCAACGGCGCCTTCACCCGGGGAGACGCCGCCGGCGAGCAGGGCGGCAAGTCGCGCTTTTCACAGCTGTTCTCCACCGCTGACGGGGATCTGGAGCGGCGCATACACAGGCTCGAGAGCTCGCTCGACAAGGCACAGCGGATACAGTCCGAATTGCTGGAACTGGTCGAGGAACTGCACCGGCGCCTCGACCGCTATGCCCCCGCCGGGGGAGAGGAGCGCACCGCGACGGTCGGAATAGCGACGGCGCGCGCCGAGCAGCGGCGGGAGCCCCTGCCCCGGCACGAGCGCTACCGCCGCCACCGGGAGGCACAGCTGCAGCGACTGATCGATGCCGGTCTCAATCCGGACCGGGCGCAGTTTATCCTGGATAAACAGGAGCGCTTCCAGTACGACCATATGCGCCTCTCCTACGAATACCGCCACCTGAAAAACAAGTCTTCCGACGAGGCGAAGGCCCTGCGCGCGCAGCTGAATATCTACAGCCACCCGAACAAGGTGTTCGCGCACGAGCTGAGCGAGCAGGAGTTCGATATCTATCAGGAGGTGATCGGCGGCCGCCAGGAGATGCGCATCAACCGGGTAGTGCGCGACACGCCGGCGGCCAACGCGGGGCTGCGCCCGGGGGACAAGATCATCTCCTACAACGGCGAGCGGATCTTCCATATGGGCGACCTGCGCACGCAGGTCTACCGGGTCGCACCGGGCAAAACCGTGGCGGTGGAAGTACAGAGGGCGGGGAGCTCCGGCACGGAGCTGATCTATCTGCCCAGCGGGCCGCTGGGGATACAGGGCTAGAAGTGATTCGCACTCGATGTAAGAGCGGCCCATGGCCGCGATCGATGCACCGGAGACTGCCGGAAGTCCGATCGCGGCCACCGGCCGCTCCTACGGTATCAGCGGAAAAATTTACTCCGCGGTCGCCTCCGGGCGCATATGCGGGAACAGCAGCACGTCGCGGATCGACGGCGAGTCGGTCAGCAGCATCACCAGGCGGTCGATGCCGATACCCTCGCCGGCGGTGGGCGGCAGGCCGTATTCCAGCGCGCGAATATAGTCGGCGTCGTAGTGCATCGCCTCGTCGTCGCCGGCATCCTTCTCCGCCACCTGGGCCTTGAAGCGCTCCGCCTGATCCTCGGCGTCGTTGAGTTCCGAAAAGCCGTTGGCGATCTCGCGGCCGCCGACGAAGAATTCGAAGCGGTCGGTGACAAACGGGTTGTCGTCGTTGCGGCGCGCCAGCGGTGACACCTCGGTCGGGTACTCGGTGATAAAGGTCGGCTGGTCCAGGCGGTGTTCGACGGTCTTCTCGAAGATTTCGATCTGCACCTTGCCCAGGCCCCAGGAGTCCTTCAACGGAATCTCCAGCTTTTCCGCCACCTTGCGCGCGCTCTCCAGGTTGTCGATATCCGAATGCGACAGGCCCGGGTTGTAGCGCAGGATGGAATCGAATACCGACAGGCGCGCAAACGGCTTGGCGAAGTCGTAGCTGCTGCCCTGGTACTCGATGGTGGTCCTGCCGAGCACCTCCTCGCAGATACCGCGCAACATCTCCTCGGTCAGATCCATCAGGTCGTTGTAGTCGGCGTAGGCCTGATAGAACTCGAGCATCGTGAACTCGGGGTTGTGGCGCGTGGACAACCCCTCGTTGCGGAAGTTGCGGTTGATTTCATAGACCCGCTCGAAGCCGCCGACCACCAGGCGCTTCAGGTACAGCTCCGGCGCCACGCGCAGGTACATATCGATATCCAGCGCATTGTGGTGGGTCACAAACGGCCGCGCGGTGGCGCCGCCGGGAATCACCTGCAGCATCGGCGTCTCCACCTCCATAAACTGGTGGCCGTTCAGGAAGCGGCGGATATAGTCGATAACGCGGGAGCGGATGCGGAACACCTCGCGGGATTCCGGCGTCGCAATCAGGTCCACATAGCGCTGGCGGTAGCGCAGTTCCTGGTCGGCGATGCCGTGGAATTTTTCCGGCAGCGGGCGCAGCGCCTTGGTCAGCAGGGTGTACTCTTCGCAGGTCACATAGAGATCGCCCTTGCCGGATTTGTGCAGCGCGCCCTTCACGCCGACGATATCGCCGATATCCCAAGCGCCGAAGCGCTCCTTGATATCCTTCTGCGCGGCCTTGTCCGCGTACAGCTGGATGCGGCCGGACACATCCTGAATCACCATAAAGGGACCGCGCTTAGCGAGAATACGGCCCGCCACGCAGGCGACTTTGCCCAGCTCTTCCAGCTCTTCCTTGGTCTTGTCACCGAACTCGGCCTGCAGATCGGCGGCGAGGTTTTCGCGGCGAAAACTGTTGGGGAAGGCATTGCCCTTCTCGCGCAGCGCGGACAGCTTGGCGCGTCGCTCGGCGATGAGTTTGTTTTCGTCTTGCTGGGATTGAGTATCAGTCATGGTGATTTATCGATTGTGAAGTTTGTTGAGCTGTAGGAGCCTGCTTGCAGGCGAAGGGCTACGGAGCTCCGCTCCTGTTCGCCTGCAAGCAGGCTCCTAAAGGTTCCGGCGAGAGCCTCGTCAGAGACCCGCTTTGAGGCTCGCCTCGATAAACTGGTCCAGGTCGCCGTCCAGCACCGCCTGGCAGTTGCTGGTCTGCACGCCGGTGCGCAGGTCCTTGATGCGCTGGTCGTCGAGCACATAGGAGCGGATCTGGCTGCCCCAGCCGATATCCGCCTTGCTCTCCTCCATCGCCTGTTTCTCGGCGTTGCGCTTCAGCATCTCCTGCTCGTACAGCTTGGCGCGCAGCATCTTCCAGGCCTTGTCGCGGTTCTGGTGCTGGGAGCGCTCGCTCTGGCAGGCCACCACGATACCGGACTCGATATGGGTCAGGCGCACCGCCGAGTCGGTCTTGTTCACGTGCTGACCGCCGGCGCCGGAGGCGCGGTAGGTGTCTTCGCGCACCTGGGACTTGTCCACCTCGATCTCGATATTGTCGTCGATTTCCGGCGATACGAAGACCGAGGTGAAAGAGGTGTGGCGGCGGTTGCCGGAATCGAACGGCGACTTGCGCACCAGGCGGTGCACGCCGGTTTCGGTGCGCAGCCAGCCGAAGGCGTAATCGCCCTGGAAGTGGATGGTGGCGCTCTTGATACCGGCGACTTCCCCGGCGGAGACCTCCTCCAGCGTGGTCTTGAAGCCGTGGGCCTCGCCCCAGCGCAGGTACATGCGCAGCAGCATCTCCGCCCAGTCCTGGGCCTCGGTGCCGCCGGAGCCGGCCTGGATTTCCAGGTAGGCGTTGTTGGGATCATTCTCGCCGGAGAACATGCGGCGGAACTCCAGCACGCCCAGCTGCTGCTGCAGCCCCTCGATCTCCGCAGACACCTCGGCAACCGAGTCCTCGTCGCCCTCCTCCACCGCCATTTCCAGCAGCTCGCGGCAGTCGGAGATACCGGAATCCAGGGTTTCGATGGTCTTTACCACCGTCTCCAGGGAGGCGCGCTCGCGCCCCAGCTCCTGGGCGCGCTCGGGATCATCCCAGACGCTGGGCTCGGCCAGTTCCAGCTCGACCTCGGTCAGGCGTTCTTTCTTGCTGGCGTAGTCAAAGATACCCCCTAAGAACGTCGGTGCGCTCTTCGAGGTCTTTTAGTTGATTGAGGAGGGGATTGATTTCCATGAATTCTCGGATTCCGGACATAAGATAAAGCGGCGCGCATTCTACCGCAGCGCGGGCCGGGGGTTCCAGTGGGCGCCGGTTCCCCGGTTCAGTGGAGCTTCGTCGCAGGTTCCCGGGCGGCACTGCCAGCGCCTTCACACCCGCCTGCAACGCCTTACCCACCGGAGCCGGTAGGTTGCAAGAACTTCGAAGCACAATGCGAAGGCCCTGATGCCGGTAGCCTATTGCGGGACTGGGGGGAGGGGGGAAACAAAAGACAAGAATCCCAGGGAGGAGTTACGGAGTGTTCCTCCCCAGGATCCCAGCAAAAAAGACAAAACCAAAACCAACCCCACCCCCCCCCCAAAGGAGAGAGGGCTGCTTAGGCGAATTGGTTCATCAGTAACCCGGCCGCAATTATCTGCGGCAGGGTAAGAAGCGGCAGCGCGCAGGCGATCTTCCAGGAGCCGCTGGTGTCCTTGATCGACATCAGCTCGGTGTAGTCGGTGGAAACGCCGGCCATCAGGAAGGCGAAGGCGTTGCCGGGGGCGCCGGCGCGGCTGAAGATATCCGCCGCCAGCGGTGTGGCGCCCTCGGAGCAGACCTCCAGAATCGTGGCCGCCACCAGGGTGGCGCCCAGGCCCAGCAGCGACGGGCCGAACCACTGCTGGAACACCGCCGGGTCCACGAAGGCGCGCACCAGCACCGCCAGCACGATACCCACCAGCAGCCAGCGCACCACCATCTGCGAACCGCGGATACCCTCCCACAGCAGGCCGCCGACACTGGTCGGCGTCAGCTCCGCGCGCTCCCACAAATCAGCCACCTCCGCGCGCCAGTCGTAATCCTCCGGCAGCTCCACCTGATTCGGATTGGCCGGCAGTCTGCCCCTATCCACCAGCCGGTCCGCCAGGTAACCGGCCACCAGCGCAATCAACGCCGAGCAGAGGATAAACAGCAGCGTCCACCAAAAGCCGATCAACGCGATCAGAATCACCGTCAGCGACAGGGAATTCCACGGGCTCGCGATCAGAAAGGCCATTACCTGCCCCAGGCTGGCACCGCGCTTGTACAGCTGCATGCCCACCATCAATATGCCGTGGGAACAGAGATCGAAAAAGAGCCCCGCCAGGGTCGCGCGAAACAGGCCGCGTTTGCTGCCACCGCGCCCCAACACCTTGATCACCAGCTCCTGCGGAATCCTGCCCAGCAGGCCGACAAACAACGCGCCTACCGCGACACCCCACCACATGGTGTGCACCAGTTCCACCACGCCGGACGACATATGGTGCAGCCACTGCGGCAACGCCGACAGATCCAGTAGCCAATAGCTGGTATAGAGAATCGCCACCAGCGACAGGCTGATCCACAGCAGCCAGTCGATACGCCCGTGGGGCTCGTCCGCGCAGCAGGCGGAGGTGTGCGACTCGACCACCTGCGCCTCCCGCGGCGGCTGGGGTCCACAGCATTTTTCAGTCACGGGCACCTCCGCAAAGGCTGTCCAGAATCGCGCACTCCGGCGACTCGTCCCCGGCACAGCGATCCGCGAGACTGCGCAGCGTGCTTCTCATCTCGCGCAGATTGCGCAGTTGCGTCTCTATATGCGCCAGCTTCTCCTGCACCAGCAGCTTGGCATCGTGGCTGCGGCGCGACGGGTTGCGGTGCAGCTCCAGCAGATCGCGCACCTCGTCGATGGTGAAGCCCACTGCGCGGGCGCGCTGGATAAAGCGCAGCGTCTCGAGGTCGCGCTCTCCGTAGTCGCGGTAGCCGTTCTCCGAGCGCGCCGGGGAAAGCAGATCGATGGACTCGTAGTAACGCAGCGCCTTGGCCGTCAGGCCAGATTGCCGCGCCGCCTGGGAAATATTCATGGCACCTCCCGCGATTGGGTATCTCGTTGCGATGCAGGAGGCTAAAGGTTACCGCGAGTGGAAGGTCAAGTGTTATTGTCGGGGCAGTCGCCGCTTTCGTACTGGATCTGATCCGCCGGGTCAAACCCCAGCTCCAGAGCCGCGTCCAGCGCGCCCATCGCGATCAGGTGCAGCACTATATCACCGGTGGGACCGCCGCAGACGGCCGGGTACATGCGGTCGATGCGGGTGCCGCAGCGGGACTCCTGCACCTGCACGCCGCTGCCGGTCAGCTTGGCGCTGCTCTCCTTGAGCGAGATACCGCCGCCCTCGCACTGGCGGTTGCCGCGGGCCTCGAAGACCCAGATCAGCTCCTCCGCCTGCACCGGCGCTTGCTCGGTTTCCGCCGGCTTCTGCTCGGCCGTTTCGTCGCTCTTCTCCACTTTCTGCTCCGCGCGCTGCCCGCAGGCGCCCACCGCAAGGGCGGTAACCAGCAATACCAACAGTGTATTTTTCATCACAGGGCTTCCTCCATAAAGCGTGTCGTTACCCGATCAGCCGAATGCCAACCAGGCGCCCACCGCCAGCATCAGTGTGCCGGCAATGCGATTAACGAGGCGCACATTCTCACTGCGGGCCAGCAGGCGGCCGAGGGTGCGCCCACCGCCAGCGTAAATGAACAGGCACAGGGTTTCCAACAGCAGAATGATAGCAACCAACACCACCAGCTGCGGCGCCAGTGGCTGGCTGTCGCTGATAAAGGGCGGCAGCAGCGCGATAAAAAAGGCCCAGCCCTTTGGATTGGCCACCGCGGTGACGAAACCCTGGGCCGCCAGGGCCCCGCGACCGGGAGCCGGCGCCGCGCCGTCGCGCCCTTCCGGCGCCACCACCGCCATACTGCCCCGCGCGCGCCACATCTGCACGCCGAGCCAGGCCAGGTAGGCGCCGCCACAGTATTTGAAAATCTGAAACGCGCCCGGATACTTCAGCATAAAAGCGGCGATACCCAGCACCGCGGCCACCGCCACCAGTGCCACGCCGGTCAGTTCACCGACCATCATCCACAGGGTTCGGCGCACCCCCAGGGTCATGCCCATCGTCAGCGCCAGGGTCATGCACAGCCCCGGTGTCACCGACACGAAGAAGAAAGTCGGCACGAACAGTGCCAGCAGTGAAAGATCGATAGCGCCCATCAGTGGTGAGTCCCGCTGTGGCTCCCATAGTGGCTCACCAGCATCCCCGCCAGCATCAGGCCGCAACCCAGCAGTTCGCGGCCGCTCAGCACCTCATTGAGGAACAGCCAGCCCGCGGCCAGCGCGAACACCGCTTCCAGGCTCATAATGACCGTCGCGTGGGACGGGGCCGCATGGCGCTGGGCCAGCAGCTGGAAGGTGAAGGCGATGGCGGTGGAAAATATCATCATATAGGCGATGGGCCAGGCCGCATCCACGGCCGACTGCAGTGTGGGCCGCTCGACGATCAGCGCCGCCACAGCGGACAGCAGCCCGCACATCAGAAACTGCACGCAGGCCAGCCGCAGGGCGTCATAGCGCTTTACGAAGTGATCCGCAGACAGCACCTGCACCGCGAAGACGAAAGCGCTGGCAAACACCATCAGGTCTCCAATCAGCTGCGACTCCTCACTGAAGTCGGCGAGCCAATAGAGCCCCAGCAGCGCCAGGGCGATACCGGCCCAGGTCCAGCGGTTGGTCCTGTGCCCCAGGGACAGCCCGATCACCGGCACCAGCAGCAGGTAAAAGCCGGTGATGAACCCGGCGCGTCCGGCGGTGGTGTAAAGCAGGCTGGCCTGCTGCAGCGCGGCGCCGAGAAACAGCCAGAAGCCGAGTATCGCGCCCCCGGGCAGGCAGGCACGCCAGCCGGACCGGATCCGGTGCCCGCCCGCCTCTCCGGGCTGGATATCCTCACCGAGCCCCGTCACCCGCCGCGAGGAAAACCAGTAGACGATGGGAATCAGCAGCAGGCCGCCGAGAATAAAGCGCCAGGCATTGAATGCCAGCGGCTCCATATGCGCCATCGCGACCTTTTGCGGCACAAACGCGACCCCCCAGAACAGGGCCGCCAGCAGCAGAAGCAGCTCGGCCTTTGCCTGTTGTCCTTTCATTACATCAATCCCCAAAAAATCTTAAAACGATCGCGCGCCTGCAAACGGCTCCCACAGAGCGCAGACGGCTATCAAATGGCCTCGAGATAGCTCACCAATAGTTGCAAAGATTCGCGGCCGCGGAACTCGTTGAGGTCGAGTTTATAGGCCAGGCGGACCCTTTCCGCCGGCTGCGGCCACCGGTCCGTATCCACATTGAACGCGATCGCGTCCAGCGCCAACTGCGGGCTCTGCCGCGGCGCGACGACCATTTTCAGATGCCGCTCGCCGACGATACGCTGTTGCAGCAGCAGAAATTCGCCGTCGAATAGCGGCTCCGGAAATGCCTGGCCCCAGGGGGCACAGGCGCGCAGCGTGGCGGCGGTCTGCAGCGTGAACTCGTGGGGCTCCAGCTCGCCGTCGGAGTCGATGACCGCCTGCAGCTGCTCCTCCGTCAGGCGGCTGCGCACCGCCATCTCGAAGGCATCCACAAACGCCGGAAAGTTCTCCAGGCGCAGGCTGAGGCCGGCGGCCATCGCGTGGCCACCGAATTTGGCGATCAGATCCGGATGGGACGCGGCCACGTCGGCGAGCGCGTCGCGGATATGCAGCCCCGGAATCGAGCGCGCCGAGCCCTTGATCAGGCCGTTGTCCCCCTCGGCGAAGGCGATCACCGGGCGGTGGAACTTCTCCTTGATGCGGCTGGCGAGAATACCGACCACGCCCTGGTGCCAGCGCTCGTCGTAGAGACACAGGCTCCAGGGAATCTCGCCCTCCAGCTGCAGCTTTTCCAGCGCCGCCAGGGCCTCGCGCTGCATGCCCTGCTCTATCGCCTTGCGATCGCGGTTCAGGGCGTCCAGTTCCGCCGCCAGCTCGCGCGCCTCGGTCGGATCCCGGGTCAGCAGGCAGCGGATGCCGGTGCCGATATCGTCCAGGCGCCCGGCGGCGTTGATACGCGGGCCGAGGATAAAGCCGATATCGGTGGTGGACAGTCTGCGCTGATCGCGCCCGGCCACCTCCAGCAGCGCGCTGATCCCCGGGCGGCAGCGCCCGGCGCGGATGCGCGCTATGCCCTGGTGCACCAGTATGCGGTTGTTGTGGTCCAGCGGCACCAGATCCGCGACGGTGCCGAGCGCCACCAGATCCAGGTATTCGGCCATATTCGGCGCGCTGATACCGGCCTCGGCAAACCAGCCCATCTCCTCGAGCCGGCTGCGCAGGCGGCTCAGCAGGTAGAAAATCACCCCAACGCCGGCCAGGTTCTTGCTGGGGAAGTCGCAGCCGGGTTGATTCGGGTTCACTATCGCATCGGCGTCCGGCAGCCGGGCTCCGGGCAGGTGGTGGTCGGTGACTATGACCGTCATGCCGGCGGCCCTGGCCGCGGCCACGCCGTCGATCGAGCTGATGCCGTTGTCGACGGTGACCAGCACATCGGGGGCATAGTCCTTCGCCACCTCGACGATCTCCGGGGTCAGGCCGTAGCCGAAGTCGAAGCGGTTCGGCACCAGGAAGTCGACAGGACCCGCGCCCATGGCGCCGAGCGCCAGCACCGCCAGGGTGCTGCTGGTGGCGCCGTCGGCGTCGAAATCGCCGACGATCAGGATTTTCCTCTGCGCCCGCACCGCGTCCGCGAGCAGCGCTACCGCATCCTCCAGACCGCGCATGGTCTGCGGCGGGTGGAGCCTGGCCAACTGGTGATCCAGCGCCGCCTCGCTGGTGACGCCGCGGCCGAGCAGCACCCGCTGCAGGATTTTCGGGGTATCAGAAGCAAAACGGCCAGTGGAGAGATCCACTGGCCGCCGCTGAATTCTTGTACTCATTCTCGCTCAGCTATTTCAATGCCGTCGCCATAAACTGGTGGACCCGGGACAGGTCGTTGGGCAGCACCTTCATGCGCTCCTCGCGCTGGAACAGGTCGTGCAAATGCGCCGGCAGGGGAATTTCACGTGTCGGCAGCGCGCGGGCCACCGCTTCGGGGAATTTTGCCGGATGGGCGGTGGAGAGGCAAACCATCGGCTGCTCCGCCGACCGCCGCACCCGGCGCGCGGCCTCCACGCCGATGGCGGTGTGCGGGTCCAGCAGGTACTCGCTCCCCTCGAAGACTTCGCGGATCACCTCGACGGTGCGCAGGTCGTCGACGCGGCAGGAGGAGAAGAGCGCGCGCGCCCTGTCCAGCGCCGCCTGGCTCAGCCGCATGGGCACGCCGCGGTCCGCCAGCAGTTCCGCCACAGCGCCGCCGTCGCGGCCGTAGAGGTCAAACAGCAGCCGCTCGAAGTTGCTCGACACCATGATATCCATGGAGGGCGACAGGCTGTGTACCAGCGGTCTGGGCGAGTGGTCGTTGTCGCTGATGCAGCGGTGCAGGATATCGTTGGCGTTGGTCGCGATCACCAGCTGCGCGATGGGCAGGCCCATCTGCCTGGCCAGGTAGCCGGCAAAGATATCGCCGAAGTTGCCGGTGGGCACGGAGAAGTTCACCGTTTTTTCCGGCGCGCCCAGGCGCAGGGCGGCGTAGAAGTAGTAGACGATCTGCGCCATGATACGCGCCCAGTTGATCGAGTTGACCGCTACCAGGCGCCGCCCGTCGGGCAGAAAGGACTGGTCGGCGAAGCTGGCCTTGACCATATTCTGGCAGTCGTCGAAGTTGCCCTCGAGGGCGATATTGAACACATTGTCCGACAGCACCGTGGTCATCTGCCGGCGCTGCACCTCGGACACCCGCTTGTGCGGGTGCAGAATAAAGATGTCGATATTGTCGCAGTGGCGGCAGCCCTCGATGGCGGCGGAGCCGGTATCGCCGGAGGTCGCCCCCATCACCACCACCCGCTCGCCGCGCTTTTTCAGCAGGTGGTCGAACAGCTGGCCGAGGAACTGCAGGGCGAAATCCTTGAACGCCAGGGTCGGGCCGTGGAACAGCTCCAGAATCCACTCGTTGGTATCCGTCTGCACCAGCGGCGCCACGGCGCTGTGGCGGAAGTTGGCGTAGGAGCGCTCGATAATGCCGCGCAGCTCCCCGTCGCTGAGGTCATCGCCGACAAACGGCTGGATAATGCGAAAGGCCAGTGCGCGGTAGTCCAGGCCGGCCATTGCCGCGATCTCGTCGCGGGAGAATGTCGGCAGACTTTCCGGCACATAGAGGCCGCCGTCGCTGGCGAGACCGGTGAGCACTGTGTCGGCGAAGGAGAGAGACGGCGCGCGGCCGCGGGTACTGATAAATTTCACGGTATTTTTCGATTTCTGAACTTGAAAGATTTTCCGTAGGAGCGGCCCATGGCCGCGATCGCTCTTGGGAGATTTTCCGAAATCGATCGCGGCCAACGGCCACTCCTGCAAACGGAAGCGCCTTAACCTAGGGTCTCGACCCGAATCCGCACCACATCCCCCTCGACGGTATCCAGCGCCTCTATCTGCGCCACCGCTTCGCGCAGGCGCGCCTCCTTGGCGCGGCTGGTCAGTATCACCACCGGTACCAGCGCCTCGCCCTCGGCCGGCTCGTGCTGGATCAACGCCTCGATACTGATGCCCTGGTCGCTGCAGATCTTCGCCACCTGGGACATGACGCCGGGCTTGTCGTGGGCGGAGATACGCAGATAGTAGCTGGTCACCACCTCCTCCATCGGCAGCACCCGGGCGCCGCCCCAGCCGCTCTCGGCGATGCCGGCGGCGGGCACGCGCTGATCCGGCTTGGCCTCGAGAGTGCGCGCCACATCGACGATATCGGCGATCACCGCCGAGGCCGTGGCCTCGGCACCGGCGCCGGCGCCGTAGTAGAGGGTCGGACCCACCGCGTCGCCGTTGACCAGTACCGCGTTCATCACGCCGTTCACGTTCGCGATCAGGCGGCGCTGGGGAATCAGGGTCGGGTGTACGCGCAGCTCCACGCCCTGCTCCGTGCGCCGCGCCAGCCCTATGTGCTTGATGCGATAGCCGAGTTCGTCGGCGTAGCGGATATCCTCGCTGGAGATGCCGCTGATGCCCTCGGTGTAGACCTTGTCGAACGCCAGCGGCATCGCGAAGGCCAGCGAAGCCATGATCACCAGCTTGTGCGCCGCATCTATCCCCTCGACGTCGAAGGTGGGGTCCGCCTCGGCGTAACCCAGGGCCTGCGCCTGGGCCAGCGCCTCGGCAAAACTGCGTCCCTTCTCGCGCATCTCGGTGAGAATATAGTTGCCGGTGCCGTTGATAATGCCCGCCAGCCACTGGATGCGGTTGCCCACCAGGCCTTCGCGCAGGGACTTGATGATCGGGATACCGCCGGCCACCGCGGCTTCGTAGGCGATAGTCACGCCCTTCTCCGCGGCCGCGGCGAACAGCTCGTTGCCGTGCACCGCGATCAGCGCCTTGTTCGCGGTGACCACGTGCTTGCCGTTGTCGATCGCCGCCAGCACCAGTTCGCGCGCCACGGTGGTGCCGCCGATCAGCTCCACCAGGATATCCACGTCCGGGTTGTTGGCCACGTCGAAGATTTCGCGGGTGACCTCCAGGTGGCTGGTATCGCAGGCCGGATTGTCCCGGCGCGCGCCGATTTGCACTATCTCCACCGGGCGGCCGCAGCGCGCGGCAATCTCCTCGAAGTTGCGCGCCATCACATTGACGGTGCCGCTGCCGACAGTGCCCAGGCCGCAGATGCCGATGCGCACCGCGCGCCGCGCGCCGTCCGCAGCAGGGGATTGACTTGCCAGTTCGGTGGTTTCTTCGACGGGTGCGCTCACAACTTCCCTCCGCGCAACAGGTCCTGAGCGATGCCGCGGCGGGGCTCGGCGCGATAGCGAAAACCCCGGCGCCGGACTCGAGCCAGGCAACAGCGCAATAAGTGGTATAGAAATCGACAAAAAGGACGACAACCTTACTGAGATAAGGGGGAAAATGTCAATAAAATTGCGCACAAGCGTCGAGCCTGTGCGCGTCCCAGCCCCGAACAGACACAGATGCCAGCAGATGCTATAAAAGCATCTACTAGCATCAGGTGCCGTCACTCCGCGAAATTGCGCCGCGGGCCGCTTTCGCAAAAAATGTCGCCACCTGAAAACCGGTTCAGCGGCGAGCACTATGAAGAAAACCCTGATTCTCTACACCGGCGGCACACTGGGTATGCGGCGCAGCGCTTCCGGCTATGTGCCGGATACCGACCTGGAAGCGCTGCTGGAAACGCTGCTCGCGAACACCGCCGGCGAACTGCCGGAGTACGATTTCCACGCGTTCGATCAGCTTCTGGACAGCGCCAACATGCAGCCCGGCGACTGGTATCGCATCGCCGGCTGCATCCGCGACCACTACGACCGCTACGCCGGCTTCATCGTGCTGCACGGCACCGACACCATGGCCTACACCGCCTCGGCCCTGTCCTTCGCGCTGCAGGGGCTGGACAAGCCGGTCATCGTCACCGGCTCGCAGATTCCGCTGCGGGAGATGCGCAGCGACGCCCACAACAACCTGATCGCCGCGCTGCTGCTCTGCGCGGACGAGGCGCTGGCCGAGGTGTGCCTCTATTTCAACGGCAAGCTGCTGCGCGGAAACCGCGCCACCAAGGTCAGCTCCGGCTCCCTGGACGCCTTCGCATCGCCAAACTATCCGCTGCTGGGCGAAGTCGGCATCCATATGAAGATCGACCGCGGCACCCTGCTCCCGGCCGCCGGGCGCCGGGCCTTCCAGATACCCGAGCGCGCCGATGGCGGCGTCGCGATACTGAAACTCTTCCCCGGCATTTCCGCCCACTTCGTCGGCAAGCTGCTGGAATACGGGCCGCGCGGACTGATCATCGAGACCTACGGCACCGGCAACGCACCGACCGGCGACAGACAATTCACCGGGCTGCTGGAACAGGCCAGCGCGCGCGGCACCGTCTGTGTGGCCGTCTCCCAGTGCCTGGAAAACCGCGTCGACCTGGAAAAATACGCGGCCGGCTCGGCGCTGCTGCAGGCCGGTGTGATCGGCGGTCTGGACATGACCACCGAGGCCGCGTACGCGAAGCTGAATCATCTGCTGGCTATGGATGTACCGACGCAGAAGGTACGGGAAATGATGCCAACTTCGCTCTGTGGAGAGTGTACGCCTTAGATATTCTCTACCGGCGCGGCAAAACCGCCCCTCCCTGGCCCCCACCAGAAGCACAGCAGAACCCGGAACCACAGCCAGAACACAGACGACTGGACGACACCGCCGAAATGAGCAGCGACTTAGCGCACAACCTGCGCCTGCTATGCAGTTACTACCGCTCCATCGCCGAGGTCTGCCGGCGCATGGATATCAACCGCGCGCAGTTCAACAAATACCTGAGCGGGGACACCCAGCCCTCCCGCTACACCCTGACCAGGATCTGCGACTTCTTCGGCGTGGAGCCCCATGAAATCCAGATGCCCCACGAACAGTTCGCGCAGATCATTCGCGTGCGCAGCACTCCGGGTATATCCGCCGCGCCCGCGCGCCCCTACGCCGGGGATATAGACACGCTGATGCATGACTCCCAGGGCCACGCGGACAAGTACCTCGGCTTCTACTTCGAATACCACTATTCGATGACCTTCCAGGACCATATCATCCGCAGCCTGCTGCGCATCGAGTCGGACGGCGACGGTTACTACTTCCAGCGCTTCGAACGCATGCGCTACCCGGACCGCGAAGAGTGGTACAAGTCGCGCTACAAGGGCATGATGTTTTTCCTCTCCGAGCGCATTTTCCTGATCGGCTACGAGGCGCTGACCCGCAACGAAATTGCGCAGACGATCCTCTACCCCACCTACAAGAGCCGGGTGAGCTACCTGTCCGGCCTGAAGCTGGGCGTCTCCGCCAGCGACAGGCGCGAGCCGGTCTGCACCAAGGTGGTTCTGGAGTCCCTCGGGCGCAATATCAGCGTCAGGAGCGCGCTGAAACTATGCGGTGTCTTCGGCCCGGACTCGGACGAGATCAATCGCAATATCCGCGAGAACATCCGCGCTTCGGACGGCGAAGGGCCGCAGAGTTTTTTGGCTACGCCGCTTTAATTGATAGTGATTAACAACATCTGCGATCAGATGCGAAGCCCCTGCCGCCGGGAGGCTTTTGCGGGACTGTCGGCCGGAGGGACCCGGCCGACAAGCCTACAGGGACGTATTCACGGCGTGTCCCGCAAAAGCCTCCCGGCAGCAGGGGCGCCAGAAACTGCCCAAGTGGAAACACCACCGCCAGGCAAATAACCCAAAGGAAGCAGTATGACGAGCGATTTCCACACACTGAAACCCATGCCGCTGTTCACCGCCGGCACCGAGACGCGCCTGGAGCGCGACCTCCTCGGCGAACGCGAAGTGCCCGCCGACGCCTACTTCGGCATCCAGACACTGCGCGCGCTGGAGAATTTCCAGATCACCGGCATCACCCTGAACCACTTCCCGAACCTGGTGAAGGCGCTGGCCATGGTCAAGAAGGCCGCCGCGCGCGCCAACAGCGAGCTCGGCTACCTGGAACACGAGCTGGCCGCGGCCATCGGCAGCGCCTGCGACGAAATCATCGCCGGCGAACTGCACGACCACTTCCTGGTGGACATGATCCAGGGCGGCGCCGGCACCTCCACCAACATGAACGCCAACGAGGTGATCGCCAACCGCGCGCTGGAGCTGCTGGGACACAGCAAGGGCGACTATAAAAAAGTCCATCCCAACAACCATGTGAACCTGTCCCAGTCCACCAACGACGTTTACCCGACCTCGATCAACCTGGCGATACTGCTCAGCTACAGCGACCTGGTCCACGCGATGGAGCAGCTGTGCCTGGAGTTTGACAAGAAGGCGGACGAGTTCGCCAATGTGATCAAGATGGGCCGCACCCAGCTACAGGACGCCGTCCCGATGACCCTGGGCCAGGAGTTCGCCGGCTTCGCCGCCACCGTGCGCGAGGACGTGGACAGAGTCAAAGAGCTGGTCATGCTGTTCAGGGAGATCAACCTGGGCGGCACCGCGATCGGCACCGGTATCAACACCGACCCCGCCTACCGCCAACTGGTGGTCGACGCCCTGTCGGAAATCTCCGCTATCGATTTTGTCTGCGCCGAAAACCTGGTGGAGGCCACCTCCGATATGGGCGCCTTCGTGATCTTCTCCGGTGTGATGAAGCGCATCGCAGTGAAGATCTCCAAGATCTGCAGCGACCTGCGCCTGCTCTCCAGCGGCCCCCGCGCCGGCCTGAACGAGATCAACCTGCCGCCGATGCAGCCGGGCTCCTCGATCATGCCCGGCAAGGTGAATCCGGTGATCCCGGAGGTGGTGAACCAGGTGGCCTACCAGGTGATCGGCAACGACCTGACCATCACCCTCGCGGCCGAGAGCGGCCAGCTGCAGCTGAACGTGATGGAGCCGGTGATCGCCTTCAACCTGCTGCAATCACTGCGCCTGATGACCCAGGCCATGGACACACTGGCAAACCGCTGCATCAAGGGCATTACCGCCAACGAGGACCACTGCCGCCAGCTGGTGGAAAACAGCATCGGCCTGATTACCGCGGTCAGCCCTTTTATCGGCTACGAAAATGCCACCCGCATCGCCGCACAGGCACTGGCCAGCGGCCGCACCGTGAAGGAACTGGTGCTCGCGGAGAAGTTGCTGAGCGAGGAGGAACTGAACGACATTCTCCTGCCGGAGAATATGACGCAGCCGAGGAAAGTGCAGCTGAAGCGGTAGTTGTTGACCCGGCAATGGACACTGCCGGGTCGACAGAGATCCGGGTGGTCAGCCGGTCACTGACCCCCGAATCACTCAGATACCTAGGGAACCCCTGAATAATTCCGCAATGCCTCTGCGGGCCCTGAAGGCTGCAGCTGTTAGGCGCAGCTCGCCGCGAATGGCCCGGCCCTTTGCAAGAGCTGCAACGCCGCAGATGCGGCCTTCAGGGCCC